>NZ_JBIVMI010000020.1:0-153239 GCF_044753005.1 Kitasatospora sp. NPDC088548
GCGCGCCGGTCTCCTCCGGAGCCGCGACGCGCCGCCGCTACGCGGCGGGTGCTGCTTCGCCACTCCGTGGCGAAGTGCGGGACGGTGGCTGCGCTCCTCCGGAGCGCGGTGGTGGTGGGTGGGGGTTCGGCCGGCCTTTTGGGGGTGGTGGGTGGTGTTTTGGCTGGTCAGAGCGTTGGTGGTGGCGCGCTCCGCGCTTGGGTAGTGGGTGGTGGTGGTCATGGGTCCAGTGTAGCGGGTCCGGGTGGGGGGTGGGGGGATTCGGGTTGGCTGACGTATCGTCAGTTTTTTGTGACGGCCTGTCAGTTTTAAGTGGTATAGACCTGTGAGGTATAGACCATTCGGAGTGGACTGGACCACTCGCCGGAAATGACATGCGCACGATGGTGGAACCGCCCCCTCCGGGGGCAAGGACTAGACCGCCTCCTAAACTTGACATGGACACGTCCGACTGGGGGCCGACCACCGCCCCCCAGCACGCCCGCACCGCGCCGCCGACCCTCCGGGCCGGACCGGCCGCCAACGGCCCGCAGAAGCCCCCCAGCGGCCCGCCACGACCCCGCCACCGGCAACACCTCCACCACCTGCCCACCACCCCACAAACGGCTAACAGGAGCAGAGGCCCCACCACCCCGTGCAAAAAGTGCACGCCCCACCACCCAGCACGCCCAGCGGACCCACCACCACCCCGTGCAGAAAATGCACGCCCCGCCACCAGCTCAACCAAGCCCGAGCCGGACGACCCGAACCACGAGCACGACCAGGCCGAGCCCGAACCCGACCAACCCACCGGGGCGCAGCCCCACCCACCGGGCCGGAGTCCGACCCGACCAGACCACCGACCCGACGGACGGCCGAACCGGACGACCAGGCGCAGCACCACCACCCCGAGCCCGACCCGACCACCCCGCGCAGCACGACAGACAACCAGGCCCAACCGGCAAAGGCCGGCCACCGACCCCACCACAGCCCCACAACACCCCACCACCGCCCCCGACACCACCACCCGGCCACCAACCCGCCCCCACCCGCCACAGGCCACCCAGCCCGCCACAGGCCACCCACACCACCAACCAGCCCGCCGCCAGGCCACCCGGCCCGCCACAGGCCCGAAGGGGAAAAGAAAAAGCACAGCGCAGCGTCACCAAAGGCGACGTGCGCACCCGCTCCCCAACCCAACCATCATCACTCTCACCAGGAAGGGGGCGCACAGAGGTAAGTCGGAGTCGTCTGGGGTGAACTAACCGGGTCTGAGCTGTGCGAATGCCGAGAGGGGAGCGAGAGGGGGTGTCTCTAGTCGAAACCAGAGACGAAACCATAGACGCAACCAGGTACGAAACCAGAGAGGAAACCAGAGACGAAACCACCTCAAGAGGGGTGATCGGCGGATCTTGGCGAGAGTGGCTAGATGCGCTATAGTTGTTCATGTCGGAAGGGGGTGGCACCCCGACCGTCTCAACCCGAACGACCCGTCGAAGGGAACACCATGGAGTTCGACTCCGAGCAGTTGATCGAGACCCTGGATTCGGTGGCCCGCGTGCAGGCCGCACGCGCCGAGCTGGCCCGCGCACAGGGTGCCCTTGACGCGAACCTGTACGGCATGTGGCGGGCCATCAAGGACCCCAAGAAGGTTGCCGCCCACCTGCCCCCGGCGATCACCTCCCGCACGGTGCGCGGCGCGGTGCTCAGGCTCGCCCCGCGCGAGGACTTCGTTCAGCCGTCGCTGTTCGACGGGACGGTGCCGCAGTCGCCGAAGGTCGAACTCGCGGCGTAGCGGTCGCGGTGTAGTCGTCACCCGGCGGGCGGCACGGTAGTCGCCCGCCGGTATTTGTCCAGGGTTATTCAGCAATAGGGGTAGATCAATGCACGCTGACCGCGCTTCCGAGGAATTGAGCTTTCTTCTCCCTGGCACTCTGAAGGTTGTCGGCAAAGCCCTTGAGAGCATTCGCAAGGGTTCTTCCGAGCGGCTTTCGGAAATGGGTGGAGATCTCCTCTCCGGCGATTTCTCGCTGGCCGAGTTCCGGTCCTTTGCCGGTGAGCTGTACGGGCGGGTGTCCCAGGGTGGGTACGACCGGGCGCGGTTCCGGGCCCGGGGTGCGCTGCGGTCGCTCGCGTCGGCGGTGGAGTACGCGGGGTGGGGGATGATGGCGGACGCCTTGGAGTGCGTGCGGGCCGCGCTGCGTGAGGCATCCGCCGCAGTCGCGCGCTAGTGATCTTGTTCCCCGGGGTCGGTGTCCGGCCCCGGGGCAGCCGGGGTGACTTTGCTGGTGAGGCCGGTTCCGGCTTCCCTTTGATGGTTAACTCTGCTATAGTTGTTCATGTCGGAAGGGGGTGGCACCCCGACCGACTCAACCCGAACCGACCGGAAGGACCCCCGAGATGAACGCCCAGACCCGCAAGGCCCAGCAGACCCGCCGCGACCGCGCCGCCGACACCCGCAAGGCCGCCCGCAACGCCCGCGCCCACGCCGCCGTTCTCTCCGGCCGCACCCTCCCCGTCGCCACGGTGATGGCCGGAGCCGGGTACGACGCCGCCGACATCAGCCGCAACACCTCCGCGATCTCCAAGAAGCTCGGCACCGCCGACGAGATGGGCAAGACCCGCAAGCGGCTCACCACCAAGAGCCCGAACCGGGTCAACAAGGGCGGGAAGAACCGCCGGATGCGCACCTTCCAGGTCAAGCACTACAACGCCGCCCGGGTGCTCGGTCTGCTCCAGACCCACCGCCCGAAGGACAAGGCGGTTGCCGCCCGCTTCGAGCAGGTGGCCGCGAGCCCGAAGTTCCGCGCCCTGGCGCTCGCTCTGGCCGCCTGAGCCAGCCGCCCCCGGTGGGGGCGGCCACCGGCCGCCCCCACCCCGCTCCCGGGCTGCTGCGCCCCGTCTGCGGCCTCGCGCCGCCCACCCACCGCCAGGAGAAGAGTCCGCCATGTCCGCACCCGCCGCCCCCGCCCGCCCCGCCCTGCTGATCACCACCGACGGCGACGTCTCGGTGATCGACCTCCCGGAGCCGGACGCGCTCTCCGTGTCCCGCCTGCTGGAGTGCCACCGCGCGGACGTCGTCCGCCTCACGCCCGCCATGGACATGTGGATCGACGACGAGGGTTACGGGGTCGAGCCGGTGAACCGGCCCGCAACGGCGCTGGCCCGACGCTTCGGGTTCATCTACCAGCAGTACCACGGCCCGGCCCTGCTGGCCGGGTACGACGACCAGGGCGAGACCGTCCCGCTCACGCCGGACACCCTGGACGCGCTGCGCCGCACGCTCGCCAGCATGCCGGGCACCACGCTGCGCTAGGCCCCGAGGGTGGTCGGGCCGGACCCCGGCCCGACCACCCCGCCACGGCCGCCCACCCCGTTCCCGGGCCGCTGCGCCCGTCCCGCCCCGAAGGGTCCGCCATGTTCTCCACCCGCGAGCTGTCCGCCCGGGTCGTGCCGAAGTTGAACCGCGCCATGGCCGCCACCTGCCGCCGCGCGCGGGGGTGGTACCAGCAGGCCACACGGCCCCGCGTGGTCCACTTCCCCGGGATCGTCGTCCCTCTGTTCATGCACCGGTACACGGTCGTGCTGCGCGTCGAAGGCTGGGGCGTGGCCACCTTCGCAGTCTGGGCTCCGGCCCCGGTTGAAGCCGTGCGTTCGGCGCAGGAGTGGGCGGCCTACAGGTTCCACTTCCCGGGCGCGGACCAGCTCATCCGGGCGCAGGGGGGCAGCTGGTTCCGACCGACCGTCGAGCACGTCCAGACGTTCAGGGGGTGGCAGGTCCCCCTGATCTCCGAGTGCCCCTGGTTGCTCGCGGTCCCGCTGGGCGCCTAGTAGACCCTGCTCGCCCCGCTACCGGGCAGCCAGGGCCCCGAGGCCGGCCCCGCGGCGGCAACCGGCGAAGAGCCTGCGGCCGGCTTCCAGGGGGGTCCTGGAAGCCGGCCCCGAACCGGTGGGGCGGGCGGGCGGGCGAGCCGGGCCTCTGCCGGAAGTCGGCTGCGCCCAGGCGGCGCGCTCAGCACGGGTCCGCTGTTCGGGGCGATCCGGCCCCGCACTGGCAGATGGTGGCTAAGTACGCTATAGTTGTTCATGTCGGAAGGGGGTGGCACCCCGACCGGCTCAACCCGAGACCCCAGGGAGCAGCCCACCGTGCAGGACCAGATGACGTTCGACATCGCGGACAGCGCCGAGCTCGACCACCAGGAGGTGGACGAGGTGCAGGCGCAGCTGCGGGCCGGAGTGGAGGCGTGGCGTCTGCCGGTGGACTCCACCGGCCGCACCGTCAAGCCGGGCCAGTTGGCGGTGCAGGACTTCTACGAGCAGAACCACGCCCGCCGGGTGGTGCGGATCTACCGGTGCGGCAACTGGCTTGCCGAGATGGTGAGCGAGGTCGACGGGTCGACGTTCACCGAGGGCTGCAACCGGCTGCGGATCGTCACCCAGGAAGCCATGGACGCGCTGGTCCGGGTCGAGGTCGAGGAGAACGGCCATCGCGGTGTGGTGATCGAGGCCATCGCGGGTGGGCGGGCCGGGCAGTTCCGGGTTGTCTGCGATTGCCAGGACTGGTGGTCCGACGGATTGGCGGAGCCGGGGCGCAGCCGGGCGATTGCCTGGCGGGGGTCGGAGGCCGAGGCCCGCGACCTGTTCGCCGGGCACGCTACGCCCGTCGAGGCTCCGGCGGTGGAGACCGGCCCCGGCCGGACGGACGAGGGGGCGCCGGTCGGGTCGGAGCCGGCGGAGGAGTTCGCCATGGTGTTGGAGTCGGCGCCGGTGCCGTCGGCCCGGGTGCGGCGGGCGGCGGGCGGCGGGCAGGCGGTCACGTGGGCGGGCGCCCGGCCGGAGGCGTTCGGGCGGGTGAAGGCGGTTCAGGCGGTGCTGTTCGGTCCGTCCGCCGATGCGTTCGGCACGGGTTCGCTGTTCGGGGATGACTGGGGGTAGTCCTGCGGGTGGGCTGTGCCCCGGTCCGGAGTCCCGCCCAGAGGCCGGACCGGGGCACACCCCCGCTAGTAATTGGTGGCTAGATGCGCTATAGTTGTTCATGTCGGAAGGGGGTGGCACCCCGACCGGCTCAACCCGAACCATCCGAACGAAGGCGGAGAAGTGACCACGACGAAGACCCGAGCGAAGAAGCCCTCCACCACTCGCCGCCCGAAGGTGACCGAGGCGGAGAAGGCGCGCCGCACCGCCAAGCGGGAGGCCGCTGTCGCCGAGCTGAGCGACAAGCTCACCGAGGCGGTTGTCTCGCTCGCCACCAGCGAGGGGTGGACCGCGACCGTCCGGGCCATGAAGTCGCTGGACCTGCGCCGCTACAGCTTCCGCAACTGGCTGCTCATCCTCCAGCAGTGCCCCCACGCCACCGCCGTGGCCAGCTACAACGAGTGGCAGCGCCAGGGCCGCCAGGTCCGGCGGGGCGAGAAGAGCCTGACGATCTTCGTCGGGATGACGCGCAGGAGGCGGGACGAGGACGGCAAGCCCGTCCTGGACGAGGACGGCAAGCCGGAGACCTACGTTCAGTACGGGACCACGGGCGTGTTCGACATCAGCCAGACCGACCCGATCGAGGGGGCGACCGCCGCGCCGCTGGTCAGCATCAGCGCGAAGGTCACCGGGGCCGTTCCGGCCGGCCTCTGGGCCGCACTGACGATGCACGCCGAGCGGCGCGGGTACACCGTCGCCCACGCCATCACCTCCCCGGCTGACGGCCTGACCAACCCGGCCACCCGGGAAATCCTGGTCAGCGACACCGACCCGGAGGCGCACGCCACCGTCACGCTGGCCCACGAGGTCGGGCACGTCGAGTGCGGGCACGTCGAGGACATGGCCGAGTACGCCAAGCACCGGGGCCGGATGGAGACCGAGGCCGAAGCCGTCGCCGCCATCGTGTGCGCGTGGTTCGGGCTGGACTCCGGCGTCAGCTCCGCCCCGTACATCGCGGGTTGGGCGGGCAAGACCCCGGAGGAGATCGAAGCCACCATGACGGCCGTCCTGAAGACCGTCACGACGGCCGTGCGCGCCATCCTGGACAGCATCGACCCCCCGGCCGCCGAGGACGACGCCGACGACCAGGAGCAGCAGGCCGAGCCCGAGCAGGCCGCCGAGCAGGCCGAGCCAGAGACCGAGGCCGCCGCCGTGCCGTCCGCTCTGGCCGCGCGGACCGTCGCCCGGCTGCGCCCCGTCGGCCCGGTCGAGGAGTTCACCCGGGCCGTCAGCTTCGACGGGCACCAGGGCATCGGCGGAACGGTCCGCTTCCACTCGACCTACGCCAGCGCCGCCTACATCGTCACCGACCACGCGGGCACCCCCGTCCCGGTCGGTGACGTCCACGAGGACTAGGCCGTTGCGCTGCTCGCCGAGCACCACGGCCTGCCCCTACCCGTGGTCGTCGTCCGGGACCGGCCGTACGGGGCCGCCAACACCCGGCCCGTGCTGGCAGCCTGACGCCCCGCCCGGGGCGGTGCCACCCACCGCCCCGGGCCCCGCCCTCACTCCGCCCGATCACCGGCGGGCCCGGCCGGGCCCGCCGACCACCCACCGAGGAGACCGCCACCATGGCGCAGCAGCAGGACCCCACCCCGGCCACCACCTACACCGGCCCCAGCGACCCCTACGGCGACCCGACGAGCATGTTCCCCGGCCGGTACGTCACCGCCGCCCGCATCCGCGACGTGTACGCCGCCGAGCTGTTTCCGCTCGGCCCGGACGGCCCGGCCGTTCCCGCCGTGCGACTGATCGTTGAGTGCTCCCGAACGGGGCACATCGCCCGCGCCACCGTGGACGGCCCGGCGCAGCGGTGGGCCATCCACCCGGACTTCCATGGCTACACCGCGGACACCCGGGCCGTCACCGCGGCGCTGCAGGCCGCTGGCGTCCCGGCCGAGGTGACCAGCACCGGCTACAACCTCTACGCGACGTCGGTGCAGCTGACGACACCGGACGGGCCGCGCCGGTTGGTGGTGGGGCTGGACGGCGACGCGCTGGTCTGGCAGCTGGACGACGACACGGGGACCGAGGAGTACGGGGTGTGGGACACCGCCGATCCGGCGGACGCTCCGGCGCAGGTCCTCCGGTGGCTGAAGGAGCGGAACGCGGAGACCGTGCCGCCCCGTGCGCGGTAGGCCGGCCGCGCAGGCCGCTGGTCGCTCCGGGGAGCGGCGGGCGCTCCGGCGGCCCGTCGGCGCCGCGCGGGTGGTGCCGACTTCCGGTGAGCCGGGCGGCACACGACCCCAGATAGTGATTATGCCTGCTATTATTGCTCATGTCGCTCCGGGATGGCCCCCGGGGCGCTCAACCCGAACCCCCGCACCATGAAGGGCAATCCATGCCGACCGCTCCCCTCCTGCACTGCAACGGCGAGCACGCGATGCCGCCGGGCCACCACAACCCCGGCCCGTGGACGCGCTCCGCCGCGCTGTGCGGACGCTTCGTCACCGACTCGCCCACGGGCCCCACCGTGTTCGACGGCGGGTTCGCCGCCCGCACCGGACGCGGCGAGTGGGGCATCCTGCGCACCTACGGGCCGCGCCACCCCAAGGGCGACCCGGCCGCCCGCCGGCTGCGCCGCGCCGCCCGCACCCTGCCGTCCATCCGGCTGTGCCGCAAGTGCCGCAAGGCCGTGCGCGCGATGACCCACCCGAGGTGGACCCCGCCGAACGGCATCGCGCACCAGGGCTGACCGGCAACCGGGCCCGAAGAGGCAGCGCCACCCTCTTTCGAATGATGGCTATATGCGCTATAGTTGTTCATGTCGGAAGGGGGTGGCACCCCGGCCGTCTCAGCCCGAACCACCGAGAGGAACCCGAGATGAACGAGCAGCAGCAGCCCGCCGGCGACCGCGTCCCGTACTTCGCACTCCAGGCGGGCGACCGGTTCCGCATCCCGGCCGTCAACGGCGCGAGCGTGATCGAGTGGCGCCCCGAGGTCTACACCTTCGAGCGCATGGCGCTGCGCTCCGACGTCGTCACCGTCTGGCACACCGAGCCGGGCCACTGGGGCAAGCACGAGCTGGACATCCACGGCACGACCCGGATAGCGCACGGCGCGCTCCGCGTCGGCCGGTCCACGGACGGTGCCACCGCCGAGGACTGACCGGCCGGCCCGGCGGCGGGCGGGGAGCGCCCGCCGCCGGGCCGGACCCCCGCACACCGCCCGCCCACCAACCGGCGCGGCCCCGCCCTCCCCTTCCGCCCCTGCAGCACGAAACGAGGTACGCCCGTGTCCGTCCGCATCACGCGCCGGCTTCCCGGTCACCCCAAGCCCCGCGAGCACTTCCAGTACGACCAGGAGAGCGACGTTCTCCCGGTGACCGCGCAGTGGCTGCTGTTGTGGGCCGCCGGGCACGTCGAGAAGGTCGGACTCTTCCAGGGCGACAACCGGTTCCCCGGCACGGGGCGCACGGTGACGCTGCAGGCGTCGATGCTGGGCGCGTTCGACGTCGCGGGCGAAGACGGGCGCGGGAGCAGCCGGCGGGTCTACGACTGGTCGGCCGTCCGGGCGGCCAACGCGCTGGCCCTGGTGCTGCTGTCGGACCACCTGAACGGGAGCCCGGTGGAGTTCCCGGCAGGTGCCGACGAGGAGGAGCAGCGCTACCTGCGCCGTCGGCTGGTGCACGTGTGGGGCTGCGCTCCGGGTCGCACGGCCGCCGAGGCCGCCGAGATGTTCCGGGCCGCCGCGGACCCGTTCGGCGCGTAGGCCCCCGGCACGGCCCGCACTGCGCCGGGCCGCGCCGGGCCGGCGGATTCCGGGCCGAACAACACCCCCGATGAGTGACTATATATGCTATAATTGTTCATGTCGGAAGGGGTTGGCACCCCGCCCGGCCCAACCCGAACATCCCGAGCAAGGAGCAGCAATGGTCGAGCAGAACACCCTCCCCACCTCCAGCGTCCCGGCCGCCTACGCCGACGGCCACCTCTACAGCCCGACCGCCGATCTCGTCGAGACCGGAATCGACTTCCGGCCGGGCAGCCAGTTCGAGCCGATGCCGCCGAAGCCGTCCGGCGGGACGCGCGAGCAGGCCACGTGGTGGCGCTCGGTCGCCAACCTCAGCGCGCCGGACTTCCTCGGCCTGAAGCCCGGAAGCGAGGTCGAGGTCATGGTTCACGGCGGCGAGGAGGTGAGCCCCGGGGTGGTGATCATGACCTTCCGCGCCGGCGCCCGGGTGCAGGTGGCGCTGACCGACGACCCCGACGACGTCCAGATGCAGGTGACCGTGACCCGGCGGAGCCCCTCCGGCCGCTGGTACGGGCCGTACGGCCCCACCCCGGAGGTCTGACGCCGCCCCCGGGCTGCGCCCGCCGCCGAGCGGGCGCAGCCCGGCCCCGCACTCCCCCACCCCCGATCGAGAGGACGTCCGTGGAGATCAGCCCCGCCGCCCAGGCCCTGTACATGTCGATGCACGAGACCGGCGCGCTGGTGACGCCGTACGAGGTCGCCGAGCTGCGGGCCGACGCGGTGGGCCGGCTGGGCTTCAATGGGCTGCGGATCGAGTGCACCAAGCGCGCGCTGTTCTGCGCCGCCGCCGAGCCGGACCACCACGGCGATCGGATGCGGTGGGCGGTCGCCGCGGCCGGCTTCGTCGACCCGCAGTAGCGGGGACGGATCACCGTCGCTCGAAATAGTGGCTAGATGTGCTACTATTGTTCATGTCGGAATGGGGTGGCACCCCGGACGGCTCAGCCCGAACCCCCAGGACTGCACGACAGGAAGGCACACGATGCGCACGATCGCCGTTCACCCGGAAGCCGCCGCCGCTCTCGCCCCGCTCGCGTTCGGGGAGTTCGCCGCCACCGTGTGGGGGGACGGCGGGTACCTGGCCGGCTGGCACTACACCGTGCCCGGCTGCGCCTGCCTGGTGACCGTCTGGCCGGAGAACATGCTCAACGGGCCCGACGCCCCGGCCGAGTTCACCCCGGCCGGCCCGTGGTCGTACGCCGGCCGGTTCGACGTCGCCACCGCGGAGGGGCGCCGCAGCCCCGGCGACTGGACCAACCCCGCCAACCGGGACGGCCACCCGACCCCGCACCACGCGCTGTCCGAGGGCCTGGACGAGCACCGCGCGATGTGCTTCGAGTTCCGCCAGGCCATCACCCGGTGCCTGGAGTGCGGCGACGCCAAGCAGGAGCACGGCCCCGACGGGAGCATCTTCGCCTGCGAGGACTTCCGCCCCGGCCGGGAGCCCGGCCGCCGTGACTGGGAGATGCGGCGCGAGGAGCGCGGCCTCTACGTCCCGCGCGACTGAGCCATCCCGCCGGGGCGGCGGCCGGCACCGCCGCCCCGGCCCGCAGCGCACCGTACCGGGCGGCCCCCTGCCCATCCCGAGCGAGATGGAGGGCGGCCGTGCCGTTGCCAGCACGCCGGCCACCGCCGCCACGGGCGCGGGCACCACCTGGCCGGCCAGGCGTTACGCGAGGACTCCCATGGAGACCGATCCGGCCGCCCACCCCGGTACATGTCGGCGCGGCTCACCCCGCTTGCCAATAGTGGCCCACTATGCTACTATTGTTCATGTCGGAAGGGGGTGGCACCCCGGACGGCTCAACCCGAACATCCCGAGCAAGGAGCAGCAGTGGTCGAGCAGAGCACCTTCCCCACCTCCGGCGTCCCGGCCGTGCACCGGTTCGACAGCACCGTCGAGGCGTACGACGCCACCCAGTGCGACGAGGAGATCCGCGACGGAGACGTGCTGGTCATCGAGTCGGAGCGCGTCGTCGGCTTCCTGGTGAAGGCGTGGCCCGTGTCGGCCACCACCGCCCGCGGCGAGCTGCACGGCAACGTCACCGTCCCGATCGAGGAGTTCGAGGGCGGCGCGTACGTGGCCAGCCACCGCGCGGCCTGCGCGCTTGCCGCCGAGCTGGGGTTCGAGGCCGCCGAACCGGCCGTCCCGGAGGCCGAGTCCGCTGCCGCGCCCGCCGAGCAGGGGGCCGCCGCGCCCACCACGAGGGGGCGCGCCGTCGTCGAGTTCTACAGCGCCGTCCTCTTTCCCGGCTACCGCGAGCAGCGCCTCACCGTCCGCCCCGTCGGCTCCGACGACCTCTCGCTGTACGTCCCCCTGCCGTACCAGCCGTACCCGGACGCCGACGGCATCCTGGCCGCGTTCGGGTGGCGCACCGTCGAGCCGTTCCGGTACATCGCCGAGGCCAACCGCGACCGGGCCGTGGCCGTCCCGGCCGAGCCGGCCGACACGCCGGAGGCCGCGGCGCTGCGCGACGCCTTCGCCCGCTTCACCGCAGCGCAGGAGACGGCCCGCGGCTTCGGCGGCAACCCGCACATGCGGCCGGTCCTCGCCGACGGCGAGGAGCACCCCGTCGGCTGGACCTTCCGCATCGGACACGGAGAGGGCGCCAGCTTCGGGGCGGTCACCGCCGAGGGCCGGCTGCTCACCCACGCCGACGGCACCCACCACCCGACCCGGGCCGACGCCGAGACCGCGATCTCCTCCCGGCAGTCGAGCCCCACCGGCACGGGGCGGGAACCGGCCTGCTGCGTCCACGGCCGCACGGTCGCCGCCGGTGTCACCGGCGACCCGGTCGCCGAGTGCGCCACCGCCTCCCACGGGCCGGAGTGGGGTGTCTTCGCCGCGGCCGACGCGGAAACCGCCTGGTACGTCACCGGGTGCGCGGTCGACGTCGCCAACCGGGCCGCCGAGGAGAACGCCGAGATGGACGACACCGACCCGCAGGACCCGTACAACACGTGGGGCCGGATCTGCACGGAGCACCCGGAGCACCCGGCGGGCACCTGCTCGCAGTGCAACGAGGAGGAGGACGAGGAGCAGCCGGCCCAGGGGGAGGACGAGGAGGAGGTGCCGGGCCGGTACGTCGTCGCCGTCGGCGCGGACTCCGAGCTCTGGCCGACGTTCAACTCCCTGGAGCACGCCGTCGCCCACGCCGCCAGCTACGGCCTGACCGCCGCCGCCGTCCGGGACCGCACCGCCCAGGACGACGTCGTCGGCGCCCGTCTGCGGTGCTCCGACGGCCGGGTGCGCACCGCGACCCACCGCAAGACGGTCAACGGCACGGAGTGGGTGTTCGCCGAGGACGGCACCGCGTGGCAGGCCGACAGGTCCGAGATGATCGACACGTCCCGGATCGGGGAGGTCCGGGCCGCCGCGGAGGCCGCCGCCGATCGGGTCTCCTCCGCCCCGGACGCGGCCGACCCGGAGCGCCTGGCCGCGCTGGACGAGCTCGGCGAGGCCCGGCGCTACCTCGCCGACGCGGACCCGCTCTACGCCGCGGCCGTCGCCCAGGCCGAGGGGGAGCACGTGACCTTCAACGGCACGCTTGCCGACGTCGCCCCCGCGGACGTGATCCACGTCGAGGGCATCCGGGCGACCGTCCTCGCCGCGGGCACCGCCGAGGGGGATGCCGTCCGTGGGGACCGGCCCCGGTGGTGGGCGGAAGTCCTGGGCGTCGAGGAGGAGGACCGGCGCCTCTCCTTCCGCCGACCGTTCGCCGTCGGGCGGTTCGCGGACGTCGCGGCGGCCGAGCTGGTCACCATCGAGCGCCCGCTCGCCACCCGCTGATCCGCCGGGGCCGCCGCTCACCGCGGCGGCCCCGCACTCCCGAGGACATGACGGGGGGAGCACGCACTCGCCAATAGTGGCTAGATCTGCTACTATTGTTCATGTCGCAAGGAGGTGGGGCCGCCCCACCGATCCGCACACAACTTCCCGCCAGAGCGAGGACACGCCGATGTCGTACACCTACGAGGCCGAGGGCACGATCACCATCACGCCGCCGGCGCCGACCGCCGCACTCTGGGACCTGTTCCACCCCGGCCGCCGAGAGCCGTTCACCATCGCCCCGGCAGCCGGCGAATGGCAGCTGAGGCCCGCCGCCGACGCCACCGTCGACGAGCAGGGGCGGCCGAGCCACATCGCCGCCCTGGTCGTCAGCGCCGACGCGACCAGCTACGAGATCACCGCACGACTGCGGGAGTTCGAAGGATGGGTGGGCCCCGACCACGAGCTGGACGGGCACCTGGACGTGATCGGCGAGAGCCTCGACCGGGGGCGCGTCTACCCCTGGGACGACGACCGCGATTCATTCCCCTGCTGGGAGTTCTGAGACTCACCCATAGATAGTGCCTAGATGCGCTATTATTGTACATGTCCGACGGGCTGGCACCCCGGCCGGATCGACCCGAACACCCCGAGCAAGGAGCAGCAGTGGCCGGACACGGCAGCACCCCCGAGCCCAGCACCCCGCCGCCCGCCGCCACGGCCAAGTCGGCCCAGGCCGCCGGGGGCCGCCCCCGATACGCCGCCGCCCAGCAGCTGGGCACCCGGAAGGCGCAGTGCGACGCGACCGCCGTCCGCACCGCCCCGGACGGCACCCGGGCGTACGTCCTCCTGGACGGGATCGGCAGCACCCCCGAGGTCCGGGCGTGGACCGTCGCGGCGGCCCGGAGCCTTGCCCGCTCCGCCGCCCGCCGCGCGAGCGCGGTCGGCGCCCTCACCGCCCTGTACGACCGGTACGCCGGGGAGTGGGAGCGGCAGGACCCGCACCTCTCCCGTTACCTCCCGAAGGCGTGCGCGGTCGTGGCGGTGAGCGCCCCCGGCCGGCCGCTCGAGGTCGCGTGGTGCGGGGACTCCCGGGCCTACGTCGTCACCGGGACGGGCGCGCACCTGCTCACGGCCGACCACAACCTCCGCCGGGTCTACCCGCCCCGCGCGGGGATGCCGGGCGGCAACCGCAACCGCGTGACCTCCTGTCTCGGCTCCGGCCAGACCGACGAGGAGGTCCGCTACCACTACAGGCATCCGGCGATCGAGTCGGTGACGCATCCGACCGGGGAGTACCGCCTGCTGCTCGTCTCGGACGGCGCCTACGAGCCGCACGAGGACCGGGGCGGCAACGTCGCCGAGTTCCTGGCCGGCCCCGTACGGCAGGCCGCGCGCTCCCTCGTGTCCACCGCCGTGACGGCCGCGCTTCGCACCGGCGAAGCCGCGGACAACGCGACCGCCCTGGTCGCCGATCTCACCTGACCCGCCGTCCGGCCCCGCACGCCGGAGGTCCGACGCTCCACCCGCGCTGCGCCCGGCACCCGCCGGGCGCGGCGCGACTCCCGCGGGCCCGCCCGCATCCCTGCCGCTCAGCCCGGAGAAAGGTACGCCCATGCCCCGCCGCACCACCCCACCGCGCCTCTTGCCCGGCCACCCGGTGCCGGGCCGGCCCTTCCGGTACAGCCAGGACAGCACGATCCTTCCGGCGACCGCGCAGTGGCTGCTGCTGTGGGCCGCCGCGCACGTCGAGAAGGTGGGGCTCTTCCAGGGCGACGGCCTGTTCGCCACCGGCGGGCGCACGGTGACGCTGCCGGCGTCGATGCTGGGCGTGCTCGACGTCGCGGGCGGGGACGGCCGGCGCAGCAGCCGCCGGGAGTACGACCCGCCCGCGGTCCGGGCGGCCCGCGCGCTGGCCCTGGTACTGCTGTCGGACCACGTGAACGGCGGCCCGGTGGAGTTCCCGCAGGGCGCCGACGAGGAGGAGCAGCGTCGGCTGCGCTACCGGGTGGTGCACGTGTGGGGCCGCTGCCCGGGACGGACGGCCGCCGAGGCCGCCCAAGCGTTCCGGGCAGCGGCGGACCGGTGCGGCGCGTAGGCCGCCGGTGCGGCGCGTAGGCCGCCGGTGCGGCTCCCGGCGGCCGAGCACCGCCGGGGCCAGCGGAGCACTCGCCGCGGAACCGAGCCGCACTGGTCCGCACGGGCGCCGGCAGTCGGGGGCCGCGTGCCGGCCCGGCAGGGCGCGGTGGGAACACAACCCACTTCCCAAATAGTGGCTATCTACGCTATAGTTGTTCATGTCGGAAGGGGGTGGCACCCCGGACGGCTCGACCCGAACACCCCGAGCAAGGAGCGACCGTGAACGCACGCACCGAGGCGGAGACCGACCGCGACGTCTGGACCATCTACAAGGCCGCCTACGCGGTCAACAACCTGGCTCCCAAGATCCTGGCCAACCCCGGCTACCGGAGCAGCGTGCGCGAGGTCCAGGCGCGGGTGCGCGCCGCCGACGCCGTGGCCCGGCGCGCGCTCGCCCGCCCCGGGGTCGCCGAGCACCTTGAGACGCCATACGGGCTGAGCATCCTGAACGGGGCCGTCGACCGGATGCTCGGCCCCCGGGGGGACCTGGCCGCGCTGGCCGAGGCGGCCGGACGCGCGGCGCGGCACCGCCCGGTCGCGACCACCGGCGAACTGCTGCACCTGGCCGACTGGGCCCGCTCCCTGGCCTCCCTGGAGGACGGCCGCCCGGCGGGGCGGGAGGAGCTGCTGCGCCGCCTGGCCGAGCTGCGGAGCCGGGCGGTGGCGTTCGGGCTGAGCACCGAGGAGGCGACCGGGGCGGTGACCGTCGCCCGCGAGGCCGCCACCGGTCCGACGCACTTCCGGGTGCTGTTCGCCAACGCCATCTCCCGCCGGGGGCGGGTGTCGGTGTGCTTCGCCGCCGAGGAGCTCGCCGACGCCGCCGCCACGGACTACTACCCCTTCAACAACACCCGGGTGCACCGGGACAGCTGCGAGCGCCGCTGCTTCGCGGCCTGACGCCCCCGGGCCGCCCCGCACCGGGCGGGGCGGCCCCTCCCCCATCACGAGAAGGAGATCCGCCATGCCGCTTCCCGGCGCCACCACCACCGAGGACCACACCTACTACGCCATGCCGAAGGCCGGCGGCGGGTTCGAGATCCGCCCGACCGTCCGGGGCGAAGCCCTGGTCACCCGGGCACGCGGCAAGCGCCTGTCCTCCCGGGGCGCGAAGTGGCGCGCCGAAGCACCCAAGTGGTGCCCCACCGACGAGGGTTGGTGGCACAACCTGTACGTCACCCTCGGCAGCAACCCGCGGGAGTACTTCGCCGGACAGGCGTGGCGCGGCACCGTCGTGGAGACGATCTCCGGCCGGGCCTACGACGACACCTACGGGTTCTGGCTCCGACAGGACCTGTTCCCGGTCGCCGAGATCGCGTCGTGCCGTTGCCGCTACTCCGGCCGACGCTGCCATGGGTGCGGGCACGACCTGGACGACCCGGCCTTCCGCGCGGCCGAGGACGCGCTGCAGCGCTCCCTGTACGGGCCCGACTCGGCCGGCTGACCACGGCACTCCCCGGGGCCGCGCCTGCCGGTGCGGCCCCGGGAGTGCGGGGGATTCAACGGGCCGAGGACCGAGTCCGCCAAGGGCGCCGTTCTGCGCAGCCGCCGAGCCGGAGCACCGCGGCAGGCGGATGCGGCGGGCGGTCGCTGCGGCCGGATTCCCCGACCTGCCCCAACGGAAGCGATCACCCCAGCTTGCCGATAGTGGCTAAGTGCGCTACTATTGTTCATGTCGGAAGGGGGTGGCACCCCGGACGGCTCGACCCGAACACTCCGAGCAAGGAGCAGCATGCCCACCAGCGCCAGCACCCCGATGACCCCCGCCCAGCGCGGGGCGGCCGTCCGCCCGAACGGCACCGCCACGATGCGGCTGCGGGACCTGCGCCCCGGCGACGTCAAGTTGGCCCGGGGCGGGGAGGAGTCCGTCGTCCTGACCATCGAGCACCTGGGTCGGGGTGAGTACGTCTGGACGTCCCGGGTGGTGCGCCCCTCGGTCGAGGCCGGTTCGTACCACGCGGCCCTGTACTGGGAGTTCCCGTTCACCCTCCGCGAGCACGGGCACACGGTGTTCGATGTGGCCGCCGACCGCCACGTCGACCCGGCGAGCCTGCCGCCGAGCCCCTACCCGGACGAGCGCGGCATCCCCACGCTGTTCAACGTCGGAGACGTGGTCCGCCACGGCCACGTGGAGTGGACCCGGGAGCCGCAGGGCTGGTTCAACCACGTGCGCACCCGGTTCACCGAGCCGACCGGCGACGCCGCCATCACCCGCCTGTTCCGCGACCCGTCCTTCCTGCGGCTGGGCATCCCCGAGTACGTCCCCGCCCTTCCGCCGGGAACGTACGAACTGACCGCCGACAGCCCCGACGTGATCCACCTGTCGAAGGACACGGCGCACCTGTGCGCGTGGTCCGGACGGGTCGACGGGGTGTGGCGCGACCGGCACCTGGCCACGGCGTTCCGGCTCGACGTGAACCGCATCCACGTCCCGGTCTGCGACGAGCACGCCCCGCTGCTCACCGCCGACTAGCCCCGGCGCCGGGCGGTCCCTGCCACCGCCCGGCCCCCGGTCGCCGCCGCAAGCAACCGGCCCACCGACGGCGGCGGCACCCGAAACCATCACCAGGCCCGGCGGCCCGCTCGCCGCCGGGCCCGTATCCAGGAGGTAGACCCGTGGCAATCGAGATCCAGGCGGTCGGAGGCATCTCCGCCCAGCCGGCCGTCCCGCTGAGTGCGTTCACCGGATCGCTGATCAGCGAGTCCGAACACTTCCAGCTGCTCACACTCCCCGGAGCGGGTGAGGAGCGGCACGTCGTCGCCGGCGTCCAGGCGAGCGCCGGGGCCGTCGGCGCGCCCGCGTTCGTCGAGGAGCTCGCCGAGTTCTTCGAGATCTGCCGACAGGCCCGGCCCGGGGTCGCGTTCCACTCCTCCCTGGTGGCCGCCGCCCTGGACGGCACCGACCCGGTGCGCGTCGCCGTCACCCGCACCGGCTTCACGTGGGAGCCGGACGAACGGACCGTCGCCAAGGCCGCGGCCGGAGTGCCCGACGGGGACGACCCCGACCAGCCGTACATCCCGATGCCGATCCCGGCGGCGCTCGCCGGGCAGGCTGGCCCGGACGGGCGCACCCCGCTGTGGTGCACCGTCCACGCCCCCAGCCCGAAGGGCCGGTGGCAGGTGGTGCTCAACGGCACCATCGTCCAGAACCTGCACGACACCGCGCTCCGGGCCGCCGCCGAGCACGGCCACTCCCGGATCATCGTCGACATGACCAAGGAGGTCCTGGCGACCTACCGGCAGCCGGAGCCGGCGGTCACCGCGCTGGAGGCCATCGCCGCGGCGCAGCGCCGCACCGACCGGTGGGTCGCGTTGACCGAGATGGACGATCCGGGCGCGGACCACCAGGACGCGCTGTCGGAGGGGTTCCGGCTGGCGGAGCACGCGGCGCAGTACGCCGAGCGGGCAGTGGCCGCCCTGGACCCGCTCCCGGCGGACGTCCGGCGCGCGTGGTGGTCCGCCGACTTCCTGGCGCACCTGTACGGCTGACCGTCCGGCAGCGGGGGCCGCTCCGTACGGTGCGGGATTCCACTCGCCAATAGTGGCTAGAGCTGCTACTATTGTTCATGTCGGGAAGGCGAGTCCCCGACACCGCGGACCGGGCGCCCGCCCTCCCCTCCGGGCGCCCGTCCGTGGCACCGCCGGGCGCGGCCCTCCCCTCCCCCCCTCGGCCCCCGGCGGCGCCACGGAACCCACACCCCTGGCGCACCGCGCCACCACCACGACCGAAGGAGCTCCTGTGCTGGACACCGCCACCGCCGTCCCGGCCGCGCCGAAGGCCCCGGCCAAGGTCCGCGCCGTCGTCGCCTACGCCCACCGGCACGGGTGGGACGCCGAAGCGCAGTGGTCCCCCGCCGAGGAGGGCAACACCGGCGACGGGTGGGTGGTGCTGCTCGGCGCGGACGCGGCACGCGGGCGGTGCGAGTTCCGGCTGGTGTGGCGCTACCGGGGCGCGACCCTGAAGTACGAGCGGTACTTCGCCACCGGCCGCGCTCCGGGCCTGTGGCCCAACGGGCCGACCCTGGTGTTCGTGCACTGGGTGGTGCGCAACAACCCGATCCCAGGCCCCGGCACCGACCCGGTGTGGCGCTGGCGCGAGGAGGACGCCCTGCCGCCGACCGCAGACGAGCTGAACGACGCCATGCTGCGCCAGGCCCGGCGCGACGCCGACCAGTCGTGGCTGCCCCAGACCGTGTTCGCCTCCCAGTACATCGGCAGGAAGTTCCTGGGCGTGGACTGCCTGCTCACCAACGCCGCGATGGCCCCGGAGGGGTACCGGCCCGAAGACGCGCACCCCGACGCCGCGCCGCTGCTGACCGTCCTCCCCTCCTTCTACTTCCGCACCGTCCCGATGGGATGAGGACCGCGGCCGGAGCGGCCACCGCTCCGGCCGGCCCCGGCAGCCGATCCGTTCAGCGCCCCTGCGAAGCCCAGGAGTTCAACCATGCCCACCAGCGGCTCCCCGTTCGTCGTCGCCAGCACCGTCCACGTGGTCCCCGCCTTCGACCCGGCCGGACGCGCCTTCTCCGTCTCGGTCGTGATCACCGGGCAGGAGGCATCCGTCCTGGACGGCGCACCGTGGTCCCTCGACCACCCGGACGACGCCGTGGACCAGGTCGACGGGTTCCTGCTCGATGCGGGATTGGGCGGTCTGACCGGCCGGCAGATGCACCTGCTGAAGCGCGAGCTGATCATCCTTCGGGGCGGGCGCGACGCCGCCGCGATGGCCCAGGCCGAGGCGCAGCAGCCCGGCTGCCTCCGTCTGTTCTGATCGCCGCGCGACCGGGCACCGGCGCCGCCGACGGGACAGCCCGGCGGTCCACCCGGAACCGTCCGCCGTTCCCGCCCCACAGCGGAGACCGCCCAGCTTGCAATGGTGACTAAGCATGCTACTATTGTTCATGTCGGAAGGGGTGGCACCCCGGACGGCTCGACCCGAACACCCCGAGCAAGGGAGCAGCATGACGACGCCCCGCACCACCATCATCGACGGCCGGCCCTCGGTGACCATCCCGGCCCGAATCCTCACGCCCACGCTGGACGTGCACGTCGACGGCGAGTGGCGACACCTGTACTCCGCCAGCACCTCCACCCACTACGGCACCACGCAGATCATCTGGGACGGCCCCGGGCCCTACACCGATCGGCTGCGCCCGACCGAGGCCCACCACCGGTACGTCGTCGCCGTCCCCGACCTCTCGGACCTGCCGCCCGAGACGCCCGAACTGGCCGCGCTCGACCGCCACCTGTCGAACCCGCGCGTATGGCACGGCGGACCGGGCCTCACCTGGGAGCAGATCGACGTCGCGGCGCAGTGGCTGGCGGCCCGGCAGCCGGCCACCCCGTGGGCCGACTTGCAGTACTACCGGAACCTTCCCGCCACCGACCTTGCCGCGAACTACCACCACGGCCGCCGCTGCACGGCGGCACGGCGGACGGTGGCGATGCTCGCGGAGTGATCGCGGCAGTCGAAGCAGCTCGACAATAGTGATTGCCACTGCTACTATTGTTCATGTCGGCCGGGGGTGGCACCCCGGCCGACTCGACCCGAACATCCCGAGCAAGGAGCAGACGTGACCGAGGCGGACTTCTTCCAGGCAGGCCACACCTACATCCAGACCTTCCCGGACAGCCAGCTGGTGCGGTTCTTCCAGTGCGCCGCCGTGGCCGCCCACCCCCGCACCGGGGAGCCCCGGGCGTTCGGCTTCGAGGGCGCCGCGACGCCCGGCCAGGACTGGCGCTCCACCTGCGACACGGTCGCCTACCGCCCCAGCCACTGGGACGGACAGTGGGTCTGCGTCGGCAGCACGTCCGCACCGGCGCCGGTCGCCGCAGCACCGGTCGCCGACGTCGTGGCGCTGCGCCCGGCGGCCGAGGTGATCCCCGACGGCTCCCTGGTCACATATCACGGCAGCGTCAGGGGGTGGCGCGGCGTCTACCGCGCGTACATCTGCAAGGTCGAGAAGTGCTGCGCCGACTACGACGGGCCCGACCCGCGCTACCGGCTCCACAGCCTCGCCACGAACAAGCCGCTGAAGTGCTGTGTGCGCCGCGTTTCCATCACCAAGGGCCGTCGAATCCACCCGTGACCGCGCTTCGGGCCGCGCACGCCGCCCGCCCCACCCCCTGACCGCTCAACACCCCAGCCCCCGCCCGCCCGGCGGCCCCGTGCCGCCGGGCGGGCACCACCCCGAAGGAATCAACCGATGAGCACCCAGACCACCGACGCCGGCACCACCACAGCCGACGTGCTGCCCGACCCCCGGCAGATGCAGGACCAGGAGCTGGCCGCCGCGCTGGCCGAGCTGCACCAGAGACTGCGCGGCCCCCTCCCCCGGGCCGAGCGCGCCGAGCTGGGCAACCGCAACCGCGCCCTGACCGAAGAGTCCAACCGCCGTGCCCGCGAGCTCCGCGAGGCCGTCCGGGCGCAGCAGGACGAGCAGGAGCGGCAGGCCCGCCAGGAGCGGACGACGCTGGGCCGGCTGAACGAGCACGGCCGCTACCCGGTGGAGGTCGACGGCCGCCTGCGGGGGTACGTGTTCAAGCAGGGCCGGTCCTCCTGGTACCTGCACCTGGACGGGGAGGACAAGGAGCAGGAGGGCGGGGAGCGCCGGAGGCTGGACGCGGTCGACCGCCTGGTGCGCGTTGTCGACTTCCGCGAAGAGCAGGAGCGGGCGCGGCAGCCGCTGCGGGCCGTCCCGGCGGGCTGGCGGCTGGACGAGGGGGAGTCGGCCCTGTCGGTGGGCGAGGTGGTCCGCTACGAGTACGAGGGTCGCGGCGGGTGGAGCGAGCCCCTGCGGGTCGTGGCCCGCGTCGAGGAGCCGCCGCCGTACGGAATCCGGTTCCGGCTGGAGCCGCTGGACGGCCGCGGGCCCGGCTGGTCGCTGCCAGGCGCGAAGCTGCCCAGGGTGGTGCGGCCGGAGGAGGAGACGGCCGCGGCGTTCCCGCCGGTGCCGTTCTCCCACCGCGACCCCGCCGAGCACGAGGCGCGCCGGCTGCTCGGCGGAGAGGTCGGCGACGAACTGTCCGGCCTGTCCAAGAGGCCCGAGGCCCGGGAGCGGGCGCAGCGGGCCCTGAAGATCCTGGCCACGGTGGAGAAGGGGCGCAGCTCGAACCCGGCCGCCGCGATGCTCGCTGTCGCGATCGAGGCCGAGGCGATCGAGAAGGCAGTGCGGCAGGCGACCGACTGGTGGTACGACGCGAGGTCGGCGCGGGCCGCGCTGCTGGTCTCGGAGCGTGCGGCCCTGCGGTTCGAGCAGGGCGGCGGGCGGCTGACCGCCCCGGCCGGAACGGATCTTTCACAGCTCCCCAAATGATGGTTACCTCTGCTATAGTTATCAATGTCGGGGGCGGGAATGGCCCGCCCCCGCCGATCGGAGGTTGCACCGTGGATCTTGAGACCGCGATCGAGGGGGCCGCGCTCTGGCAGGTGCGGGCGGACGAGCACTACGAGCGGGCCGCCGTCCTGAACAAGGGCCCGGAGACGGCCCTCCAGGCCGCCACCGAGACACCGGCCACACCGCTCCGGCCGCACCGGCCGAGGGAGCCACCACCCCCCGGCCGAAGAGCCGGGTCCGGGGCGTGATCACGCTCCGGCCGTCGGCCACCGACCGCTGACGCACGCATCTCCCGCCGGGCGGCGGTGGCACGCCGCCCGGCTCAACCCGGACCCGAAGGACGTTCTCCGTGACCACCATCGACACCACGACCTCCACCCCCTACCGGACCGACACCGCCGCGACCGCGCGCCGCCTGGTCGCCGCCGCCCTGGCCGGCTTCGGCCTGACCGAGACCGCACTCAACCGCCAGTGCCCCGAGCAGGGGCGGCGGCGCGGCTACCTGGCCACCGGCGACGCGGCGGCGGTCACCGTCACTATGCACCCGCTGCCGATGACCGCCCGCGAGTGCCGCACCGTGGTGCGCGCCCTGCTCCGGCACCCGTGGGAGCTCACCATCGCGGCCGACCTGCGGTCGGTCACCGTCCGGCCGGGCCGGTTCGACTGGCGCGGCCCGCTGGACAGCCCGCTGCTCGGCGAGCCCGTCCAGGCCGGGGCCGCCGACGCCGACCACGCCGTCGGTTACGAGCGCGCGACCCTGGCCAAGCACGGGTCGACCGAGCCCGTCACCTACTCCGCCGCCCGGGCCCGGCACGAAATCGCCTTCCTGGTGGAGCACTCCGGCGGCCGGGTCGAGAAGTGGCCGAACGGCATGCTCCTGGTCACCTCCCAGGGCGAGGGCTGGCGCGACCGCTGGACGTCCTACTGGCCCGCCGGGTGGTACAACGCCGTTCCGCTGTGCCGCACCTGCGAGCACGCCCCGGCCGAGCACCGGCCGTACAAGCCGTTCAAGGCACCGGGGGCCTGCGCCGAGTACGTGCGCGGCCAGGAGCCCGAGGTCGAGCGCCCCCGCTGGGCCCACCGCACCCGCTGACCGCCCCGGGGTCCGCGCAGCACCGCGCGGGCCCCGCCACCAACGACCGCCGGCCGCGCGCCGGCCCGAGGAGGACGACCATGCTGTTCCCCGACGAACTCCGTGATGCGGCGCACCGCGGCGCCACGTTCTACCCGCATCAGCCCGGCGACGCCGACGGGCCGCCCGCCGGCGAAGTCGTCGGCGTGATGGTCCACTTCTACCTCCACCGGGAGGACGGCCACGTGCGGATCTCGATCGACACCGACCAGGCGGACCCCGACCTGTTCGGCCCGGACGCCGATGCGCCGGTGCACATCACGCTGAACGGGCAGACGGTGCACTGCACCACCGCGACCGACGACGGCCGGGAGTGGGGAGTGGCCGGCCCGGACGGCCGGATCGGCAATCTCTCGCGATGGCCGAGCAGGGCCGCGGCGGACAACACCGCCCGCACGCGCGGCACCCTGCTGGTGGTCCGCGACGAGGGGTCGCAGCAGTGGTTCGTCGAAGCCGACTACCGGCCCGTCGGCCCGGTTCAGGAAGGTGTTCACCACACCTCCAAATAGTGGCTAAGTCTGCTATAATTATTAATGTCGGATCGGGGTGGCGCCCGGTCCCGTCTCAACCCGTACCCGAGATCGGAGCCGACATGGCGCAGCACACGGTCACCCCCTCCCCAGGCTTCCTGGAGCTGGTCCCCTTCGAGCCGCCCGCCCGCGTCTGGCTGGCCGGCGGTGGGCGGGCCGAGTTCGTGGTGGAGGCCGACTGCTGGCCCGGCTGGGGCGGAACCATCCGCCCGGCGGGCGCCGCGCAGCGGCGCGAGGACGGAGAGCCCCTGGAGCTGCGCGGGGGGTTCCGGACGGACCAGGTGCTGTGCTTCGCCCCTGCCGACGGCGTCGCGCCGCTGCGCCGGGCCGTGGAGCGGATCGGCCTGCGGGCCGGGTTCGATGTCGAGTCGTTCGCCGTCCGGTCCCAGGTGACCGAGGGGGAGCCGGGGCAGGAGCGCCACGCCCTGGTGGCCGCCGTCCGCGCGGTGCGCCACCTCCAGGACCCGGCCGCCGCACCGCTGACCGACGTGGTCCACCAGGGCGGGGCCCGGAACGACTCCGGTGTCGTGCTGGAGTACCGGCGCTTCGCGTCCGGCGACTGGTCCGCGCTGGTGCGCTGGGACGACGGCACGGAGAGCGTGGACGACATCCGCACGCTGATGGTGACCGGGCAGACGCGGATGCCACTGTCCCTGGAACCGGGGCGCGCGGTACCGAGGTAGCACCGGCGGGCCGAACGAGGGCATACGAGCGGCGGCCGTCCACCCGGGGGTGGGCCCGCCGACCGCCGTCCGAAGACGGCACCCGGGCGGGCAGCTTGGCATGCCTCGACCGCCGATCGCTCAACCCGAACCATCCGGAGCCGCCGGCGGGAGCAGAGCTCAACCGCGGCACACGAAGGATTCGTTGCCGTCAGCATAGCGGACCCAAGCACCACAGCGCCCCACCGCTGCACCCCGGACAGGACGGCAGGCCCGGTCGCCGACGCCGTCACCGAATCTCCGGCCCGCCACTCCGAGCGGGCCGGCCACCCAACGAGAAGGAGCCCCTCATGGGCGAGATCAGCCTTGCCGAGTTCAAGCGCCGCGCCGCGGCCTGCGCCACCTTCGAGGTCGTCAACCATCTGCACCCCCACCGCACCGGCCCCCGCACCGTCGTGGAGATCAACCCCAAGCGCATCCGGTCCCAGCGCGAGGGCGACACCGCGAGGACCTGGACGGAGTGGCCGAAGGCCGGCCTGTGCCGGATCGAGGGGAACAGCATCACCTTCCTCGGCGACATGTTCACCTTCACCTTCCCTTTCCCGGACGGGGAGAGCGCCGTCCGCCAGCCGCCGACCGAGGATGCCTGCCAGAAGTGCGGCGGTGTGGACTTCCTCGCCCGGGCGTCCGAGCTGGCCGGCGCGCCCGCGCTGTGCACGGGCTGCCACGAGAAGATCGGAACCGCGCAGGCCGCGGACGGGCACCAGTGCGTCGACGGCTGCCCGCGGCCCGTCGACCACTCCGGCCTGTGCCTGCCGTGAACCGGCCCGGTGCCGCCGACCGAGGGTCGACCCCCGAAGGGATGCGGGCATCGGCGCCCGCGCCGTCCTGGCAGTCGTTCCCGGAGCTACGCGAGGAGCAGGTGGCCCTGCACGTGGACGGGGAGGTGATCGGCTTCGCCAACGCGATCGACTGCGAGGACGAGGTGTGGATCGCGGAGATCGCCGTTCACCCGGGCTACCAGGGCCGGGGGCTGGGGACGCTGCTGCTCGCCTCCGTGCTGGCCCGCTACAGCGGGCGCGACGTCGCACTGTCCTGCGATCCGTTCGCCCCGTCGGGGAACGGATGGCCGCCTTCGACCGGACTCCCGGTCGAAGCCCTGGCCGCCTGGTACTCCCGCCACGGCTTCCGGGCCGGCGCCGAGCAGCGCATGCTGCGCACCGCAGCGGCGATCGACCGGAAGGGTGTCCGCACACCCTCCGATGATGGCTAGTTGTGCTATTATTGTTGATGTCGCCCGGGGTTGGCCCCCCGGGCGACTCAACCCGTACTTCCGAGGAGCACCCTTGTCCGTCGTCGACGCACCCGCGGTCACCGAGCAGACCGGTCCCACGTTCTATCTGGGCGCACCGCCTCACTGGGCCAGGGACTCCCGGGTTCCGCTGATGGTCTCGGCGAACGCGCTGCGGCGCTACCGCAGCAGGGGCGAGCGCTTCCCGTCCGCGCGGTGCCGCTGGGCGTTGGACAGCGCCGGCTTCTCCCAGATCTCCGACCACGGCGAGTTCCTGCTCGACCCGGACGAGTACGGCGGCATGGTCTACCGGCTGATGGACGAGTTCGGCGCGCCGCCCGACTTCGTGTCGGTGCAGGACTGGATGACCGAGCCGCAGATCCTCGCCCGCAGCGGCTTCAGTCTCCTTCAGCACCAGCAGTTCACGGTGGAGTCCTACCTCTACCTGGCCCGGGAGTACGAGCACGCGCCGTGGATTCCGATCCTCCAGGGGCAGTC
The DNA here is from genome assembly GCF_044753005.1 of Kitasatospora sp. NPDC088548. NCBI lineage: Bacteria > Bacillati > Actinomycetota > Actinomycetes > Kitasatosporales > Streptomycetaceae > Kitasatospora > Kitasatospora sp. NPDC088548. The sequence continues at coordinate 26,062 of NZ_JBIVMI010000020.1, forward strand.
GCTGGAGGACTACCTGCGGCACGCCGACATGTTCGAGGAAGCCGGCGTCGACCTCACGGCGGCGTTCCTGGTCGGGGTCGGTTCGGTCTGCCGACGCCAGGGCACCGTGGCGACCGGCCACATCCTGGCGACGCTGGCCGGGCGCGGGTACGCACTGCACGGCTTCGGGATCAAGACCGAAGGGCTCCGCCGGTACGGGCACCACCTGTGCAGCGCCGACTCCTACGCCTGGTCGATGGGCGCGCGTCGCCGCACCGTCCGGCACGCCGACTGCGTCCACACGGCCCCCGACTGCCGCAACTGCCGTCGTTACGCGCTGAGTTGGCGATCCGATGTCGAGGCCGCACTGAAGGCGCCGAAGCAGCTCGCCCTGACCTTCTGAGCCGTGTACTCGCTTCCACCCGCCCGGGCGGGAGCGAGAGCTCGGCGTCCGGAACGGTGGCCGCGTCGGCTATTTTTGCTCTGGTCCGACCCGGCCGCCGGTCCGCACTTCAGCTCTTCCGCCCCGGCCACCGCCGCAGCGGCCAGCACTCGAGAACGGGACAACTCGGCATGGACCTCCCCCTTGCCCATCTGCTGACGACGGCGGCTTCGCTGCTGAGGGCCCCCTGCCCCCGGTGGAGGTGAGCATCACCCTCCCCGAGGGCGCCATCCAGATCGGCACCCCGAGCACCGTCCCGATGACCGACCGAATGGCCATGGTCGACACGATGGCCGGCCTCCTCACCGACGTGACGACCCGCCTCGACATGATGAGCCGCACCGGGCAGGACTACGGCCACCACGCACAGGGCACGGTCGGCGGGGTGCCGGTCATCGCCCTGGCGGTCGCCACCGCGTGGGACCGTTCAGCGCCTTCCGGGAGGACCACCACGACCGAAGACACGGCGCTCGCTCTGGAGGCCATCGCCCCGTGGGCCGCCGGCCTGGACCCGCGCGGAGTGGGCGACCTCACGGTGACCGAGACCCCCGACGGCATCCGCGTGCTGCTGGCCCTGCTCGCCGAGGGGGACGACGACCGGCGTGCCGCCGTCGCCGCCGCCGTCGAGGGCCTTCCCGCCGAGACCGCCGCCCACGGCCGGCGCGCGCAGGCCCTGCTGCCGAGCGGACACCGGCTGAAGGTCTTCACCCACTAGCGCGGGCGCAGCGGACACCGGGCGCGGCGCCGGCGTCGAGCGGAACCGGCGCCGTTGGACGCCGCGCGGGCTCCGTCCGGGGTGGCCGGCGGCGCACCACCGCGGGGAAGCACCGCTCTATTCCGCTGCCCGGAACTTCCCGCAGCGAGTAGCGGTTGCCGCTTCGGGCTTCGACACCGAAGGAACCGACGTGCTCGACCTGTCCTGACCGGCCCAGCGGGAGCACCCCCGCTTGCAATGGTGGCTAAACATGCTATAGTTGTTCATGTCGGCGGGGGTGGCACCCCGGACCGGCTCAACCCGAACCTCCGAACCAAGGGGAGTCCCATGCCCGCGACCCTCACCGCCCACCTGATCGACAGGACGGCCCAGAGCAACGGCAACCACGAGCGCCTGGCCGCCCGCATGCTGGCCCCTGCGATGGCGCTGATCAGCACCCACGCCGGTGCCGACGCCCCGCTGTGGCACCGCACCGACTTCTGCGACCGGGAGAGCGGCATCGGCGGCCAGTGGACCGTGGCCGCCAACGATTTGCGCGGGCACGAGGTGGAGCTGACCAACCTTCCGCTCCCCGTCGCGGTCCAGGTGCTCAACGAGCTGCGCAAGACCGACCGTGGCCCGCAGGACCCGTTCAGCCTCAGCGACGCGCGCGGCTTCGACGGACTGGCCGCCCGCATCCTGGCCGAGAGCGTCCGGGGGCTGCGGCCCACCGGACGCGCCCCGTGGCCCGGCACCGAGCAGCACCGCACACCGGCCCGGTTCACGAGCGAGCTGACCCCGGTGTGGCACCAGGCCGCCGCCGTGGCGATCCGCCTCAGCGGGCCCGGCGCGGACGCCCGCGTCACCGTCACCGCGTCCAAGCTGACCGGTTTCGAGGCCCTGGCCCTCCTCGCCGCGCTCTCCCCCTCCGCCTGACCACCTCCCGGGGGCTGCCCCGCGCAGCCCCCGGGCCCCCTCCTCCCCGCTTCCACCAACCGAAGGAGCCCGTCATGGGTGACCGTTCGCCGCTGCAGGTCTTCGTCCACGCCGCCGACCCCGACCAGCACCCCGCCGTGCTGCAGACCCTCGCCGAGCACGGCCTGGACCTGGAGTACGAGTTCCCGGAAATCGCCGACGGCCAGCTCGCCCTCGGCATCAAGTACTTCGACGTCGAATCCGGCATCGACCCGGAGGACCTGCAGGCTGCGCTGATCGACGCCGCGCCCAGCGCCGTCTTCGAGCTCTGGATGGACCCCTTCCCGGCCGTGTACACCGGGCTCTACATCGGCCACGTGCCGGACATCGGCACCTACCGGGCCGAGTGCAACTCGGACGGAACCCCCCTGATGAGCGCCGCCGAGCTGGCCGACGCCCTGGCCGCCCTGCCCGAGGAGACCACCGTCGCACAGTGGCTGGCGGGCCCCGGCAACGAGCTGCTGGGAGTCGCGGTCCGGGCGCACCTCGGCCAGTACGAGCGCCGCACCGTCTAGCGGCCGACCGGCGTGCAGGTCCGATCGGGCCCGCACGCCACCACCGCACCGCCGGCCCCGGCAGCCGCCCCGCGAACTCCCAGGCCGCCGGCGGCCGGATGCGACGACCCTTCCGCGGGCCGAACCCGGCCTGCGACGACCCGCCACCGAGAGGACCACCGTGACCACCAAAGACGAGCTGGACGGCATGGGCACCGACGAGCTGCACGCCGCCCTGACCGAGGCCACCCGAGAACTGCCCGCGGACCACCCGGTCCGCGTGATCTGGGAGGAGCTCGACGAGATCCTGACCGCCGGCGGCGTCGAGTGCCTCCCCGCCCCCTGGGACAACCTCCCGCGCTGCCAGGGCCACCCGGTCGGCGAGGCCGAGAACTGCACCTGCTTCGACGCCCCCGGTAGTCCCACCTGGGCCTGAAAGCGGGGGTGTCCGGCCGAGGCCGGACACCCCCGTTCGCCCCGTCACTTCATCCTCCGAGGAGAGTTGTGTCCACCCCCCTTCGCATCGGACGCGCGCTGCGCTTCGCCGCCGGGCGGCTCGCCGCCCGCGTCCGGGCCGCCGACTGGCCGGCCGACATGCCCGCCGTCGCCCGCCGCCTGCTCTCCGAGCACATCGGGGCCGAGCCCCACCCCGACGACTACCCGGCACTGTGGCGGCGCCGGGCGGACGCCTGGTCCGCCTTCACCGGCGACGACGAGCACGACCAGGCCGAGGAGTTCACCGCGCGCCGGCTGGACCCGCTGCGCCTGATCGGCGACGTCCCCGAAGCCGTCCGCCACCTGGCGGCCGTCCTCTGGGAGCAGCCCGGCACCGACCCGGCCCGCTGGCGTCGCCGTATCCAGGCGTGGTCGGTTTTCGCCCACCCGCAGGACCAGGTGGCCGCTCTCTCGGAGGCCGCCCACCGCGCCGACCCGCCGCGGATGCCGATCGGGTGGCTCACCATCCACCCCGGCCGGCACTCGCCGTACGAGAAGGGGCACGTCCTGGCGCTGCTCAGCAGCGGCGGCAAGGACTCGTCGGTCATGAAGCACAAGGTGTGCACCGAGGCCGAGGCCGCGGGCGCCCTGCACAAGGCCGTGGTGATCTACAACTCCCTGGGCACGACGGACAGCGGCGAGCCGATCGAGTGGCCGGGCACCAAGGACCTGATCCACCGCCAGTCCGCCCGCTACGGCGTGCCGGTGATCGTGACCGAGCGCCCTCAGGGCGGGCTGTACCAGCAACTGCTCCAGGAACGCGGGAAGTTCCCTTCCAGCTCGGCACGCTGGTGCACTTCCGACCAGAAGACCTCCCAGGGGATGAAGGTCGTCACGGCCCTGGTAGACCAGCACCGCCGCGAGCACCCGGGTGAGCACGTCATCGTCTACTACTGCCTGGGGCTGCGCGCAGCGGAGTCCTCCGGCCGGGCCCGCAAGCCGGAGTTCATGATCGACCGGGCCGCGAGCAACAGCCGCCGCACGGTGATCCGCTGGAATCCGGTCCTCGAGTACAGCGACCGCGAGATCTGGGAGACGATCCGCGACCAGCGGATCGAATACCACTGGGCCTACGACCTTGGGGCTGGCAGGCTTAGCTGTCGCCTGTGTGTGCTGGCGACCGAGGGCGACTTGGTGCTCGCCGCCGGCCTCAGCCCGCGGCTCACCGACGACTACGTCGAAGCCGAGGAGACGACCGGCCACAGCTTCAAGCACGGCCTGTCGGTGGCGGACATCCGGGCGAAGTCCGGGCCGGCCCGCACCGGGCGTCGCGCGAAGCGCCGCCGGAGCTGGTACCGCCGGATGCCCGTGGGTCTGGCGATCCGCCGGAACCTGGCCGGGCCCGCCGAGCAGCAGGGGCCCACGGCCAGCTCCTGCTGTTCACCGCCTGACCCCCGGGGGCGGCGGATCGGAGCGGAGAGACACACTCGCTACGGGTGGCTAGATACGCTATAGTTGTTCATGTCGGATGGGGGTGGCGCCCCGGACCGGCTCAACCCGCACGCTCTGCGCGAAGGAGTCCCAGTGAACACCAGCACGTCCCCGGCGCACGCCCTCACCGCCCCGGTCGTCCGTCCGGACGTCCCGTCCGTCCGCCGCCTCCTGGACGAGAAGTGGAAGTTCGGCCAGTGGAGGATCGGCAAGGTCGCGAGCGGGACAACGCCCCGGTCGATGCCACCGTTCGCGTCGCCGGTTCCGCCCCGGCCGCAGCGCCCGGTGAGTCGACGGCCCTGCAGATCGGCCGGAACCTGGGGTGGCTGGAGGACGTCCGGCGCTTCCTGGTCGCCAACGGCTACGCCGTGCGCTACACCGAGGACCGGATCGCCCTGCTGCTGATCGACCCGTGGGTGGAGGCCGTGGTCGACGGCAAGGCCGTGCTGCGCGACCAGCCGGCCCCCGTGCCGGCGTCGGACCGCTCGCTCGACCAGGCCCCGATGCCGGTGCCCGCGGACCACCGCTGGATGCGGATGTTCTGGGAGGAGTGGTACGCGGGACTGAATGGCATCGGGAGCGCCGAGGACGTCCGCGACGCCATCGCGTACAGCGCGCAGCAGGACGTGCCCGCCGTCGTCGGCGGGGACGGCTCGATCTGGTTCGGCGCGACGCTCTACTCCCCGGAGCACACGGCCCCGCCGGTGAAGTGGGAGCGCTTCGCCGTTCCGTCGGAGTTCGCTCGGACGTACCCGTGGAACAGCACGGTCCGGGAGGACTGCGCGGCACCGGGGCCTGTTCACCGAGGAGTTCTACGAGAAGGCGGGTGCCGAGCCGTCCCGTTCTCGCCGGGTGGAGTGGTCGGCGGCCGTGGCGGCGGTGGAGAGCGCGCTGGAGATACCGCAGTGCCGTGTGGAGGGCAACGGCCGGGGCGCGGTCCGGGTGTGGCACCGGGGCGGCGGGCTGATGGTGCGCACGCCCGTCCCGGGAACCGAGTTCGCTGCGGCGCCCGGCACGCGCTTCCTCGACGCCCAGTCGGAGGCCGTCCAGGAGGCCGCGCGGGACCTGGTGGCGGCCGGGTTCACCGGAGCTGTCTGCGGAGACCGGGGCCCGGAGTCCGGCAAGGCTTCTACCTGGAGCCCGCGGGCGGGGACGGCGCGGTGCGGATCGTACTGGCGGTGGACGGGCGGATCATCGGCCTGCCCAACAGCGACGTCCTGACGGCGTGAGGGTCACGCTGGAGGACACCTGGCGGGTCACCCAGCAGTACGACTGCCTGGTGGCGGTCCGGCCCGCGACCGGACGCTAGGAGCACCCGGCGGGGTGGGCGGGCGGTCCGCTCGGCGGCCGGCCGCCGCTCCGGCCGGGACGCCGGCGCCCGGGCGTCCGCTTCGGCCGGCCACCGCGGCCGAGCGGCGGGCGGCCCGCTGCGCCGGCGGCGGGCCGTTGGAGGATGCCGGCGGTCGGTACCCGGGAGTGGTCGGCGCAAGGGGGTCTCACACCGCTTGCCGATAGTGGATTATTGCGCTATAGTTGTCTATGTCGGAACGGGGTGGCTCCCGACGCCGACTCAACCCGAACACCTTCCGAAGGAGACCCCCTTGAGCACCACCACCCGGCGGCCCGGCGTCCGATCGGTCCGCTCGATCCTGGAGAACAGGGCCAGCTTCACCGACGCCCGGGTCGGCCCGCCCCACAAGAGCGACAGGTTCTCGCCGCTGGCCACCGTGCGGGTCGCCTGGAAGCGGCCCGAAGACGGTGCCTCCCCGTGCCTGCTGGCCGCGGCGGAGCAGGGGTGGCTGCGGGACGTCGGCCGCTTCCTGCTGGCCGAGCGGTTCGCGGTCCGGTACGCCTCCGACCACCGCGCCCTGCTGCTGCTCGACCCTCGCGCCGCGGCGGACAACACCGCCGATCTCCCTTCGGACGCCGTCCTGGCCTCCGCCCCGGCCCCGGTGCCGGTACCGGACCACAACCGCTGGGACCTCCACTTCTGGGGTCCGGGCGAGGAGGGGATGCTCGGCTTCGGCACCGCTGCAGACGTCCGCGCGGCCGTGGCGGTCGCGGCGGATCGCGGCCACCGCGCAGTGGTGGACGGGAGCGGGGCGATCTGGATCGCCGACAGGCAGTACAGCCCCACCCACTCCAGCCCCCCGGAGGAGGTCTGGTCCCCGTTCGCGGTCCCGGACGGGTTCACCTCCAACCACCCCTGGAACTCCGGCACGCTGCGCATGGCGGCGTTCGCGCTGCTGCCGCACCGGGGGCGCTTCCGGGAGGAGGTGTTCGAGGTGCCGGGACACAGCCCGGCGGTCACCCGCGACGTCTCCTGGCCCGCCGCCGTCGCCACCATCCAGGCGGGGCTCCCGCTGGAGAACAGCCGGGTGGAGAGCAGCGGTCGCGGCACCGTACGGATCTGGCACGAGGGCGGCGGCATGAGCCTGTGGACACCGGTGCCGGGCACCGAGAAGGAGTCCGCGCCCGGGGTCCGGTACAGCGACACGGGCAACGAGCGCGTCATGTCGGCCGCCGCCGCGCTGGCCGCAGCCGGGCACCAGGGCGCGGCCTGCGGCGACTGGGAGCCGCTGCCCGGCACCACGGGGTTCTACGTGGTCCCGGCGGGGGACGAGGCGGTTCGGGTCATGTGGGCGCACTTCCGGTCGGTGGGCCACTCCCCCGCGCCCGGCACCCTCTGCGAGTGGGTGAAGGCACTGGTGGCCGACGGATGGCACGCCCACCACGGACAGTACGAGGTCACTGCGGCGCAGGGCCGCTGAGAACGCACCCCGGTGGGGCCCGCGCTGGACGCGGGTTCCACCAGGGTGCCCCGCCGCAGCAGTTGGCCGGGGCCTCCGTGCCCCGGGCGCCCGGCGCCGGTTCGGCCGGCACCGGTCCACCGATAGGTGGCTACATGCGCTTCAGTTGTTCATGTCGGAAGGGGATGGCACCCCGAGCCGGCTCAACCCGCATCCCGAGGAGCCCCGCACCATGACCACCACGCCCAACATTGCCGTGACGGCCGTCTACGCCGGCACCGGCGACCCCCGTATCCACCGCACCAGCTGCGAGGGCTGGCGGGCGGAGGCCGCGACCGCAGCCGGCGGCAGCGAGCACCTGTTCGCCGGCTCCCTGTCCGAGCTGGCCGAACACCTCTACCGGGGCGCGGCCGAGGAGGCCCCGGACATGACCGCGGCCGACTTCGCCGACCACCTCAGCGTCGCGCCGTGCGCGGCGGACATCCCGCACGGCGCGCCGGGCGCGGAGCGGCGCTTCACCCGGAGCCGGCGCGAGCAGGGATTCACCTCCGACGAGCAGCTCCAGGCGGTCATGGACTACGCCGAGCACGCCCTGCCGTGCGCCCAGTGCCCGCCGCCCGGCCCCTCCGTCCTGACCGGCGGGACGGACAGCCGCGAGAGCGAGATGTGCGATCCGGGCGCGGAGCTCTACGCCGCGGCCCGGGCCGTCGGGCGCTGACCGGCGGGGGCAGGGCCGGCCGCACCCGGCCCTGCCCCGTCGGCGCGGAGCCAGGGGCGGCCCACCCCGGGCCATTGCCCACTTGCCGGCAGTGGCTAACTCAGCTATTATTGTTCATGTCGGAACGGGGTGGCACCCGGCCCCGACTCAACCCGAACTCCGAGAGGACGACCAGGATGAGCCACACCCCGGACCAGGCGGACAAGGCCGGCTCGAACCGGCAGACCTTCGTCGCGGAGATCCACCGGCTGATCGACGAGGCGGCCCCGACCGGGCTGCTGTACGCCGTCACCCCCACCGGGCACAGCGTGATGGTGCGGCGCGACAACGAGCAGGTCACCGTGCGGGTCTACGACAGCTGGGGGGCGAAGGTCGAGGCCAGCGAAGCCGTCACCACCTTCGTGGACGGCGGTACCGCCGGACTGCTCTGGCACCGGGCCGTCGCCGAGAAGCTGCTGACCGAGCAGCTGCCCACTCCGACCCGGCGGCCCCGAAAGCTGCACTCGGCCACCCCGGCCGGGCTGCTCGACTTCGCCGCGGACCACCTGCGCCACGTCGGGCTGCACCGCACCCCGCCGGGCCGGTTCGAATCGCCCTGGCAGGGAAACCAGTGGACCGGCCCGTGCACCGTCCCGCACGCCTTCCACCTCGCCCTGCGAGTTCTCCGCGACACCCCGTGCGACGACCGGGACGCCGTCCGCGACCGCGCGATGCGCCTGCTGGCCGACTGCTGCCACGGCGGCCCGGCCGAGGTCCCGGACTGGTGGACCGGCGGCACCTACAGCTACCTGGTCTCCACCGTGTCCAACTGGGGCGCGGCCGAGCGCCGGACGGCGGACGGGGCCGTGGAGTTCCTGCGCGCCGCCGCCCGTGCCGCCGAGCAGGGCTGACCGGCAGCGCCGACCGGGGCGGCCGGGCAACCGGCCGCCCACCCCTCCAACCGACCAGACGCTCAACCCCACCGCCGGAGCCCCCGATGGACGACCTGACCCTGTTCGACGCGCCGCCGGCCAAGCCCCGCGCCTACCTGCTGACCAACAACAACACCGATCTCGCCCGCGACAACATCTTCACGTGGACACTGCCCGCCTGGTGGGTGACCCTCAGCAGCGGCGCCAAGTACAACGTCTGCCCGGAGGCGAGCGCCTGCGGCCGGATGTGCTTCGCCTACGACTCGACCAGTTCCTACAAGCGCTTCCCCGGCGTGCGCGCCAGCCACCTTCGCAACCTCGAGCTGACGCTGGACCACCTCTCCACCTGGGAAGGATGGATGATCGCCGAGCTGCGCCGGCCCAGGTACGCGGCTAACGCGCGCGTGAGAATTCACGATTCAGGTGATTTCCACTCAATTCCGTACACACGCGCCTGGTTCAAGATCATGAAGTCCGCTCCGCACGTGCGCTTCTACGCCTACACCAAGGCCGTCACCACCCTGCGGACCGTCATCGCGGAGATGGGCGAGCCGGTGAACTTCGACTACCGGTTCAGCCTGGGCGGGACGGAGGACCACCTGATCGACACCGCGAACGACCGCCACGCCGACGTCTTCCCCGACGCAGCCGCGCTGGAGGCGGCCGGCTACGTCGACCAGGCCACATCCGACCTGATCGCGGCCGGGCCGGACATCAAGGTCGGCATGGTGGCCAACCGTCTGGCCCGGACTCGCAGGAGGCAGGGCGGGAAGTCGTTCAGCGAGCATCAGCAGGCCGACGCCGCAGCGCAGTTGGAGCGCGCAGGACAAGCCGCCGCGCGGCGTGCGGCGCAGCGGGCGGCGGCGCCGGTGGACCTCGGGGCCCTTTCCCACACCTCCCAATAGTGGCCATGTATGCTATAGTTGTTCATGTCGAAGAAGCCCCGCCCGCACCGGGCGGGCCCGGCGGAGTGCTCGGCCTCCACGTCCCGACAGGAACTCACCCCACCCCCTTCCAGCTTCGAGGAGCCCCTGTGTCCGTCCGCACCGACACCCCCCTGGTCGCCGCCGTGGCGGCCGTCCTGGAGCCCGCCCACCCGCGGAGCACGGGCCCGCTCGTCGACGGGTTCACCGTGGTGCCCACCGCCGACGGGCAGGCCGCCCAGCTCACCTACCTCGTTGGCCCGGCGCACCGCGCCGACACCGGCAACTTCCACCGCCGGGACGAGGCGTTCCGGGACTGCGCCGAGCGGCTCGCCGCCGCCGGCCACCCGCTGACCCGGGTGAACATCCGGGAGGGGTTCATGTTCAGGGACGCCCTGATCGTGTTCCCCGCACCCCGGCCGGAGCCGGAACCGGTGGACCCGGCGGTGTGCCGGTGCGGCGGCCGGTGGTGCCACCGCGCCCGGGAACGCGAGCTCGCGACGCAGGCCCTGGTGCTCGACACCGGGCGCTCGGTGGCCGCCCTGCTGGCCGCCCTGGAGCAGAGCGCGAAGGAACCGGTGCTCCACGCGATCGGCGACCCGTGGAGCACCGCCATCGTGCTCGACAACGCCCGCGCCGCCCTGCTGGACCCACCGCCCGTGGACCTCTCCGCCGTGCTGGCCGATCCGGCCTGCGAGGGCTGCACGGCCGAGGACTGCGTCCGCAGCGGCATCCGGGCAGGGATCGCGCTCGACCGGGCCGCCCTGGCCGCCTCCGTGCACATCGTGAGCTACCGCGCGGCCCGGATCGCGATCGACCGGGCGCACCAGCAGCTGACTCCCGGGGACCGCTGGCGCCGGAGTGCCGTGGACGTCGCCGAGCGCATCGGGGCGGCCCTGGTGACCGCCCGCGCCGCGCTGCACCTGCCGACCGAGCCCGGCCGCCACCATCGGCGCGGGGAGCGCGTCAGCCTGGTCAACCTGCGCCACCACCGCCCGCCGAGGCCCCGCCGCTGAGCCAGGGCGGCATGACCAGGCTTGCAATAGTGGCTACATCTGCTATTGTTGTTCATGTCGCGGGGGCCTGTGTCGCCCGCCACCACGGACTATCGAGGAGACCAGATGAACACCACGAACCCTTCGGCCACCCCCACCCAGGCGGCTGCCACCGATGGCCCCGCCACCACGGAGCAGGAGGCCGTCCAGGGCCGCGGGGCCATCGCCCCGGAGGACATCCGTCCCGGTGACACCATCGAGGCGCTCAACACCAGCGGCTCTAACCCGCAGCCGTTCAGCCTCACCGTCGACCGCACACCCTGGCGCGTCAACTCCACCACGACCGCGCTCACCGACGGCGCGAGCATGTACGACGCCCAGACTGCCAGCCTGCGCCTGATCAGCCGGCCGTCCGGCCGATAGCCCGAGCGGAAATCCGGCCCGGGGCGGTCGACCCAGCCCGACCGCAGAGTCGGCCGCCCCGAATTCGGCGCAAGGCCACCGCCGTTCCACCCGTCCTGCCCGAAAGGAAGAGCCCACCGATGGCCGAACACCTTCCCGCCACCCGGCCCGCCTGCACCCACCACGGCCCGATGCACCTCCGGCCGCCCGGCGGCTCCCGGGAGCAGCAGTACTGCGGCGTCTGGTACGACTGCCGCGCCGACCGCTGCCTCAGCAGCGTGCTGATCGCCTCCCCCGCGCTGCTGGCCGACCTGGCGCAGCAGGCCGCCCCCGCTCGGCCGGCACACCCGCCGCGCGAGCAGTCCAGCCCTTCCACCACCACCCTCGGAGGAACCCGACCATGACCAGCCTCGCTGACGCGCTCGACAGCTCGCAGGCCCTCGCCGACCAGCTTGCCGACCACGGCATTCCCGCCGGTGTCGCGGGCGATCCCCTCCACCTGGGCAACACCGAGATCCCGCTGACCATCGGCGGCTCGCCGCGCAGCCTGTTCCTGCTGCTGGCCGACGGCAGGCTGGAGTGGGAGTTGGTCAGCGACGCCGACGACGAGACCACCGGCGAGACGATCGAGGAGGGCAGCGCGCGGTGCGCCGACACCGGGCAGGCCGCCGCCTTCGTCCTCCGCTGGATCTTCGCCGCCGGGGCCAAGACCGGTCACCCCGACGCCGAGGGCGGGCCTCTGCCCTCCGGCCCCGCCCTGCAGCAGCCTCACGCCGCCTGGGAGTTCACCTGCCCCGCCGCCGGAGAGGGGGAGGCGGGGGCGTCGGCCACCGAGCGGGACGCCCGGTGCGCCCGGGCGCACTTCTGGGGGACGTTCGGCGAGACGAGGCAGTACCGCAGCCCGGCCGGCGCCTACGCCGTGTCCGTGACGTTCCGCCCCTCGGGGAGGCCGGACGCAGGGCCGGCCTGGAGCGCCGAGGGCGCGCTCGTCCGCTACTGCGACGGCTCCACCGCGACGGCCGACGTCGACCCGGACTCGGTGGCCGCGCTGTTCCGGCTCGCCGGGCACACGGCCGGGGTGCCGGTGACGGTGTCGCTGTAGCCGAAGGAGGTTCCCCACGCTTGGCAATAGTGACTAGAGCTGCTACTATTGTTCATGTCGGAACGGGGTGGCACCCGGCTCCGGCTCAACCCGTCCTGTCCAGCAAGGAGCCGTCATGTCCGCCGAGAACCCGCCCGTCCCGGTGCAGGTCGCCACCGAGAACGGATCGAGCACGGTGTTCGTCGCCGTCGTCAAGGTCGAGCGCCGCGAGGAGTCCGGCATCTTCGGGCCCGTCGTCGGCCTGGACGCCCATCTCCGCGCCACCACCGCCCCGCAGGCCGAGCCGCAGTCGATGTTCTACTCGCGCCTGGCGGGCGAGACCCGGTGGACCGCCGACGCGCACTTCGGCCCCAACGGCTTCCCCCACTTCTCCCACGGCTTCGGCTCCCTGATCACCCGCGCGCGGGTCCTGACCCGGGAGATCGCCGCACTGGTCGACAGCGAGGCGCTCCGGGCCGGGCTGGTCGAGGCGATCGACCAGGAGAACCCCTTGGTGCTCACCGGCCAGCAGGGCTGACGCCCGCCCGCCGCCCGGTCCGGCGCTGCTGCGCCGGGCCGGGCGCCGAGGCCGGCCTGCGGCTCCGGCCGAGCCGGCCGCCCCCGACCCGCCCCGACCGCGACACGCGGTCAGCTTCCGAGGAGAGCCCTGCCGTGAGCAGCAGACAACTGGCCCTGATGGCCGCCCCCGCCCCCTACTCCCTGGTCTCCCGCGCCGAGACATGCGAGTGCTCAACTACCGTTCTCTGCTGGGGACTTGGTGCAGATTCGACAGCGATCCTGGTCCGGGTCCTCGCCGATCCGCCGCGCTACGGCCTGCGAGGCGACCTGTCCGACCTGATCGTGGTCACCGCGGTCGTCGGCGAGGAGTGGCCGGACACCTACGACCTGGCGGAGGAGCACGTCCTGCCGCTGCTGCGGCGCTACGGCGTGCGCTACGTCCAGGTGGGCCGCGCCGGCCCGTCGATGGCCAAGGACGGCATCGCGGTGCTGTCCGACAGCCGCTCGCCCGAGCGGATCGTGCGCCGGGCCCCGTGGAACCTCGGTGACGACCTCGCCGCCTCCGGGACGCTGCCGATGTACGCGGCCGGCAAGCGACTGTGCAGCATTCGCTTTAAAGGCGAAGTTTTGGACAAATGGTTCGAAACGAATATTACGGACGGCCCGTTCTGTCACTGGATCGGCTTTGATTCTCTCGAAGTCGCGCGCGCCAAAAGGGACTTGACCTACACGAGCCCGGGGCGTCACCCGAGATATCCGCTGATCGAATGGGGCTGGGACAGGCCGCGGCTACTGGATTACCTGGAAGACCGATTTGGCGTGATATACCCCAAATCTTACTGTACTATGTGCCCTTTTCCGGTTTCTTCTGGTTCCATCAAGGAGCACCTGGCCCGGGCCAAGCGCCTCCCGGAGGCCATCGTCAAGGCGGCCGTGCTGGAGTACGTGGCCGAGGCGCTGAATCCGCGGTGCACCCTGTACGCCGACTCCTCGCTGCGCCGCGAGCTCGGCGGCTCCAAGAACAGCGCCGCCCTGGAGGCACTGGAGGCCGAGCTGCGCCGGCGCCCGTGGACCGTCTACCGGGTCCGCCGGATCATCACCGCGGGCCGAACCAAGCAGTGCAAGGCCGCCCACGGCCCGCAGTGCTCCCGCCCGGGCCCGGGGTGCGTGCGCAAGGGAACCGCCTGGCGCTCCGTGAGCAGCATGCCGCCGATGGCGCGGGAGGAGGCGGTGGCGTTGCTCGCGGCGAGCGCGGAGCGGGGCGGCGTGGTGGTGGAGACCGACGCCAGCGGGATCAGCCGGGTGGTGACGAAGCGGCGGGGGTCGTCCTACCCGATGACGGAGGAGCTGTTCGTCGTGGCCCCGGCGGGGGTGCCGGACAAGGCCAGGCCCGGGTTTGCCCGGCTGTGGAGGGAGATCTTCACCCCGGCGATCGGGTCGGCCGGCGCTGCGACAGATGCCTTTAGTTGACACATAGCTTCAACAGTTGTCACCAAGATCGGAATACTTCTGGCGCGCCTGATAAAACTCATGCCCTGTCGCACTGAAGCTGGCGGATTCTCACTCAGCCCCAGTAGTAAACGATGTCTCTCTGTGTCAAAATGGAGCGCCGAGTTCGTCGCCATCAAGGAATCCTCGGCCGCGCCCACACTGGCGTCACCGCCGCCGTCTACGCCTACGTCCTCCGCCTCCAGCACCAGGCCGTCTGGTATGCCTAGGATGCGACTTCCAAAAGCTAATCGAGATCCGAGAAGTGCATCCGTACATCATAATTCGCAATAAGTCGGGCCAGGCCAAGCGGCGTCTGCCCACTATTGTTTTCTGCGTGCGGATCCGAGCCACGAGAGCGAAGCAGTTCAATCATTTCACTGCGCCCTCGCGAGTTGAACACGGCAACAAACAGCGGGGTGTTGCCAAACCGATTCTTCTGATCCACAAGGGCGCCGCCATCCAGGAGCGCTCGAGCGGCATTCACTTGGCACTCTTGGGCGGCTAGATGAAGGGCCGTAAACCCGTTGCTGTCACCTGCGTTCACATCGACCCCCGAGCCTAGAAGCATCTCAATCTCGGACACATTGCCACGAAGAGCTGCTTGGCGGAGACGGTCGACACTTGCGCTACTGTTGCTCATATTGATGACTCAAATTGTTGTAGGGATCTTCGATTTGATAGTGGCTCGGATCATTCTCATACTCGATAAACTGATCTCGCGTCCAACCGTTTGCGGCAGCCATATCGCGGCTTCGCCAGTATTCGAAACCTGGCTTGTGGCCGTAATGAAATGGCCCGCTTGCAGGGATGATTTGGCCAGTGTTCGGGTCGATGAAGTTCCCATCCACATCCCTTGGAGCAGCACCCTGGATCGCGGTCTTGGTCGATGAGCGCAAGGTCACTCTCGCATATCGCACATCCGAAACCACGCTCGGATTCGGCAAGAATCGGCCATCCGCCCCCCGGGTGCAGTTTGCATTATGCACGAGGATCGGCGTCGACCCCGCCAGCACATAGTACGTGTGTACGCCGCTAACGGTGAGGTTGTAGGCCGTGAGATCTTGCGGGTAGGTGCGGGTCGAGGCGACTCTGGCTGTCGTGCCGTCGGGTTTGCGCAGGTCGTTGCCGGGTTTGAGGTCGATTGCGTCGCTGAAGCGTCCGGTGCTGGCGTTCCAGAAGGGGTGCCGGTCGGTTGCGTGCAGCGTTGCGCCGTTGCCGGTGGTGATGTCGACCATGGTGTGCGGTCCGGTATGCCGGATCGCTGCGGTCACTGTGTGGGGAGATGTGTTCCAGGTGGTGGTGTTGGTCGCGCGTACCTGGGTGCCGGGGGTGATCTGTTCGATGGGCAGGGTGCTGCCGTCGGCGAGCAGAACCGGTGTCCCCTCGGTGAAGCTGTTGGGTTCGCAGGTATAGAGGGTCTCGACTTCGTCGATGATCTTCTTGTCACCGTTGGCGGTTGTGGCCTGGCCACCCTTCGCGAGTGCATTGTTGAAGGCCCCCTGCCCGGACCCTGTCTCGCTGTCAGCATCCTGGACCTGGAGGGCCTTGTAGTGGCCGTTGGGCTTCAGGACCAGGGCGTCGTATGTGGCCGCGGGGGTAAGCCGGGCGAGGTCGGAGGCGTCGAGGCGGTTGACGGCGTCGGGAGCCAGGTAGGCGGTGACGGGCCGCTTATCGACCTTGACACCGTTTGCCTTTGCGTAGGCGTCGATGACCTCGTTCCTGCCAGCCGGGGAGCGGGCATCACTGCCTGCGGACGGCGTACCGGTGCCGCGGGCGGCGGGTGTCGACGGGCGGGGGGCGTCGGCTCCCCGGGCCATCGGCGTCGGGGCGGGCGGGGTGCCGATGAGGCCCTGGTTCGCGGTGGCCGCGTCCTGAAGAAGCTGCTGCCGCTGGGAGACCAGTTGCTGTGATTCGTTCTGGAACGCGGTGGCCGTCGCACCGAGGGAACGCGCCAGGACGCCGAGCTTCACGGCCTCGTCGGCGAGCTGGGACTGCCTGGCGCTGGCCTTCGAGAGTTCTGGTTCGATCGCGGCCCGTTCCGCCTGGAGCTGGGCCGCTTCGGCGTCGAGCCGGGCCTTCTCTGCGTCGTACGCGCTCGCGGCCGCGGCTTCGGCGGGCAGCTGGAAGACGTGCGGTGCGGCGTTGTGCGCGGCGATCCGGGAGTTGAGGGCGGCGCTCTTGGAGTTGAGGGCAGATGCCTTGCCCAGGGCGGTGGAGGAGTCCTTGGCTGCGGCCTCGGAGTTCGCCTTCAGGGTCGCGGTGCTCTCGGTGAGCTTGCGGGTCTCCGCCGCCAGGTCGCTCGCGCGCTGGGGCAGGGCCCCGATCTGCTGGTCGAAGGCGGCGATCCGGGTGTTGAGGGCGGCCGGGTAGCCCGCGCTCGGCCGAAGCGGCTCGGGCATGGGAGCAACGGCGGCCGGGGCGGTCAGTGCGCCGATCGGCGGATCGGCCGCCGGGGCGGACGCGCTCTCACCGGCCATCGGTACCTGCACCAGCGCCGCCAGGAGCATCAGGCACACGCTGCGCCACGCGACGCCCGGAACGCGGGCTGCTGCCTCTCGCGGTGCCGGGTGCCGGGGGGTCATGCGGTCACCTTCTCTGCGATCCGGTCCGCGATCCGCGCGACGGCCGGCCGGCCGTCGCCTGCCGAGCAGAGCGCCACCTGTAGGACCGTCCGGCCCTTGAGGCGGGCTTGGCGGTGGCAGGCCCAGCCGTCCCCGGAGTCCTGTGTCGCCGTCCAGCCGACGGTGTCCGGGGTAGCGGTGTCGGTCTTGTAGGTCCACTTCGACGTGCTGCCGTCCGGGTCGGTTCGCACGGCGGACGGGCATGCCTTGAGGCCCTTGTCCAGCCTGCGGAACGCGGCGGAGGCCTTGTCCTCGTCGGGGTAGACGCCGACGACCTGGGTCACCGTGTGGTCGCCCGTTCCCGCCGGGTCCTGGTAGGTCGCCGACAGGAACGCCGTCCACTCGTTCCCGTAGACCGACCTGGTGGCCGGTCCCGCCGCCATCGCGCAGCCCGACGGCTCAACGTCGACCGCCTCGGCAGGCTCACTGCCCCTCGGACCGGCCACCAGTGTCGTCCCGGCCAGCCTGCTGACCTCGTCCGGGACGAGCAGGTCCGCCTGTACCGTCCCGGCCGCCACGTGCAGGTCTCCGCCGTCCGACGCCCGAAGCCACCACCACCCCCCGGCGGCAGCCAGCCCGAAGCACAGCACGGCGGCGACCGCCACCAGCAGTCTGCGCTTCGCCCGGCCCGCAGGAATCGGCCCGCCCGGCCCCGGTTCCCCGGGGACGGCCTGCGGCGCCGCCAAGCCCTCCTGCAGCGGCCCCCGATCGTCCGCCGGCGCCGAGGGCCGGGGCAGGGCACCCGCCAGACCCTCGCCGCCCGGGCCCGCCTTCGGCGGCTCGATGATGAAATCGGAGTCCTCGGCCACGCCTCATCCCCCCATGACACAGCGTCAAATCAACAAGCCTGATCACGTTCTGTGGATATCCGATGCACAGAGTGGCCGATCCGGCCCACCGCGGCAAGCCCTTCTCCGCCGACTTGAGGCCCCGCTGAGCATTCCGATCGGCGCACCGCCCGGATACTCTCCGCCGCCGGAACGTTCATTGACCGCCGTCGTGACTATGTGCCGACTCCGGCAGGACCGAACCGCTCGTCACCGAGCACGGGCCGGTGCGGACGTACTTCATGGCCATGCCGCTCGCGAGACCGGACCGGCACCCGATCCGGCAGCGCTCCCGTTCACACGGCATCAGCTGGGTTTCGGGGAGAGGCACCGAAGCGCCGCCCTCTGCGGACGTGACATCGCCGGGCCGAACAGCATGCTCACCGGCGATCCGGATTCACCCGATCGAGTGATACGTCTCCCAGTGTGGTGGGGCGTGCCACGAGGACTTACACCCCGCCTGCCAGTACCTCGGTCTTCTCCGGCACATTGACGTCCGCGAACGCATCGACAACGACCGCAGGCTCACCAAGCCCATGCGCGAGAGACTCGCGGGGCGGCTCGTTCGTCGCCGCCGTGGGTCAGCGTGGGGGTCGTCCCTGGTCGATGCGGGCGGCGAGGCGGGCGGCGTAGGTCTCCAGCCGGCCGCGCAGGATGGCGCGCACGGTGGCTGCTCGGTTGGCGAGGGTGTACGCCTGGGTGATGTTGTCGATGAGCCTGGTGGTGTCGGCTCCCGAGCACCGCATCCCGGTCAGGACGGGGCCGTGCGCGTACTCGGCCTGGTTGATGTCCGTCCAGATCAGCGCCGTCGCCGCGAGCTGCCCGTCCTGGCCGGCCATCCGTGAGAACCGCGGGCTCAGGTCGGTTGAGGCTGGCGGCTCTGCGCAGGTGCCGTACGGTGTAGCCGGTCGGGCTGTCCAAGCGGTCTGGACCACCTCGACCTCACCGAGATTCCGTACCGAACAGGTGACCGGCGTCCGGCCGGAGCACCACGTCGCGGTCCACCCGTCGCTCCAGCCGGCCGCAAGGTTCAATGTCGTCCTGCGGGCATCGAACCCCGCGTGAACATGGGCGAGGTCGCCCAGGTCACTGGTATCGGACCACAAGCCAGTACCCGAAGCCGCCTTCGCTGGGTATCCACCAGGCAACGCCGAGGCCACGCCTCTTCGCCCTTCGTTGTGAGCTGACAACGCCAGGCGGAATCTACGGGGAAGTTCCCGCCGAGGGAGCGAGTTTCCGAGAAATCCGGCATTCCACACCCCGGTTCTGCTGCGTGCAACATTGTACGTAAGTGCCAACAACACCTGGCAGCCCAGCCACCATCGTGCCGCCAGGAACTGGCACCAGCCCAGGTCAGCAGCCCTCGAAGGTGACATCTACGGCAGGCAGTCGCCGGCGCGCCGGCCCTGCCCGGACAGGGCGGCCCTGCGGCCGTCGAGGCCGCGCCCGCCAGACCCGCGCCGGCGCCCGACGGCGCCGACACCGGCGGTGAACTGTTGCTCTGGGCTGGTCCGTTCGTGTGAAGCGGGCCACACAGAACCAAATATAGTGGCTAAGTCTGCTATTATTGTTCATGTCGGAACGGGGTGGCACCCGGCTCCGGCTCAACCCGCAACCGAAGGAGCGACCCATGTCCCAGCAGGACGACTTCAACCGGCGCGCCATCCCCACCGTGCCCGGCCCCCGCAGGAGCACCGAGAACGCCGACGCCAAGGGCCGGGTTCCCCGCCAGACCCGGGGCGAGGACCGCAAGGGGTGACCAGGTGGCGGTGGGCGGCCCCCGGACCGCCCACCGCCCCGAACCCGCACCGTTCACCCTCCCCCGCAAGGACCGCCGCACTGCGGCAGAACCAGGAGTCAGCGATGTCCGATCAGCCCCTCTACTCCGGCGATGCCGGGTGGTTCATCGAGACCGAGGGATTCCGCATCGGCCCCGACTGGTACACCGAGGCCGGTCCGTTCGCCACCGAAGCGGCGGCCCACACATGGCTGGCCGCCAACCGCCACAAGCTCATGGGCCACGACCGCGAGACGCGCGTCACCCACCAGACCACTGAAAACGAGTAAGGAACCCGACATGGCCATCACCCACGAGCAGGCCGCCGCACACATCCTTCCCCGCCTCGACCTCGGGCTCGCCGACGTCCAGCTGATCGGCACCGCGCTGTACGCGCGCCCCGTCGCCGAAGCCGGCGAGCCCACCGACGCCCGCGTGATCAAGGTGACGCTCGCCACCGGCCACTACGGCGACAGCTGGGAGGGCGTACGGGCCGAACTGCTGGGCGGCAACGGTGCCGTCATGGACAGCATCCGCCTGACCTTCGCCCAGAACCGGACCTTCCCCGGCGAGAAGGACCCGACCGTCTCGCACGCCTGGCGCCCCGTGCACTTCGAGGGTGCCGACTTCGGCCCGCTGAACGGCCAGTTGGCCGCCTGGGCCGGGGTGCACCGACTGCGCGACCGGGACCGGCACCCGCACCGGGCGCAGGCCCTGGCCGACTTCGTCCGCGACGTGTACCTCGGGGACGTCTCCGCCGCGCTGATCGACCTGGCCCCGCTCGGCCTGGCCGTCGCCTACATCGACCGGGAAACGGTCGAGCTGCACCTCGAACGCACGCTCACCGACGAGGAGTGGGAGCGCGTCCGGGAGCACCTGGCCGGCACCGATTACGACGAGGTCGTGTGCGAGACCGCCGACCTGCAGAGCGACTTCATCGACAAGGCCGTGGCCGCCGCCGGACTGACCGCGTAGCAGCCAGGGCCCCTCCCCCACTCCCGGGTGCCCGCCGCGCAGACCGGCCCGGCGGGCACCCCTCACCACCGATCACCCACCGACTTCGGAGAACCAGCCCCGTGACCACCACGTCCCGCCCGGACGAGCTCGCCGGAGCGATCGCCGCAACAGCGGCCGACCAGCGCAAGAACTACCCCGAACTGTCGAACGCCGACGCGGTCGAGCTCATCCGTCACAACTTCGTCGTCGCCGAGGACACCCCCTACTACCCCAGCAGCTGGACGGTCTCGGTCAACGCGCAGGACCCCCTGGAACGGGCGTACGCCCTCGTAGTGCGAGCAACGCCGGACGAACTGGCCAACGCCCTGGCCCTCTGACCGGGCACTCAGCGAACTGGAGATCATCACGTGGACAGCCACCACGCAGAACTGCCCTGGCGAAAGGCCACGGCCGAGGTCATCGTGCCGGTCGGCACGGACCAGCACACCGAGCTGACCGTCGTCACCACCGTGCGGGTCTTCTACCGCCGCGAGCTGGAGATCGACTTCTTCCACGTCCGGGACGCCAGCGGTGGGTGGAGGCTGCAGGGCAGCCGCGCCACCCTGCCCCGCAGTGACCGGGTCGTGCCTGCCGAGAAGCCGACCGAGCAGCTGGCGCCGCTGGTGCTCGACCTCCTGACGCAGCCGCAGATGCAGGACGTCCTGCGGTCGATGCACGAGCGGACGCTGAACCGGCAGGTGGCCGGGGCGTGGCGCAGCCTCAGCGAGGCCCGCCGGCTGGCCGCCGAGGCCGCGGCCAAGGTCCGGCGGCTCGACCAGGACTTCCAGGTGTTCGGCATCTCCGAGGTCCGGGCCTCCGAGCTGCTCGCCGAGCACGAGCGGCGCGTGCGCTCGCACGGCCTCTACCTGGGCTACTGACCGGCACCCACCGCGCCGGGCTGCGGTCCGCTCCCGTCTGCGAAGCGGACCGCAGCCCCGTCCGGCCACCGCACCACGCCCCGACAGCCCCGCCCCGCCCCGAAGACCGGCCGCCAGCGCGGCCGGCCCACCACCGAGAGGAACCCTCCCATGACCCCCACTGCCAACCCGCCCGTCGAGTTCGCCGCGCTCGCCGCCGTCCTGCCGCAGCTCCTGGCCGTCACCGCCCGTCCCGCCGACGAGTGCCCGGACGAGCTCGCGCCGCGCGTCGACATCGTGGTCGACAGGGACGACGACGAGAACACCACCGCCGTCCGGATCTACCTGGACGGCGTGAAGATCAGCGCCGGCACCGCGGTGCACCCCGACACCGACTCCCTCCTGCCCGTCGTGCGGTTCCACCTCACCGGCTCCGGCCCCTTCGACGATGTCCAGCCCCACGACTGGTTCGAGGCGGTCCAGGCCGGCCTGCTCGGCGCCCCGGCCGCCGTCCAGGAGTTCGTCACGGCCCGGGCCAAGGAGTACCACCGCCCGGCCCAGTGCCTGGCCTGCCTGGCCCCGCCCCGCAGCACCCCGTCCACCCCGGGCCTGCTGCTCCCGGCCGCCCGGGACCTAGACGACTTCACCCTGCCCCAGCTGGAGGAGACCCACCGGGCCGCGGCCGACCTGATCCGCGCCCGCCTCACCGCCCTGGTGCGCAGCGAGCTGCGCGAGGCCACCGAGGAGCTCCGGGTGGACGGCAAGCTGCCGGCGCGGGCCGTGGTGCCCGGGTACGGCCCGTTCGCCGGCGCGGAGGGCCTGTACGACCTCAACACGGTCGTGCTGGTCACCGAATCGGGATGGAAGAGGACGGTCGACCTCAGCTGGAGCGCGGGCCTGGTGCGCGCCGTGGAGGCGCTGGCCGAGTGGCGCCCGCCCACCGAGGACGACGCGCTGGAGATCGAGCTCTGACCTCTGACCGGGGGCGGCCCGGCACCCGGCCGCCCCCGACCCGCCCCCAGAACCAGGAGGTTCACCGTGTCTTACCTGACCGTCGACCTGACCCCCGTCATCACCTACCTGGCGCAGCGCGGCCTCACCGGCCACGTCCTTGAAGGCGACGCCTGCGACTTCATCGAAGCCGAACTTCCCGACAGCCGGCTCCTGCAGATCACGCCCACCGCCGGGCGGGACGGATGGGACGGATGGGTTGTCCTGCTCACCGGCACGACCAGTTTCACGTCCGAAGCGGTCTACCGCAGCCACCCCCGCGGCGCCGCCCAGCAGCACGGCTCCCGGCTCGGCCCCATGCTCGACGCCCTCACCGCCGTGCTGGCCTGACCGCCCGCCGGCATCACACCCGATCAGGAGGACTCCATGCTCGACATCACCACCATCACCGCCACCGCTCGCGATGCCGTGGACCTGCGGCGCCGGCCCGGGTACGCCGCGTTCACCAGCGGGCAGGTCGAGGCTGGCCCCGGCGAGCACGGCCGCTGGGTCCTGCGCACCGACTGCGGCCCGGCGGCCAGCGCGGTGCGGACCGCGCTGCGCGATCGCGGCTACGCCACCGAGCGCGACGAGGACGGCGCCGGCTCCGCCGTCACGGTGTGGCCGGTGCACCGCGCCCCCTTCTCCGCCCTGCCGCCGCTGTCCCTGCGCGAGGAGGTCCGCGTCCACCGGGGGGTGGAGCTCGGCAGCGGGACGTGGGTGCTGGAGGGGCCGCTGGGCCGGGTGGAGCAGCAGTACGGCAGCGGCGGCCACAACGACCTGGCGGTGCACGCCGCCCACCCGTTCCCCCGGGCCGGGTGGAGCACGCGGTGCGCGGTGCACCCGGCCGGCTGCTGGTGGCGGGGCGAGTGGCGGCTGCCGGTGCGTGCCCGCCGGTTCATCGTGGCGGGCCCGTCGGTGCTGGAACGGCCGGTGGCGACCGGGCGGCTGGCCCTGCGTCTGCGGGTCCTCTACCGGATGCACGTCCACGACACGGCACCGCGCTGACCGCGAGCCGGCCGGGCCGCCGCCGGGCCGGCGGACCGGCGGGACCGTGGCGGTCGGGTCGGCCGAGCAGGGCACCGGACACTCCCTGACCTGGACCGGAGGCGCTTTCCCCGCTCGACAATAGTGGTTGAGGATGCTATTGTTGTTCATGTCGGAAGGGGGTGGCACTCCTTCCGGCTCAACCCGAACACTTCGTCGAGAAGGGCATGCCACCATGACCGCTACCGCTACTTCCGCCGCCCCCACGGGCCTGCGTACCCGCTCCATGGAGCTGATGCAGGTGGACCCGCGCACGCTCGTGCTGGACCCGCACAACGTGCGCGACGAGGACGTGGAACTCGACCAGGCGATGCTGGACTCCGTGATGCTGGGCGGCGTCGACACCCCGGTGATCATCCGCCCGTTGACCAAGGAGCAGGCCGAGGCCCTGGCCGAGCCGG
Organism: Kitasatospora sp. NPDC088548; assembly: GCF_044753005.1. Taxonomy (NCBI): domain Bacteria; kingdom Bacillati; phylum Actinomycetota; class Actinomycetes; order Kitasatosporales; family Streptomycetaceae; genus Kitasatospora; species Kitasatospora sp. NPDC088548. The sequence goes on from NZ_JBIVMI010000020.1 coordinate 49,878, forward strand.
GCAAGCCGCTGCCGGAGTACGGCGTCCTGATGGGGCAGCGCCGCTGGCTCACCGCGCTGGAGGCCGTGAAGCTGGCCAAGGAGAACCACGAGGAGGCGTTCGCCCTCCCGGTGATCCTGCGCGAGGACCTCAAGGGCGCGACCGCCGAGGCGCTGACCAAGTCCCTGGTGGAGAACCTGCACCGCAAGGACATGACCGCCGCCAACATCGCCCGGAAGGTCACCCAGCTCGCGGCCGTCCGTATGAACCCCACCCAGCGGGCCAAGGCCACGAAGGCACTCGGTCTGACCCCGGCGCAGTTCAAGGCCGCCAAGAAGGCGACCGCGATGGACCCCAACGCCTTCCGCAAGGCGTCGGAGAACGACTTCGACTTCGTGCAGATGGCCGACTACGACACGGTCAAGGACGTTCCCAGCGCCCTGAACGACCTCGTGCGCGCCATGGACCGCGACCTCAAGGCGGGCGGCGGGGACGGCCACTGGCAGCACGCCATGGCGCAGCTGCGGCAGACCCGCGACAAGCAGGTGGCACGGCAGAAGGCCATCGCGGCGCTGAAGGCCGCCGGGGCTCCCCAGGTGGAGTTCGAGTACGACTGGACGGGCAAGCCCCAGCGACCGCTGCGCGACCTGGTCACCGGCCTGGGCAAGGCGATCAAGCCCGAGCGGCACGTGGAGGAGTGCCCCGGCCGCGCCTACTTCATCGAGTACGGCGAGCCGGTCCACCTGTGCGCCGACTGGAAGAAGTACCACGAGCTGAGCCCGGAGGCCCGCGCCCGCATGGGCAAGGCGGCCACCAGCGAGGAGGAGCGGGAGAAGCTGCGGGCGGTCAAGGCGGGCAACGCGGCGTTCAAGGCCGCGACCGAGGTCCGCCGCGCGGCCCAGAAGGCAGCGATCAAGGGCGCGAAGGTCCCCGACGCGGAATGGACGCTGATCATGAGCGTCACCACCGAGATGCCGGACTGGTACGGGACGTACGTCAAGAACCCGAACCGGGCGTTCATGGCGGACCTGCTCGGCCTGATGCCCAGCGGTACCGACCTCACGCCGACCGGCTACCAGGAGAAGGCGAACTTGCAGGAGGACGCTGCCGCGCGGCTCAAGGAGTACGCCGGGCGGATCGGGAAGGAGCGACGGGGCAAGGTGCTGCTCGCGCAGATCTTCGCCGCCCTGGAAGTGAACGTCATGAGGACCAACAAGGTCTGGGCGGGCGTCCACGAGGCCCTGGCGAAGGCGCTGATCGTCATGCGCGACCACCTCGGCTACACCCCCGCCGACATCGAGACCGACATGATCGACCGGTACCTCGCCAGCGTGAACCCGACCAAGGACGACGGCCAGGCCGCCCCGCAGGCTCCCGAGACGGCGGACGCCCGGACCGAGGACGAGGACGCGGCGGACTCCGAGCACGACACCGGAGAGGCCCCGGAGGACAGCGCCGACCGGGAGCCCGAGGCACAGCAGACCGAGGCCCCTGCGGCGGAGGTCGAGGGCGAGCCGGAGGCCGGTGCGGTGGAGCAGGGCCGGACCGAGGAGCCGGTGGAGCAGGAGCAGAAGTTGGACGCGGTGCTCGCCGCCTAGAGCGGAGCTGGACGGGGCGGGGGGCGGGGGGGGGGCCCGGCCCCCCCCCCCCCCCCCGGGGGCGGGGCCCCCCCCCGGGGGGGGGGCCGCGCGGGGGGGGGGGGGGGCCCCGGCGCCCCCTTAGTGGGCTGTGGGGGGGGGGGGGGGGTCGGGGCGCCCCCTACCCCCCCCCCTTACGGGCCCTTTTCCGGGGGGGGGGGGGGGGGCCCCCCCGGGCGGGGGGGGGGGGGGGGGGGGGGGGGGGGGGCCCCCCCCCCCCCGCCCCTGACCCGATCGGCCGGTCCGCCACAAGGTGGGCCGGCCGATCCTTGTGTCCGGTGCGACCGCGCCGAACAGTACTGCGGAGTGGAGGGCGAGGAGTCATGACGGACTCGGTGCAGCGAGAGGGCCTGCGGGCACCCGTCGGTCCGTTCGAGGAGTTGTGCGGGGAGCGCTGTGCGGCGGCTGGCGCAGCGCGGACGGTGGCCGTAACGCTGGCGGCGCAGTTCCCGGGCGCGACCTACTGAAAGAGCAGGTCAGGCCACCTCTCAGAGGCCCTTGCCGAGAAAGGACGCCATGGCGGACTCTTGAGGCAAGGGAGGTGAGAGCCCGTGCCGGACAAGCGCCCCCGCGGACCGCAGCCCCACTGGCGGCCCAAGCGCGAGACCCTCCGCGTGCTGGCCGCGGTCGGCGGCGTCCTCGACCGCTACCGCGAACACCTGCCCGTCTCGCTGCGGCAGCTCTGGTACGTGCTCGTCAGCGACGGAGTGATGGCCAAGACCGAGCGCGACTACAAGCGGATGTGCGAGTACGTCGGCATGGCCCGCCGCTCCGGCCGCATCCCGTGGGACGCAATCCGCGACGACACCCAGGTCGCCATCGAAGCTCCACCTTCCTTCGCCGGCCCCGGGGAGTTCTTCACCGCCGTGGAGGTGGCGGTTGATGACTACCGGGTCGACCGCCAGGCCGGGCAGCCCGTTCGGCTTGAGCTGTGGTCGGAGACGGCGGGCATGGCCCCCCAACTTTCAAGGATCGGAGCCGAGTTCGGCATCGCCTGTTTCTCCGGAGGCGGGTTCGACGGCCTGGTCGGCAAGCACGACGCCACGATGCGGGCCGCCGCTGGGCCCGTCAAAACCGTCATTCTCCACGTCGGTGACTACGACCCGAGTGGTGAGCATCTATTCAGCTCGCTCGCGGAGGACGTGATCGCGTTCGCCCAGGCCGAGGGCGCCGAGGTCGAGTTCGACCGGGTCGCGGTCACCCCCGAGCAGATCGCCACCCACCACCTGCCGACCGCCCCGCCCAAGGCCACCGACCGGCGCTCGTTCACCGGCACCGCCACCACCCAGGCCGAAGCCCTGCCGCCCGATGTCCTGGCCGGCATCGTGCGCACGGCCATCGAGGCCCACCGCGATCCCGAGATCCATCAGCGGGCGCTCGTTCGCGAAGCCGCCGAGCGGGAAGCGATCCGCCATCGGCTGACCAGCTGACCAGCCGGGGTGAGCTGGCCGGTCAGCCAGCAGCGAAGGTGCCCTTGAGAGCGTTCACCCGCTCCGGTAGCCGTGCGGTTGCCGCGGCCCCCAGTCCGCCGAGGTCGATCACCGGGTGCCGTTCCACCCCCGGACAGTGATTATCTCTGCTATAATTGACCATGTCTTCAAGGGCGCAGCCCTCATGGAGACCCCGCACCCCCGGCTGGCCCCGGAGGTGCGTCAACCCGCACCCCGCACCCCCGGAGACCGTCATGCCCGAGACCGCCACCCAACTGCCGCCCGCCCCGGTTCGGCTGAGCCGGTTCAGCCCCGCGCTGGCCACCGTCCGGGCCACCGTCACGGGCCGCCAGGGCGTGGAGCAGCACCTCGCGCTGTGCCTGCCCGCCGCGCCGTACGGAACCGCCCCGTGGCTGCTCGGCACGCTCGCGCTCTACCTGGCGCAGCTGCGGGCGGGAACGGAGGAGGCGTCGGCCGCGGGCCTGTACGCCTTCCTCGCCGAGACGGGACCGCTCCCGGCCACGGTGTACCGGCACTCCGGGCGGGGCCTGCACGACGGGCGGGTGACCTGCGACCTGGACGTGACGATCGGCCCTCGGGACGAGGCGGGCTGGCCGGAGGTGTCGGTACTGGTGTCGGAGGGCGAGACCGGTCGGGCGGCGCGCTGCTCGTTCAATCGGGTCAACCGCTACCGGCGTGCCGGGGGCGTTCTCGCGACGGCGTGCACCGAGCTGGAGGGGGAGTACGGGCGGCTGATGGCCGTCGGCCGCCGGAAGGGCGTCACGGCGGACGCCCGGGAGGGGCTGCACCAGGTCGCCGAGCTGGCCGGCTCTATCGCGGCGCGCTGCAAGGAGGCGCTCGACCAGGTGCGGCGGGACACCCAGAGCAGCGGCGCGGCGAAGGCGCGGAAGGCGATGCAGGCCGGGGCCGGGGAGGTCGAGTTCGAGGACGGGTTCCCGGCGGAGTCCCCGGTGGAGGTGCTCACCGGGGTGCTGGGGCTGGACGTGGACCTGCGCCGGGGTGACGACGGCGAGCCGGTGGCCCGGTTCCAGCTGCGCGCCGAGCGGCCCGGGGCCGTGCGGGGGGCTCCGGTACTCCCGGAGCTGTTGGTGTGCAGCGTGCGGGGTCCGGCCGCCCTGCGGCTGGGTTCGGCGCTGCGCCAGGGGTCGCCGGTGGTGGTCCGGGGCCGTCGGCGCTACCACCGGTACGCGGGCGGGGCGCGGACGGCGGTGTCGCTGGACGTGGAGTCGATCGGGCTGGACCTGATGGCCGAGGCGCCTTCTCCCGCTTCCCAATAGTGGCTGATGCTGCTATTATTTTTCATGTCGCCCGGTTGGCACTGGGCGTCATCAACCCGAACCTGGCCGTCGGCGCCCCCGGCGGCCGACCCCGAAGGGACGCCCATGTCCACCGCACTCCCCACCGGTGAACTGCACGCCCTGGCCGAGCAGGCCGCCGCCCTCCTGCCGGACCGCAACGACCCCTGGCACACCGCCGCTCCCCGCCGGTTCTGCACCACCACCGAATCCCTCCCCCCGTGGACCGACACCGTGCGCGTCACCGACGGGGTACTCACCGTGGCGTTCACGGACACCGCGCACGGCGTCTCCGTGCGGGCGCAGCGCGAGCACGGAGGCCCGCTGGTTGCGGCCACCGTGGTGGAGCGCCGGTGGGCCGACGCCCGAACGCTCGCTCTGGCCGTCGCCCGCGACCAGCTCGGCCCGCTGCGCCCCGCTCCCCTGAACAGCGGGATGCGCGAGCAGCAGGAGCTGCAGGCCCTCCACACCCTCACCCGGCACATCCCGCCGGGCGCGGTCGGGCAGGCCCACTCCCGCGTCGACCGCTGGCACTTCCTCTGCTTCAGGATTTCCGGGCGCACCGTCCGAATCCGGATCGACGAACCGGAGCGGGTGCAGATCGAGGCCACCCGCCTGTCCCTGCCCGCGCTGAGCGCGGTGCTGGGCGCCGCCCTGCCGCCTGCGGAGCCGAAGGGGCTGACGGCCGCCGCCCGGTTCGCGGCGACGTGGCTGATGGACCGCCACCCCGTGCTCTGGCACGACCCGGACAGCTTCAGCACGGGCCCGCTCGACGTGCTGTACGGGCCCGGCCAGGGGCGGGTCACCGTCGGCGTCCAGGTGACCGACGGACCGCCCGACGAGCAGGCCCTGGCGATCCTCACCATCGAGGTCGACCTCGACCTGGCCCTGCTGCTCCTGCCGCTGCTCAGCTGACCCTTCACCCGCAGGCCGGGGCGCGGACAACGCGCCCCGGCCTGCGGCCCCCGTCGCCGCCGGCCCGCGGCCCACGACCCCTGGCGGACGCTGCGCCCCGGGGGTCTCACCAACCGCTCGCCTCTACCCCGGAGCAACCCGACCATGAACGCGGAGCAACCCGACCACCCCGCCGCAGGCCGGCCCCAGCGCACCCTCACCACCGAGGAGGAGGCGGCCGTACGGAGCACCCGCCTGTCCAACCTGATCGCGGCCCTGATCATGGGCATCGTCGACCCCGTGCCCAGCCCCTCGCCGATGGGCGAGGCCGAGGGCGCCTGGGTGCGCGAGCACGTCTGGCCCCGGCGCTACCAGACCATCGAGGCGAAGTACCCCTTCGGCTACCGACGGTGGACCCACTGCCAGCGGGGGACCTGCTGGAACTGCCTGAACAACCGGTGCGATCTGTGCATCCACCGGCAGCGGGGCGGCCCGGACGTCGACGACAACACCGACTGGGTCGAGAACGCCCGCAGCCGGGCCGTCGCCAAGCTCATCGTCCGGCCCGACGGCGCACGGTGCCAGTGGTGGTGCCGCTGCCCCTGCCCCAAGAGCACCCCCGCCGCCGCCGAGACGGACGACCCGTCCGCGCCGGCCCGACTTGAGAACCGGCCAGACGGCGCACCTGCCGCCGGTGGCCGCCGAGGCAGACGCCCCGCCGCGCCGGCCGACGAGGCGCAAGCCGCCCTGTTCTGACGGCGGCGGACTCCCGATCGACCTTTCCCAACCGCGCACGGCCTCCGGGCCGGGCGCGGTGCACACCCGCCGGACCGACCGGTCCGGCCCTGGAACCCCGACTTCGCAGAAAGAGACCGCCATGACCGTCACCGCCCCCGGGCTGCGCCCGCGCCCCACCGCCGTCTTCAGCCGCGCCGACCCCGGCACCGCGGAGGGCGTCGACGTCCTCACCGCAGTGGGCGTCAGCGTGGGACTCCACATCGACCCCGCCGGCGGGGTGTTCGTCGGCATCGTCACCGAGGACGCCGACCAGTCCCTCCTCGACCGGCACGGCCGGCTCGCCCATCTGACGGTCGCCCTGCCCGAGGAGGCCAGGATCGAGCGCAGCGGGCCGCGCTCCGGCGGCCCGTCCTGGTGGTGCCGGCTCCGGCACCGACCGGACCGACCCACCGGTCCTGGCGCCGCCGCTGGCACTCTGGCCTCCGCCACCTGGGCGCAGCTGCGTGATCTGCACGACCAGGTGGCGCGGGAGCTGGAGAGGCGGGCCGTCGCGGAACTCGGCGAGGACCTGCGCGCGGTGTGCGCGGCGCGGGGGTGGCCAGCCCCGGCGCGGGCGGAGTTCCGGGCCGGCGAGGACGAGGGGGGACGGTGCTGGCTGCCGGATGGCGCCCTGGTCGTCGCCGTCGACGGGAGCAGCCGCATCCTGCCGCTGGACCTGGAGGACGAGGACGAGGGCTTCGAGGCCGCGACGGCGGCGGGGTGGCTGGCCGCGGCCTCCGAGGCGCGTCGGCCAGCGCCGGGGAGTCTGCTGGTGGTGGAGTTCGCCCCGGCCGGAGTGCACTTCGCCGTGCACGGGCCGGTGGAGTTCCTTGGTGTCCGGTCTCAGCCGAGGTGAACCACGGCGAGGCCCTGACCTGCGGTGGTTCAGGTTGAGTGAGACAGGCGACGGACCTCCGTCTCGCTCAACCTGAACAGGTTCGGGCCGATCAGCCCGAAGGTGCACGCCGTTGACCTGCAGCGTCTCAGTCAACCGGGGCCACCGGGGGCAGATGGCCCGGGTTGAGCGGGACTGGTTCACCTCCGCCGAGACTGGACACTTGGGGCCGGCCGGTAATCACCACCCGAATTGATGATTAGTTATGCTACCGTTTTTCATGTCGCCTACTTGGCAGGTACGGCGGCTCGACCCGAACATCCCGCTGCAGCACCGAGGAGAGCACGATGATCACCCGAGACCTGGATGCAGGAAGCCGCTACCGGCGCCTGCCCACCGACGTCGAGGTCGCGGTCCGGACGCCGAGCGTCCTGGCCGTCGGCGAGGTCCTGCGCTACACCGACTACGGCCACCTGGACGTCGCCCCGCTGCCTGCGGGACGGACCGCGGAGGTCGGACCGCTCGCGCTCCGCTCCCCCGGCGGCGCCGCCATCGCCGACTCCGAGCAGGAGCGGGTGCAGGAGATCTTGCTGCGGCACGGCTACGCGGCGCTGACCGCCCCCGACCGGATCGTCGTCCTGGACCCGCTCGACCAAGGGGACGACCGGGCCCGGGTCCTGGTCGGCCACCTGCCGGAGGCCGCGGGCAGCTCGGCGGTGCGTCGAGCGGTGGAGGTCCTGGCCGACGCCGGGCACCGCCCCGCGCTGTTCCTCGGGGAGCTGCTGCTGCGCTCCGGGTTCCGGGTGGCCACCACCGGGGCCGAGACGGAGGTGGTGGTCGTCCCGGCACCCCACTGGGGCGACTCCGAGCCCAGCGCCCTCGCCCGCTCGCTCCGGCGCGCCGGCCTGGCGGTCACGGGAGAGCTGGACGGGACCGGCGTCTTCGAGGCCGCGGTCCCACGCTGATCCGAGGCGGCACCGGCTCCGCCGCGCCCCAGAGCGCGGCGGGTTCCGGGGAGCCGGCTGGTCAACGCGACGGCCGGTTAGTTCGCCGTGCAGTACACCTGGCCAGCCTGCGATGGACCTTTCCATCGCAGGTCACAGCACTTCCCGTTTCCAACCGGGCACCCGCTGCCGCACCGGCGGCAGGCCCGGGCGAAGGCAGAGAGAGAAGGACGAGATGAGCACGAACACGACAGCCGGCCTCACCGAGGCCGACGTCGACCGCGTGCTGGCGGCGCGCGGCTGGACGCCGGCCACCGCCGGCGGACGGCGCAGCCCGATCGACGGTTGGGCGGACGCTGGCGACTACAGCACCGAGGGGCACGACCCGATCGGGGGCGGGGTCTTCGGCATGGTGCTGCTCGCCTGCCGGGCCGCCGAGCACCAGATGGACGTGCTGGCCGGCATGGCCGACGCCCTCGTCGGCGCCGGCCTGGCGGTGCGCGACTCCTCGGAGGGGTACGAATTTCTCGAGGTTCGCCGCCGCGGCAACGGGCGGCCGACCCGGTAGTCCTCCCAGCTCACGGGCCCACCGCCGTGAAGGCGGCGCCCGCGGGCCGGCCCTCGGCCCAAGATCACCGCCGGTGACCGCCTAGGCCATATGAGTTATGGCTGCTACAGTTCTTGATGTCCGAAGGGACGAAGAGCCTCCAACCACCACGACCTGCACGAGAAGACGAGAAGGAGAACGCGATGATCCCCGCCGGCCGCAAGCCCGCCACCGTGGAACGCGCCGCGGAGATTTTCGGGAAGAGCTTCAACTACTTCCAGAACCAGCGGCTCTGGGAGAAGCTCTTCCCCGCGACCATCAAGCCGTTCCACCGCGCCGGCGCCCAGCGCATCGTCCGGCTCTGGGACGAGGAGCAGTTGCTCGCCCTGGCCGCCCAGCTCGAGCTCCCCTTCGACCAGCAGGACATCCCGGTCCTCCCGGTGGCCGACCCGCAGCACCCCAAGCCCCAGGAGTACCAGGACGAGGACCTCCTCGACGTCGTCGAGGCGTGGGAGGCCCTGCACGAAGCCGGCTCCGAACTCTCCCAGCGCGCCTGGACCACCTACGTCTCGCGGGACGAGGACGCTCGCGAGACCAGCGGTCCGAAGTCAGCTCTGGAGATCAACGGCTCGCGGTACTGGCACCGCAAGACCGTCCTCGACTGGGACAAGGCGAGGCTGGGCCGCGGCGAGAGCCCGAACGCCGGCCGGCCCGAGGGTTCCAAGGACAAGGCGCCGCGCGGCCCTCGGCCGACGGCGATCGCCCGCCTGGCCGCGGCGAAGGGCCTGCTGCAGGAGCTGCCCGACCTGTCCCAGGCCGAGATGGTCAAGGCGATCGCGTCGACGCAGAACATCACCGAGCGCCAGGCGCTGCGCATCCTGAACGAGGCCCGGGCCAACCTCGGCCCGGCGGCGCCAAGCCCGACGACGAAGAACAAGTAGCAGTCGAGCTCGGCGCCGGCCCGGTCTCGTGCCGTGCAACAACCGGCCGCCTCCCGCCGCGGTGAACCGACCGGTTGTCGGCCCAGCGCGACCGGTGTTCTGCCGTTCTAACCGGCGGACGTGTCCGAAGCGTTACCGGCTACGGCCTGCGGTGGACAGAAATCCGGTTAGAACGGCGGGGTTTCCTCGGACGACCGCTCAGCCACCGTCTCCGTGGAGTCCCCGTGACCACTGCTCCCGCCACCACCGCCGACTTCTCCCGACTCGCGCTGTGCGCGCTGTTCCAGCACCGCATGGCCACGACCCACCAGCTGCACGTGCTGATCTCCCCGAACGTCAGTATCCAGTGGGTCCGCCGGCGCCTGGCCGACCTGTACGGCCGCGGCCTGGTGGGCCGCGTCGACATGCCGGGACCGGGCCGGAACCTGGTTTGGTACCTCACCGACCAGGGCCGCTCGACCACCGAGGTGCTCCCCGAGGTTCAGGGCCGGACCTGCCCGCCGGCACCCGCCGACCCCTTCGCGGCACGGATGCGCACCGGCCACACCTTGGACGTCCTCCGCGCCCACGTCGCCTTCCTCGAGGACGCCCGTGCCCGCGGAGACGAGTACGGGCCGCTGGACTGGCTGCCCGAGATCAATCACCGCATCGCCGAGCGGAGCGCCGAGAGTCTGACGGCCGACGCCCTGATGCAGTACGCGACCAGCGGTCCGGGTCGGACCCTGCACCGGGCGTTCGTCGAGGTCGACCGCGCCACGATGGTCTCCGAGCGCCTGGCGAGCAAGCTGATGGCGTACGCCCGGTTCCACGCGCTGACTCCCGTGCCGGGCCACCACCGCGGCACCTCCCACGCCCTGGACGCGCTGCCGTCCTGGCAGCACCACTACCTGCGCTTCCCCCGGCTGCTGTTCGTCCTGACCGGGTCGGGGAAGGCGGCGCTGCGCCAGCGGGAACGCGACCTGCAGCTGGTGGCCGCGGACAACCCGCTCGTCGCCCGGATGCTGCAGTCCGTCAAGGCCGGGGCAGCCCTGCTGGAGGACATCGAGAAGCAGGGCGCCTCCGCACCCGTGTGGACCCCACTCGTCAACCCGGACGGCGGTCCCCGCAGCTGGATGGACCTGTGAACCCCCGGACCCACGCACAGACAACACGACCGGAAGGCTGAACACCATGACCGTACTGGTCATCTCCCCGTCCATGACCGTCAGCGAGGAGCTCCCGCTCGGCCCGGAGGGCTACCTCGCCAAGATCCGCTCCCTGCTCGGAGGGCCCGTCAACGAGGCGACCTACCACCGCCAGGCCCGGATGTGGGCCCGCGACAGCGGCGGGGGCGAGCGCAACGTGATGGCGACCGCGCTGGCGAGCGCCTGGCTGGGCAGGGACCTCGCCTCGGCCTACTGGCTCTACGGCCCGGTGGCCCTCGCCGGCGTGGACTCCGACGGCCGGGCGCAGGCGTGCCCGCCGGAGGTGTACCGGGACGTCCGCGCCCTTCAGGAGGTCTTCCACGACCTGCGCACCCGGTGGGCCGCCACCGGGGGGCCAGCCGACCACGATGCCTGGCAGCAGATCCTGGCGGGCGCCTTCGCCGCCATCCCCACCGCCGCCCGCACTGCCTGACCGGACAACACGGTCGCCGGCTCCGACGGTCCGGGGTCTGAACGCGGTTGTCCCGCCGCCCGGCGGGCGAGGCGCTGTTGCTCCTGGTGCTCGCCCGGCTCAGCTCACTGGCCGCCCTGACGTGAGCGGATCCGCCAGGCCTGCGGCGGAGAAGGCGGCCGGGCGCAGCAGCACGGGCGAGCCGGGGCGGGCGGGGTGGAATCCGCCGAGGGCGTAGGCGCGGCTGAGTCGTTCGTTGGCGGCGACGGCGACGAGGCCGAGGCCCTGCTCGTCGGCCCATTCGAGGGTTCGGCGGACCAGGTCGCGGGTGGCCTGTCCGTCCCGGCCGCCGGCGAGGCCGCCGATCTCCCCCCACGCGCCGGTGCGGCGCAGGATCGCGAGTTCGCGGCGGAGCTCGACACCGTTTCCGGCCCGCTTGAGGAGGTGCGCGAGCTGCCAGGCGAGGGCGGCCATCTCGGCGCCGAGGACGATGTAAGCGACGGCGCGCGCGCCGGTGGGGCCGGCGATGGCGCTGCCGAGGACTGTGGCGGCGACGGCGGTCGGCACGATCACGGCGGGCAGGATCACCAGCACGCCAAGCGCCCCGACAAGGGCGCTGCGGATACGCAGGCCGAGGTGTCGGGGGCGAAGGACGGCCAGGGTGGACGGCCCGACGGCGAGCACGCTGCCTGCGGTGTGCTGGACGCCGAGGTGGATCAGCCACACGGGCGCGAGGGCACTGCGAATCGGGCCGCGCGGAAAGCGGGGCGGTGCGTAGGCGTGGGCGCAGACGGCGGCAAGACGGGGTAGGTCACGCCAGCGGGGCGTGAGGCGCGGCGGGGGTGGGATCTGCCTGGGGCTGGCCATGATCGGGAGTCTACGAAGAGCCGGCGGGTTCCCTCGGCGGGTTCGCGGCCGGAGGTCGGCAGATCAGGGAGCGGTCGGCGATGCCTGCCGGCGTCCTCTGCGGAGCGCGACAAGGCGAGAAGGGACCGGATTGCCGGATAGCGGAGCGCCGGGGCCCGTTCGGGCCCCGGCGCTCCGGTCCGTCTACACCGGTGGGGAGCCGAAGGCGCTCCGCCCGCCGGGACCGCCGTCCAGGACGACGAGGAACGTGTCGGTTCGCTCCACCAGGTCGGCGGCCGTCCGGATCTCCGCGGCGTCGAAGAACCGCGGGTCCAGCCTGTCGGCGACGATGCCGTCGCATCGCCCGGTGCGCAGCCGCTCCATCAGGTGTCGCCAGTACCGCAGGCTCCGCTCGGTGTCGTAGAGAAGAGAGGAGACGGTCCACCCCCGGGTGTCCGCCTCCCTGCGGCACCGGGTGAACGCGCTCTGCGGCGCGACCGGGCGCAGGGCGCGAGCGTAGACCGCCACCAGCGGCTGGCTTCCCCTGCGGCGAAGCGGAAGTGCTGCGGGCCGCACGGGCTGCAGCTGCGCCGGTTCAACGACGGGCGGAGTCATCGCTCAAGGTCCTCGGTTCGGTGGGCCACCGATCGGACGGCGGGCCGGCGGGCGTACGGGAACACGGACATCACGGTCTGCCGGGTGCGGCATCGGGGCGCCCGAGGACCAGCAGGACCGGCAGGCTGTCGTTGCGCTCCAGGCTCACGGGCCTGGCGGCGTGGAGCAGGTGGACGTGCTTGCCGCCGCCCGGGCGCACCCGGAGCTCGGAGATCTGGTACGGCCATTTGTCGACCAGCACCCAGTCGCCGCGGTGCAGGTCGTTGCTCATCTTCGCGGTCGGCTGGGCGAGGACGGTTCCGTCCGAGAGACGGAAGCGCGTGGTGTCGAGCTGTTCGATCCCGTCGCCCAGGGGGCGGACGGCGGGCGCAGCGCGCTGGGGTTCCGTCGGCCGTCGGGCGGGGTGCCGGAGTGCGGGTATCCGATCCGGTCGGGGTGGAACTCTCATGGGAACTCCTTGGCTGGTCAGGACGCGGTGGCCTCGCTGTCGAGAGCGAGGTCGAGGCCGGTCAGCTGGCGGGTCGGGTGTGGCAGGTGGCAGGCCGGCCCGTTGGTGGCCGCGAGCGCCTGGTGCAGTACCTGCGGATCGGTCAGTTCTCCGCTGCCGTCGGGGGCGACGATCCAGCGGTGCTCGCCGTCGTCCGCTCCAGGCCGGGGGCAGGGCAGGCAGGTGCCGTCCGGCGCGAAGGACAGGTCGGCATAGACGATGTCCCGGCTGCCGACGGGGACCAGGAAGGTCACGGTCGGCGGGGCGTCGACGGGGTTGTGGAGGAGGGCCGGGCCGAGGGGCACCCCGGCGACGGTCAAGTGGCTGATGGCGCGCTGGGCGTGCCCGGCAGGCACGACGACGGCCCGGAAGGCCGCGCCGAGGGGGATGCCGGCCAGGGCGCCGCTGCCCCACTGCGTGAAGGGCCGGTCGCGCTCGCCCTCCGGCAGGGCCTGGGCCAGCCAGTGCGCCCCGTCGTGCGCGGGCGCCAGGGAGGCCGGGCGCGGTGCGGCGTCGCCGTGGTGCTGGGCGCCGTCGGCCGCGAGGGCGCTGCAGGAGAACCGCACCCAGACGAGCTTGCCGCAGGACGTGGGGCTCCAGCCCCAGCGGTCGCCGGTCAGCGACCTGACCAGGTGCAGCCCCAGCCCGCCCGCGTGCTGGCCCGGGTCGGTGGTGTCGAGGAGCGGACCCTGCCCGCTGCCGTCGTGAACGAGGAGCAGGAGGTCGTCCGACTCCAGGGCGACGACCACCTCGACCGGTCCGAACCCCTTGGCCACCGCGTGCCGGAGCGCGTTGGTGAGCAGCTCGGAGGCGATGACCTCGAAGTCCTCCAGCAGCCCGGCGAGGGTCTTCTCGTCCGCTGCGGGACCGAACCTGCTGCGCAGGGAGCGCCCGCAGCGGGAGCCGATGTCGGTGCGCAGGAGCGGCACCGTCTGGTCGGTGAACTCCGCGGGGAAGTAGGCCCACCCGTTGTCGGTGGAGGACGGGTTGGTGGGGATCGGCGTGGTCACGATGCCTCCGCGTGGTGCGGCTGCCGTCGTCCGAGGAAGGCAGCGAAGTTGGTCAGGGGGCGCGCGGGCCACCGCTCGGCGGGCTGCTCGGAGCGGAGCGGTCGGTTCGCTTCGGGGGCGAGGACGGCTTCGTACGCGCTGTGGAGGGCGGAAGCCAGTTCGCCGGCGTAGGTGAGGTTGCCGCTGCCGTCCGGCTCGACCAGCCAGTGGGGTCGGCGGCGGCGCAGCAGGCCGGGTTCCGGGAGGAGCAGGGTGTCGGTGGCGCAGGAGCCGAGGTGGGCGGTGAGGCGGGCTCCCCAGTCCCAGGGGTTGCCGGTGCCCTTGGAGGGGTCGGCGAACAGCGCGTGCCAGGGTGCGGTGAGGGTGGGGACGAGGAAGACGACGCTCAGGTCGTAGGCGAGCACCGGGCCCGGGGTGATGGTGGCGCCCAGTTCGGCCAAGGCCCGCAGGCCGAGGCCGGGGTCGGTCCGGATGGCGTCCCAGCTGGCGTCGCAGACGGTTGCCTGTGCGAGTTCGTGGGGGCGGCTGCGCCAGGTGGCAAGCAGGCTGTCCGGTGTCCCGGTCGATCGGTCGAGCCAGACGGCTCCGTGGTCCGGGGCGGTGCGTATGCGCGGTGGGCCGGGCTGGTCCGTCGGGCTGCTGGTGCGGGCGGTGGTGTTCTGCGTGCTGCTGGACATGGCGGCACCCCTCGTCTGCATTTCGGCCGAGGAAGACGATCACCGACCGCTATGGCTCCGTGACTCTAGAATGACCCTAGAAACTTCTCCCTGCAACTTCTCTGTGAAACTTCACGACCTTGTTCGAACGAGGAGGCCCGCGGTGGGCGCAGCGATTACCCGTGGCACATCCGGTGCGGCAAGATTGGCTCGTCGACAGAGGGGAGGGGTGAAGGTGGCGGTGCCCAGCGGGCCGGTGCAGCACCGGCGCAAGATCGGCCGGATGCTCAAGGACTTGCGTGAAACTTCAGGACTGACGATCGAGCAGGCCGGAAGGGCCATCCAGCGCTCCGACAGCACGATGAGCCGGATCGAGACCGGCAAGCGCGACGTCCAGCTGATCGAGCTGAAGGGTCTGCTTGACGCCTACGAGGTGTCGGAGGAGGTCCGGGCCTCGCTGCTCGCGCTTGCACGGTCGGCACCGGAAGGCGGGCTGTGGACCGCGCACGAAGCAGCGTTCCCGCCCGACCTGGAGACCTACCTCGGACTCGAGGAGGTATCCAGCACCCTGCGGGTCTTCGCCCTGAGCACGGTGCACAGCCTGCTGCGGACCAGGCAGTCCCTCGCCGGCATCCTGCGTGCCGGGCTCCCGACCTCCGGCCAGGACGAGATCGACCACCTGGTCGAGGCCCACCTCGCGCGACAGCAGGTCCTCATTCGCGAGCCTGACCCGGTCGAGCTGCAGGTGGTGCTGGACGAGGCGGCGCTGCGCCGACCGGCCGGCGGAGTCGAGGCAATGCGTGAGCAGCTCGACCACCTGGTCCACTGCGCGGAGCACGTTCCCAACGTGACGCTGCAGGTCCTCCCCTTCGCCAAGGGCAGCCACGGCAGCCCCAGCGGCGGCTTCACCCTCATGGGCTTCCCCGATCCGAATGAGGGAGAGGTCGTCTACTGCGACACCACCGGCGGCAACCTCTACCTGCACAAGCCCCAGGACGTCCGTCGGTTCACCCAGCTGTTCGGCCGGCTGTGCGGCGCGGCGCTCGATCCCGCCGAGTCGGTCGAGTTCCTCCGTTCCGTCAGGCAAGAGATGTGAGCAGCGAAATGACCAACCCAGACTTCACCAATGCCCACTGGTTCAAGGCCCGCGCCTCAGAAAGCGCTCAGGGTTGCTTCGAGGTGGCCCACCAGGACGGCTACGTCGGCCTGCGTGACAGCAAGGACCTGTCGCTGCCCGCGCAGGTCTACCCGGCGGATGTGTGGGCGAGCTGGCTCGAACAGCTCCGGACCGGGGTGTTCACCGGCCACCGGATCCGGCTGACGTTCGTCCTCGGCGCAGTGGTCGTCTCGGACAGCGCGACACCGACCGCCCAGGTGCACACCTTCACCGACCACGAGTTCCGCTGCTTCATGTCCGGAGTCCGATGCCGGGAGTTCGACCTCGCCGCGTGAAGGAGACGGCGATGGCCCGGAACGCTTTCCGCGTTCCGGGCCATCGCCGTCTTCGCCCTCCGTTGCCAGAGCGGTAGGTCCCGGTCAGCCACGGACGCCCAGTTCCGCAGCGCGGTTCCAACCGTGCGCTGCGGCGCTCGGGCCGGACCGGAGCCGCGCCACCGCAGCCCGGACCACCGCCGCCCTGATGTCCCAAGCCCACCGGGTGTAGGGGTGCTCCGGCCCGAAGGCCGCGGTGCTGTCCTCGACCAGCGTGGCGGCCCGCTGGGCGGCGGCGTCGATCCGCCCCTCGGCCAGCGCGCGACGACCGGCCTCGTACTCGATCCGGTACCACCGGGGCGGAACCGGCGGGTACGACGGCCGGGGCGGTGGAGCGGCCGTGCCCGGCCGGCGCGGCTGCGCCGGTTTCGGCGCTGCGTGCCGGGGCGCGGTACGGCACTTCCTGATGGTGCCCAGGGCCACCGCGGTGGCGGCGACGGCGGACAGGGCCAGCAGGCACAGCAGGTCGGCTGTCGGCAGGCCGGTGGTGCAGAGCATGGGGGTCTCCCTGTTCGTGAGGGTGAGTTCGGTCGTCAGTGCCGAACGGCCTGCTGGACCGACTCGCGGCAGTCGTCGCAGAGCGGGATGTCGGGTACCGGCCCGGTGCCGGGGCGGGCGCAGCTGGAGACGGCGCAGCGCCAGGTGGCCACGTGCTGCTCCGGGACGCCGGGGTCGGCGGGCTGTTGGGTGGTGGGGTGCTGCTCGGCGGCGGCGTCGAGGTCGGCCGTGTCGGTGGCGAGCTTGGCGGCGGCGCGGTCGGCCTCCCGCTCGGCGCGGGCGAAGTTGCAGGCGTTGCACTCCTGGCCGGTGGTGAGGAGGGTTCCGCGTTCGCAGTCGGGGAGCCGGCAGTCGTGACCCATCTCCAGGACGGTGGCCAGGTAGGCGACGGGCCGCTTGATCCGGTAGGGGTCGCCCTCGGGGAGCCGGGTCCGCTCGGGGCCCTGGGCGCGGAACCAGCCGGCGTTGACGCGGGCCTGGATGTGCGGGAGGGCGCGGCCGGTCTTCAGCAGGTCGCGGACCCGGTCGCGGATCATCTTCGGTGTCCGCCCGCGCTCCCACAGGCCGAGGGAGTCGAGGAGGTGGTAGGCGTCCTGCTCGCCCGGGACCGGGCGGGGCGCGGTGGTGCGGGTCGTACGGGGCTTCGGGGACTTCTTCTGTCCGTTCGCGGCTGCGCCGCTCGGCGCCGCTTCGACTTGGGGCGCTGAGCTCGCGCGCGTGCCCGCGCGTGCGAAGCCACCCGTCACCTGCCCTTCGGGCGTCCGGAAGGCGTCTGGAGAAGGGTTGTGGAGGGGGTTATAGACATTGAGCAGCGTGGGTGCTGCCAGGGTGGCAGCACCCACGCTGCCAGGGGTGGCAGCACCGGTGCTGCCACCCCCCTCGGCTTCGGCGCGCTTCTTCGCCCTGGTGTTGACGCCCTTGGGGACGCCTCCGGTGCGCTGGATGCCGGCCTCACGCTTGGCCTTCCGGCGCTCCGCGAGCCGGGCCTTCGCGACGTCGGCGGCCTTCACGCCCGGGGGCAGCGGGTCGACCCAGGTCGTGGTGCCCTGCCACATCACGCCGCCGTCGTGCAGGTGGTAGATGTTCGCGTCGTGGTGCCCGGGGTTGCGGGGGTCCAGGCGTTCTTCCACGGTGACCATGCCGGCCACCTCCATCTCGTCCAGGGTGCGGTCGAGGGTGGCGAGGCTGACGCCGAGCTGCCGGGCGAGCTCGCGCCGGTAGGGGTGGCCCATAGCGGTGTTGCGGGCCTGGGTGTCCGCGTAGGTGACGAGGATGCAGTAGAGGGCGCGCGCGTTCGTGGAGTACCGCGGATCGCAGACCCAGACGGAGGCCACCATGCCGAAGGGCAGGCCCCCGCCGCGGCGCACCTCGGGGTTGAGGCTCATCGGGCGGCCGTCGCGGCGTGCTGGCGGCGGGGGCGGCCGACCGGGGCTTGGAGCGCGGTGCGGGCGCGGGCGACCAGGCCGGGCACGGGGTCGGCCGCAGGCAGCGAGGTGCAGCGGGCGCGGCGGTCGGCGGCGTGGACGTAGAAGACGAGGGCGCGGTGCTCGTCGCCGGTCAGGACGTTGAGGTGGGCGAGGACCTCGAGGGCCTCGATGGTGTGGGCGTGGGCCGTGCCGAAGCGGGCTGCCATGCCGTCGACGTGGGCCGTTGCCAGTCGGATCGCGTCGACCAGGCGGTGCTGCTCCACCGCGGCGGCGATCGAGGTCCGGGCGGCGGTCACCTCGGCCGGCGTCGGCGGTGCGGTGGGGGGTCGCTGCGGTGTCGGCGCGAGCGCTGTGGCGGGTGCGGAACCGGTGGTGGCCGTCCCCTTGGCTCCGGGCAGGAGGGCGCGGAGGAACTCGGTGAACGAGCGGCGGCCCTCCCTGCGGTCCGGGCGCCGGCAGGTGTTCGGGGCGGACAGGTGGTGCATCCGGGACTCCTCGGTCGGCGGTGATCGTCGAGTGAGGAAACCCCGCAGCTCTAACCGGTTTTCTGTCCAAGATCCACCGGGGGGATAACGGTCGCGCAACGGCCGCCGGTTAGAACGCGGTGAAACTAACCGGCTGATCGAAAGCGCCGTGTGGCAGCGGGCCCGGGCCGGTTGCCACCGAAGTCGGACCGGCGGCTTTTCGGGTCAGCGAAGTTGGACTGCTGCGGTCAGCGGCTGGCCGGGGCAGGCGGTCCCGAGCTCCCGGGAACGGCACCGCCGTCGCCGGGCGGCGCTGAGCGCGGCAGTCTGGCGGGCAGCTGCCGGGGCTCGGGGCGGATCTCACCAGGCAGAGGACTCCGCGTGGCTGCGGGCAGGGGCGGCACGCAGGTGGTCGAGCAGTTCCCGGGTAGTGACGTCCTGCCCGAGGACGTGCTGGCCGAGCAGCTGGCCGGCGGTCACCGCGGCCAGCGAAACCACCACGGCCGGCCCGAAGGCCGGGTCGATCCGCCGGGCCCGGGCGTGGGCGTCGCGGACGGCGGCGTCGGCGTCCTGCGGGAGCTGGCGGTCGGCCGCGGCCTGGGCCCAGGCTTGGAGAGCGTCTGCGGCCGGCGTCACCAGTTCGGGGAAGCCGAGGTCGCGCCGCCAGGCCGTCACCTCCAGCAGCCGCTGCGCCCGGACCTTCGGTCCGCGCTGCCTGTGCCACAGCCGTCCGCCTGCTTCGGCGACCGCGCAGACGGTGCCGACGCCGTGGTGCTCCGTTTCGCGGAGCAGTCGGGTGGTGGCGCTGAAGGGCCGGTCGGTGGAGTCGGGGTCCAGCCACAGCCGGATCAAGTCCGGCACGGTGGTGTCGGTCAGCGGTGTCGAGCCGATGGTGTCCATGCAGCGGTCCAACGATCGCGGCCGGGTGCGGTGTCGGGCCGGGCAGCCGGAGCCGCTCGGCGGCGTCCCGCGGTCCACCCGGGTGCGGGGGTGTGGTGCGGACGGTGCGCCCCCGGCGGGTGCGGAGTGCAGGAGGTGCGGTGCGGAGTGCGTCCGCACACGCAGTCGAACAGGCCGCGCGGCCCGGTCGGGCTCCGCAGTCTTCGCCCACTGCGTCGGCTTGCGCAGTGGGCACTCCGGTGGGGCGTCCGGGTGCGGTGCGGAGCTGATCGGGGTGCGCGGGGTGCCCTGCGGGCGGGGGTGCGCGACGTGTCCGTGGGCTCCGTGGCGGGCCGGGGCGCGACCGGATCGGGGCGGCGGCCGGGTTGCCTCGCGGCGGACTGCGTGCGGCTTCGCAGTGCCTGGCCGGGGTCGCTGCCCGCTGTCCGTGAGGGTCGGCCCCGCCCGTCGATTGTTGCGGAGAGTGATTGGCTTCGGCCGTGCGGGAAGCTGGTTAGTTTGCCGCTCCCGGCCTCGGCGGCTGGTTAGTTTCGGCGGGCGGGGCCGGTTAGAACCGCGCGGGCCCGGTTAGTTTCGCCCCCGGTGGCCGCCGGGGGCCGGTTAGTTTCGCCCCGGCGGCGCCGGTGGGCCGGTTAGTTTGCCCTCCGCGCCCGGCCCGCTCGGGGAGCGAACCTTTCCATTGCAGGTCAGAGCCGTCTTTCAAACTAACCAGCACTCGTTGTCCATCCGTTACGAATCCAGCGGATCTTGGACAGAAAACCGGTTAGAGCCGGGGGGTTTCCTCCGATCGACAGCACTCGTCGATCGTCTGAGAGGCCCCGATGTCCTTGTCCCCCTCGCGCCGCAGCGCCCCGGAACCACGGGGCGAGCAGCTCGCTCCGTCGAGGGAGCGCCTGCGGAGCCGCCAGCGCCGTACCCGGGTGGCCGGTTACGCAATGTGGGCGTCCATGGCGTGCAGCCCGCTCGCTCTCGTGGCTGCCATCGCCATCCCGCAGGCGCTGGCGCAGCCCGTCGCTGCGGCTTCCGCACCCCCCGTCAACGTCATCCCGGCGCCGACCGGGTACGCCGAACTGTTCATCGACCTGTGGCTGCGGGGCGACGCGCAGTCGGCCTCCGGCAGCGACTCGCTGCGGGCCATGGCGCCAGGCGTCGACCTCCCCGCCCCCGCAGACGGCTCCCGTCTTTCGGTCCAGCGGGTGGTCGCGGTGCGGAGCTCACCCATGGGCGGGCACACCTGGCTGGTGACCGTCGCGGCCACCCTTGCGGGCACTGCGCAGCGTCCCGCACCCGCCGATACGCAGTCCCCCGCGGGGGTTACGCAGTCGGCCGGCCCGCTGGTCGTGCGGTACTTCGCAGTGCCGGTGTCGATGACGCGGGGCCCGGCGAGCGGCGGCTCACCCGACGCGCTGGCGGTGACGTCCGCGCCGGCTCAGGTCGCCGGTCCGGCCGCGCTGTCCGGAGCGGACACGGAGCCGTACGGCACCCAGGTCGGGAGCGGACCGCTGCAGCAGGCCGTGGCCGAGTACCTCGCCGCCTACCTGACCGGTGTCGGGGAGAGCGCCCGCTACGTGACGCCGGGCGTGCGGATTCCGGCCGCCGGGGCGGTCTACTCGAAGGTCGAGCTTCAGGGGCTCGCCGCCCGCACCCCGGTGCCGCCCTCCCCAGCGGACGGCGCGGTGCTGGAGGTCCAGGCCCAGGTGCGCGCGACCGACAGCACCGGGCAGTGGCCGCTGACCTACCCGCTGCGGCTGAAGGCGCGTGCCGGCCGCTGGGAGGTGGCCGCCGTCGCTCCGGCCGGCGCCTCCTCCTCTCCTTCTTCTTCCTCTTCCTCTTCTTCTCCGTCGCCGTCGGCGCCGGCTTCCGCCACGGGGGTGCGGTGATGGGTCCTACCAACAACGTGATGCTGGCCGGCGCCTTCAAGAACATGGGCGACAGCTGGGTGACGACGCTCCTGGACTGGACGGCCAAGGGCCTGATGATCGCCCTCGTGCTGATCTGCCTGGTCCAGGTGGTCCGCAAGATGAGCATCAAGGCGGGCATCGGCGCGGTCATTGGCCTGGTCATCTGCTGGGCGATCTTCTCCGGCCGCTACCAGCTCAGCTCGATGTTCGGCTCTGAGTTCAAGGACCCGGGCACCCAGCAGAGCACCCCGATCGACGTCCAGGGTGCCCCGGCACTGCCGAGGGTCTTCACGGGGCAGCTGTGAGCACCGCCGCGCGGCCCAAGGTCGGCCGGAGCTATACCCGCGCCCGCCGCCACCCCTGGGTTCTGGGGAGGTTGGGTGACTTCCGGCTGCCGATGGGCCCCTACACGCCCATGCAGCTGGGGATCGCCGCGGTCGGCTCCTTCACCTTGATCAAGACCGCCGCCTGGTGGGCCCCGACGCTGGGCCCGGTCCCGGTGATCGTGTGGGCGGTGGCGATCTGGGCCGCGCGGCACCCCCGGATCGGTGGCCGCTCCCCCGGCCCCGCCCTGCTCGACGCCCTCGCCCTGGCCGTCGCCCCGAAGTCCGGGCGGATCGGCGGACGGGCGGTCAGGCCCCTGCCGGAGCAGTGGCTCCACGGCGGCTTCGGCATCGAGGAGGCCGAGCCCGCCGACCGGGCCGAGCCCGCACCGGCTCCCGTCGCTGCGGAATCGGCGGCCAAGAAGCCGGCCGCCCGCCCCGCCCCGCGCTCCAGGCCCGCACCCGCTGCGGCGGCCACCCGGCCCAGGCCGAGGAACGCGGCGGCCAGGCCCGGCCCCCGGCCGGCCAGCACGGCTCAGCCGGGGACCGGGCCCGGACCGGCACCGACGGCTCTTGAACTTCTGCTCGCGCAGGCCGCGGGCAACTCCCAGCAGACCAGCACGACACGGAAGGCAGGTACGAGGCGATGAGGGTGGCGATCAGGCACATCCACGGCCACCTGGTGTGGTCGACCAGCGGCAACGTCTGGGCGTTCTGGAGGGTCACCCCGATCGGCAGCCGGTACGCGGGCGCGCTGGAGCGCGAGGAGATCCTCAGCCGGGTCACCTCCCTGGTGCGCTCGATGCTGGGTACCGCGCGGATCTACTCGCTGTGCGCCGCGATCGACCCGGGCGAGATCGCCCTGCGGATCAAGGACGGCGTCGACGAGCTGCGGTACGAGGGTGCGGCGGAGACCGCCGACGCCGCGTTGGAAATGGTCCGCGGCCGGGAGATGCACCGCCGCACCCTGTGGCTGGCGATCCCGCTGATGCCGTCCGACCGCAGCGCGCAGCTCGCCGCGTTCGCGAACTCGGCCTTCGCCCAGGTCGGCGAGGCCGTCGGCCAGGAGGCGCCGCCGGTGACCCGCGAGGAGGCCCTGTCCTATCTCGCGCAGGCCGAGCAGGTCGAGGCGTCGCTCGGCGGCGGTCTGACGATCCGCAAGGCCCGGCCGGCGGAGATCGTCTGGATTCACCAGCACTCCGTCTACCGGGGCATGGCCGAGCCGCCGCTGCTGCTGGAGGCCGAGCAGTCCGACCTGCGCGGCAGCCGCCTGCTGCACGGCGTGCTGCGCAGCCCCTCCTACGCGGACCTGGGCCAGGTCCGGCTGCAGGAGGGCGGCCGGCCCGGGGGTGCCGGGCGGACCGGCGGGTGGCGCTCGCTGTTCAGGCGGACCGTCGACGGCTCCGCGCTCAAAAGGCTCTGGCTCGAGGTCGAGACCGAGGACGGCACCGGCTACCAGGCACACCTCGCACTGGCCGAGATCCCCAAGGCGGTGGCCGCGCACGCCGCCGACGTCCTGGCGCAGCTGGAGCAGCTGGACTACCCCGTCGACGCGGTGGTCGACCTGGACGTGATCGAGGGTGCCAAGGCCCGCCAGCAGATCAGCAAGAAGAAGCGCGAGCTGATCGACCAGGCCGAGCAGTACTCCTCTCACCCCGAGGGCGCCCCGGACTCCCTGTTCGGGTCCGCGGAGGAGCTGGGCGAGGAGGAGAGCCTGCTCGCGCTCACCTCGGTGGAGTGCGAGGTGCGGTCGGTGACCGCGCTGTCGGTGTGGGCGGGCGATCCGCGCGAGTGCGACCGCCGGGCCCGGGAGCTGCGCTCGCAGCTGGCTGGCGCAAACTACCGGGCGGTGCGCACCCGCGGCGGCCAGGCCCGCCTGTTCGAGTTCGGCCTGCCGGGCGCAGCCCCGGTCGGCCGGCTGAAGGAGTTCACGCAGTTCCAGCTGTCGGAGGGATGGGCGATGGGCGGCGCGCTGACGGGCGGCGACATCGGCGACGAGACCGGTCCGATGATCGGCATCAGCCAGGACACCGGGACGGTGCGGCCGGTGCTGGTGGACCTGGCGTCCGCCCCGCAGCGCAACGCGAGCGCCTCGCTCGGTGTGATCGGCGACCTCGGCAGCGGCAAGAGCGTGCTGCTCAAGCTGCTGACGATCGGGCTTGTTGATCGCGGCGACCGGGCGATCGTGGTGGACCGCACGCCGCTGCGGGAGTGGGCGCGCTTCGCCCACCACGCCGCCCCGGGCCGGTGCCAGGTGATCGACGCGGCCCAGGCCCGGCTGTCGCTGGACCCGCTGCGGGTCCTGCCGGCCGGTACCGGCGAGCACGCGGCGTTCAGCTACCTGACGCTGCAGCTCGGCGTCGGCCCGATGTCGATGTCCGGGTCGGTGCTGAACCGGGCGGTGAAGGCGGCGGCGATGTCGGCGCGCCCGTCGATGGCCCGGGTGCTGGAGGAGCTCGCGGTGATGGCCGAGGAGACCAGCCCCCGCGGGCAGGAGGCGGCCGGCGTGCTGGACATGCTGCGGATCGTGGCGGAGGCGCCGCTGGCCCGCCTGGTCTTCGACGAGAGCCTGCCCGCGCTGTCGCTGTCCGGTGACCTGGACGCGGACCTGGTCGTCTTCACCACGGCCGGCTTGACCTTGCCCCCCAAGGAGGCGCTGGCCAACCCCGACATCCTGCGGGCGCAGCCGCTGGAGGCGCTGATCGGCCGGGCCGTCTTGTACCTGATCGCGGCGGTGGCGCGGCAGACCGCGTTCACCGAGGTGGACCGGTTCGCGGCGCTGGTGATGGACGAGTGCTACTGGCTCACCTCCAGCCATGAGGGTCACGCCCTGGTCAGCGAGGTCGTCCACGACGGCCGCAAGCACTGGGCCGGCGTCCTGCTCGGCGGCCACGACGCGGACGACCTCGGCGACGAGACGGTGCGCGGCCTGCTCACCTACAAGTTCCTCGCCCGCACCAGCGACCCCGTCCTGGCCCGCAAGGGCCTGGAGTTCCTGGGCCACCCCGCGGACGAGCAGACCGTCCGCACCGTCACCTCCGGCCTGTCGCCGGTGGGCCAGAAGGGACGCGAGGGCGAGATGCTGCTGCGCGACCCGGCCCGCCAGATCGGCCGTATCCGCGTCGTGGCGCCCCCGGTCAAGCGGATCCACGACGGGATCTTCACCACCCCGACGAAGGACGGCGGTGCGGACCGGCCGGCGGCCGGCCCGGCCGCCGCGCAGCACCAGGCGAGAGGAACGCCGGCCGCGCAGCGGGGCCGTACCCGCCTGGCCAAGCGTCCCACCGCCGTCCGGACCGGGGCGGGTGCCCGATGAAGAAGCTGATGGGTAACCGCCGGGTGGCCGCCGCGATCCGGTGCGCCCGGGCGGTGCGCGAGTGGGTCCGGGCCATGTGGCCGGGCCGCCGGACCGTGCTGCTGACGGCCGGCATGGTGTTCCTGTTCGTCCTGGGCGGCGCGAATGCGGCGTCGGCCGCAGACAACACCGAGCCGGGCGGCCTGTTGGCGCCGCTCAACGTCATGACCTCCGAGGGCGCACCGCTCGACAACTACGACCTGAAGAGCGAGAACGGCGGCGTGACCGATTTTCGGTCGCACGTGTGCAACCTGCTGATGGGGGCTCTGTTCTCGCTGGTCCGCCTGCTGGTGGGCCTGATGTGCGTGATGATCAAGTGGGTCTACCAGTTCCCGATCGTCTCCTCCTTCACCGGAACCGCCGACAAGCTCGCAAGCCGCTACTTCCTGGTCGCGGGCAACGATCTGAACCTGCACGCCCTGTTCCTCGCGGGCGGGTTCGCCATCGGGCTGATCTGGGTCATGCGGGGCAAGTTCGCGAAGGGCTTCGGAGAGATCGCCCTCACCCTGACGCTCAGCGCGCTGGTGGTGCTGCCGGCCTTCACGCCGAAGGCGATCCTCGGACCGGAGGGCCCGCTGGCCCAGACGCAGTCCGCCGCCCGCGAAGCCGCCCAGATGACCTCGAACATCAACGGCGTCGAACCCGGCTGCACCAGCGACAAGGACAAGGACGACCCGAGCTGCCCGATCCGGATGACCTTGACGAAGACGCTCGTGGTCCAGCCATTCCAGCTGCTCCAGTACGGCGTCATCGCCGACCCCAACAGCAAGAACCCCAGGGTCGCCGAGCTCGCCGAGGTCCACAGGCGGTACATCCACGGCGAGATCAAGGGCGTCAACGGCGACGACCAGCCGGGCTGCATCTCCTGGCTGCCCGGCAGCGACGCCATGTGCAAGTCCACCAGCAGCTGGGACGAGCTGAAGAAGGAGCTCCAGAAGCACGGAGACGAGGGCAAATCGGCCTACAACTACAGCGTCAACTCCGACTGGGACCGGGTCTTCGGCGCCTTGTTGGTCCTGGTCGCGGCCCTTTTGATCGCTGCGGTCGTGCTGACGATGTGCCTGGTACACCTGGGCACGCAGTTCGCGGACGTCGGCGCTGCCACCATCACCCCGGTCGCGCTGCTGTGGGCGATGCTCCCCGGTGCCAACCGCTCGGCGTTGTGGAAGTGGCTCGGGGTCTTCCTGGCCTCGGTCACCACCGAGTTCGCGGTCTCGGTCATGCTGCCCGCGTTCGGGCTGAGCACCGACGCCGTGCTGACCTCCCAGGAGGGCACGGTCATGGTGCAGCGGATGATGCTCATGGTCGGCCTGGCCGGCGTCATCCTGGTGTTCCACCGCCGTCTGCTCGCCGCGGCCGGCCAGATTGGCGAGAAGTTCGCCCGCCGGATGCGCTACGCCAAGATCGGCGGCTCCTCCGGCCTCGGCGACGAGAGCTCCCGGCTGGGCCTGGCCATGTCGCAGGCCATGTCCGGAATGGGTGTGGGCCAAGGTGGCGGTGGCTCCGGAGGCGGTGGCGGTATCGGCGGCGTCGGGATGCTCGGCGCCCAGTCCCCGGCCCACGCCGCGCTGCTGCGCCGCGCCCAGATCCACTCGGGTCTCGCCTCGCTGGCCGACCCGTCGCTCGGTCCGATGAACGCTGCGGGCATGGCAGCCGGCGCGCTCGGCGAGGTGCGCCGCGGGATGGCACACCTGGCCCTTCCGCTGAACATGGCGCACCACGCCATCGTGGGCAACCCGCTGCCCGAGCACGTGATGGCCAAGCGCCGCAAGCCCGTCAACGACGGCAGCGGCCACCTGGTGATCGACCACGCCACCGGCGAGATCCTGCACGACCCGTCGCGGCCCACCCCGGTCGGGCACCAGCTGCACAACAAGCTGCTCGAGACGCGGGCCGGCCGGCTGGCCATCCGCGGCGGCCAAGCCGTACGGCTGGGCTACGACCTGAGCGCCGGCCTGCCGGCGACCTGGACGCGGGCCCGGCGCACGGTGGCCAGCGGATCGACGGCCGCCCAGGAGCAGCTGCGGCACTACGGCGGGGAGACGGCGCAGCACATCGCCGACTGGCGGGCCGGTGCCCACGACATGGGTACTCCGGTGCGGGAGCCGTACAACGCGGCGTACCACGCCTACCGGACCTGGTCGGATGTCCACGGCCCGGAGGACGTCGTCGCCTCCGCTCGCAACGGGGTGATCGCCGGTGTGATCCGGGCGACCACTGCGGTGCCCGGCGACAGCGGGCTGCCGGACCCGGACCGGCCGAGCGTCGTGCGGACCGTCCGGGCGGGCGAAGCCCTCGGTCCCGACGACCTGCCTGCGCCGGCCGGGGCCGACCTGGGGAGCGCGCCGAGCCCGTGGGAGGACGCGCCTGCCAGCGAGTTCCGTGCCGGATCGGACGCCGACATCGCCGCAGCCCTGGGCCCGGAGGCGTTCCGCGACGGCGCCGAGGTGACGGGCGACGGGACGGTGTTCGACCCGTCCACCGGCGAGGTGCTGTCCGCACCGGCGCCCCTTCCTCCGACACCCCCCTCTCCGGCGGCCCCTTCGGTGCCGGACGCGGGTGACGCGGCGGCGGAGGTCCGGCGGCGCTTCAGCCGGACGTCCAACGCGGCTGACGACATGGTCTGGGACGGCATGGACGACAGCGAGCCCGGCGGGCTGGACCTGCCCGACTTCGGGGACCTGCTGTGATCCGGATCAGGCGGCCGAAGTGGGTCCGCAAGATCGGTTGCCTGGGCGTGCTGGGCGTGGTCGCGCTCGGTGCGGTCAGCGGGCTGTCGATGCTCGACATGGAGGCCAACCAGGGCTCCGACCCGGTCACCGTCCCGGTGGGGACGGTGGTCGGGGTGCCGCAGCGGATGATGGACGCCTACGTGCGGGCGGTGGCGGCGATGCCGACGCTCTCCCCTTCCTGCAAGGGGCTGGACTGGCAGCTGCTCGCGGCGCTGGCGCAGGTGGAGTCCACCCAGGCCGCCGGGCACACCATCGCCGACGACGGGACGATCAGCCCGCCGATCATCGGGCCGGTCCTGGACGGCAGCGGCGCCGGCGGCAACACCACCCCCGTCCGGGACACCGACGGCGGGCGGTGGGACGGCAACTCGTCCTACGACGCCGCGGTGGGGCCGCTCCAGTTCCTCCCGTCGACCTTTGCCGGCTACGCGGACAAGGTTCGCCCGGGCGGCGGCGCCAACCCCAACAACATCGACGACGAAGCCATGGCCGCGGCCTTGTACCTGTGCGGCAACGGCCGGGACCTGACCGACCGCTCCCAGCTGACGGCGGCGATCTACCAGTACAACGCCTCGATGGCCTACGTGGACGAGGTGCTGCACTGGCGGGATCAGTTCACCAGCCTGGGCACCTCCACCGGTGGCGGAGGCCCCCTCTCCGAGCGGGTGCAGCGGGTGATCGACGCCGCGCGCAGCCAGACCGGGGTGCCGTACTCCTGGGGCGGCGGCAACGAGCAGGGCAAGAGCACCGGGGTCTGCTGCTCCGAGGGCGGGCAGGACGGCCGGCTGGTCGTGGGCTTCGACTGCAGCGGCTTGATGCTCTACGCCTTCACGCAGGTCGGGGTGCACCTGCCGCGGGTGGCCGCCGACCAGGCGAACGTCGGCACGCGCATCCCGGCGTCGGCCGGCGTCTCGGCTCTGCAACCCGGAGACATGGTCTTCTTCGGCAACAGCCGCGGCATCTACCACGTCGGCCTCTATATAGGGGGCGGCCGGATGATCAACGCGCCGAAGCCGGGAGACAGCGTCAAGGAAGCGGCCGTATGGCCTTACGACTACGCGGGCGGGGCCCGTGTCCTCTCCTGAAGGAAACAGAGAATTACATGTCCATGTCATCTCGCGTGCTGGTTCCCGCCGCCTGCTCCGCCCTGCTGCTGGTGCTCGCCCTGGCCCTCCTCTCCCCCGGTACCGGACCGGCACCGGTCGGCCGCCGCGCACCGGCCGCCCCCGCGACGGCGCCCACCGCCGCCGCCGAGCAGCCGACGCCCGGGACCACCCCCGACACCGGCACCGGCCTTCCGCCGGAGTCGGCCTCCGCCCCCGCAGCCTCGGCGACCGTGTCCTCCCCGACGAACGCCCAGGCGGCAACAACGGCCGGTCCGATGCCGTCGGGAGCCCCGGCCGCCGCCGACGGCCCCGCTGCGGACCCCGCGATCGAGGCCGCCTTCGTCCGGGACCACCCCGGCAACCTGCCGAGCGCCGACGCCGCCAACGTCCGCGCGCTCGCCCGGGAGGTGTGGACCGCCGAGACCACGGGCACCGGCCGGGCGAAGTGGCCGCGGTACTTCCCGCCCACCCCTGTGCCGCTGCGCCCCTACACCCAGGTCCGCGTGCAGGCAGTCACCGCTCGCACCGACGGCGAGCGGGTCCGCGTCGAACTGCTGTGGGCCGGGGCCGACCCCTCCGGCGAGTTCATGGACAGCCGACCCGGCGTCCTCTACCTCACCCGCACCGCCACCGGCTGGGAGCCGACCCGATGAGCACCGCGACCCCTCACCCCACCACCGGCGGCGCGCCCGCGCCCGCCGGCCAGGACGGCAGCCTCGGCGCGACGCTGCTCGACGCGGGCACCACCGCACTCCACTGGCTGGGCGCCGCCGCCGCCTGGATCGGCGCCAACTCGTTCTGGCTGATCCCGCTGGCCGTCCTGCTCACCATCGGGGCCGCCGTCGTCCACCACCGGCTCACCGCAAGGGCGCTGGCCGACCGCACCCGCTACGTCCTGACCCCGAGCACCAGGTTCGACCCGACCTCCGAGGAGCTGCACCGCTACGCCACGACCCTGCTGCGCGTCGCGAAGGCCGGCCCGTGGTGGGCCCCCGGGGCCGGCCGCTCCGCCCGAATCCGGCTGCGGGCCGACGGAACCGTCCCGCTGGAGTTCTCGGTGGAGGGCCCCGCCGCGGCCGAGCACCTGATGAAGATCACCCAGTACCAGGAGGTGACCGTCACCAAGGCCCCGCTCCCCAAGGACACGGAGCGAGAGCACGTCGTACGGGCGGAGTTCGTCCTGCGCGGCCACGCCGCCCGGGCGCTGCGCAACGTGCCGATGGACCCGGACCCGCTGCAGGGCCTGGTCGACGCGGTCGCCGACCTCAGCACCAAGGCGGGCGACCTCGCCGAGATCTGCCTGGACATCCAGGCCGTCCCCCGCCTGCGGCTGCTGCTCAAGCGCTTCCAGATGGTCAACGAGGCCCGGGAGCAGCGCCGGAAGGAGAACAAGAAGGAGGCGCGGCGGGCGGCGGCGGACGCCGCCGAACTCGAGGACTCCTGGCGCCACCAGCTCACCCAGCTGCTGGAGCCGGGGCAGCAGAGCGTTCGGCGCTCCGCCCCGCCGGCACCGCGCGGGCGCGGCGTGGACCGCGCCCAGGTGCTGGGCCGGCTCGGCGGCAGCCGCCGCAACCTGGTGCGAGTGCAGCTGCTGGTGCGCGTCGCCTCGGACAAGAAGGACCGTGCCGAGCTGCGCCTGGCCCGGCTCGCCGCGGCGCTGGACGTCTTCGGGGAGGGCAACGTCTGGAGCGAGGACGCGAGTGCCTTCGCCAAGTGGCGCGTCACCGCGAACAGCCGGGGCCGGCGCAAGGCATTCGACCAGCGGTGGGCGAGCGCCCGCACGCGCCCGCGGAAGGAGAACTGGGTCGGGATCGGCGAGCTGAACGGTCTGCTCAAGCCGGTCACCGCCCACTGCCGGCTGCCGGTGCTGGCCTCCGAGGTTCCCACCTACGACGAGATCGGCAGCGAGCTGGTTCCGCACGGCATCCTGCACTCCCCCGACGGGCGCAGCCGGCTCGCGGCCAGCCCTGAGGAGGAGTTCCTGTTCTCCGTGACGGTCGGCCGGGCCGGATTCGGTAAGACCGAGAAGGCCGAGGTCCAGGCCCTGGCCCTGGCCGCCGCGGGCCGGTCCGTCTTCTTCATCGACCCGCACGGCGACTCCTGGTCGAAGGTGCGCGACTACCTGGCCCACGACTCGCTGCGCACGCGGGTGTGCCACCTGGACCTGACCGGCCGGGGCGGGATGTCGGGCCTGGTGCCGACGTGGAACCCGCTGGGGATGGAGCACGGGCAGGTCGCGCACGAGGTGGTGCGGGCCTTCGTCGACGGGATGGCCGCGTCGATGGCCTGGGACGACAGCAAGACCCCCCGCGGTCTGACCTTGCTGATGAAGTCGTGCGAGGCGTTGGTGACGTACAACGCGGCCGTGGTCAAGGTGAAGGCCCTCGGTGCGAAGGCCACCGCCGAACAGGTCGCCAAGGCCCAGGCGCTGGCGAAGAGCAACGCGCGTGCGCAGGCCACGATCTTCCAGATCCCGAATCTTCTGGAGGACAGCTTCTTCCGCGACTGGATCATCTCCCACCTGCCCGAGCAGCAGGCCCGCTGGTGGCGCACCACGTTCACCACCATCGACCCGTCGGCGTACGGGGTGATCATCAACCCGATCACCCGGCTCGCGGCCCAGCCGGTGAGCCGGGCGTTCCTCGGGTCGCCCGTCAGCGGCTACAACGCCCGCAAGGCGATGGACGCCCGAAAGCTGGTGTGGGTCTGCCCGGCCGGGACGGGGCCGACCGACAAGCTGCTGCTCGCCCTGCTGTTCCAGGACCTGTTTCGGGCCGGCCGTTCCCGGGAGAACCTCGCGGAGGACAAGCGCCGCCCGGTGCACATCTTCGCGGACGAGTTGATCAGCCTCGACAAGGCGGTCGGAGGTGTGCTGGCCGACATCGCGGAGCAGCTGCGGAAGTTCGGGATCAGGCTGCACGTGATGACGCAGCTGCTCCAACGGCTCAGCCAGACGACCCGGGACAGTTTGCTGCAGAACGCCTCGGCGCTCAGCTCCACGGCGGGCTCGCAGGGGGCGATCCGGATCGTGGCCGACGAGTGGCACGGCAAGGTCGACCCGGTCCTGATGGCCGAGCTCCCCCGCTACCACTACTACGCCACGATGACGGTCGGCGGCCAGCAGGTCGGACCGCTGCGCCTGGAAGGCATGCAGGTCAAGCACGTCTTCAAGGACCTGCGGGCGCGCGAGCACGTCGCCGCGCTCTCCGCGTCGGCCGCCCGGGCCGCGGGCGGACGGACCCGCACAGTGCTGCTGCGCCGCGCCGACTACCACCAGGGTGTGGTCGCCTACTTCGCGCAGCACGGCAAGATGCCCGCGGGCGACGCGCTGAAGGCGATCCAGGAGGCCGCGACCGCGAAGACACCGCCGGAGGACACGAAGCCCGGGGGCACGGAGGGGGACGGGCAGCAGGCCACCGGTGTCGACCTGAGCAAGAACGGCCAGGCGCCCGCTGCTGCGCCGGGGCAGTCCGCGCAGCCGGCTCCTCCCCCGTCCCCCGCTCCCTCCACGGAGCCCGATCCGGGTCCGGACCCGGACGAGGGCACGACGGGAACGCACTCTTCCCGGTTGGGCTAGGCAACTGCGGAGTCCGCCACGGGCTCCGCAGCCCGTCCCGATATTTCGACGCAGAGAGGATCTTGATCATGATCGAGCCCCGTGAGAACGGAGCACTCCGGCGGCCGGCCCCCGCCGACGGACCGGCGGCCGGGCCGGACTTCGGCTGGTGGCACGAGCGGAGGACCGCGGGCTGCGGCGGCTGCGGCCACCTCCGCGACGAGCTGGAGACCGAGGCGCAGGCACGGGAGTGGCTGGACGGCCACCTCGACGTGTGCGACCCCTCACCCCTGGGCCGGCAGCGGCTGGAACAGGCCGCCGCCGAGCTCACCTGCGCGCCGCCCTGAACCCGGCACCGCCGGCGGCGGGCCCGCGCCCCGGTAGCGCTGGTCCGCCGCCGGAATCCGAATCGGAGCATCGACGCCGCCACGGTACTTCGCATGCCGATCTTCTCGGGGCAAGCAGGCCGTCGAGTCCGCCCGAAGGGGGGTTCCGGGCGGTGGCGAGCCCTTTGTCTTGACGCCGACAAGAAACAACTTCATTGCAAAGGGATTGCAAATGATGTCCGAGATATACGCCTTTGCCTTTTATGTCTTCGCCTATGCCAGTGACATGGATGACCTTGGCCAAAACTGGGTGTGATCCTGGCCAGAAGTTTCGTATTGTGACCCGGGCGTACTTATGTGGCCCGTGTTAACACCACGGGATGATCACATGTGCGAACAATTCGGACATAGGACTGATCGGGGATGCCTCCGAGCCTCGGGCAATCGAAGCCGTTCTGGCCGGGCTGAGGCACGGAGGGGCCGGCCGCACCGCTGCGGCCGACCGACGAATCCCAGGGGGCGGTCGCCGCACCACCCGTCGATATCGCGACGGGGGGCCGTACTCCAGGGAATGTAATTGGACCGGCACATAAGCGGTTTGGGGTAGAAGCATGCCAAAAACGGGGACCAACAACGGCAGGCAGGAATCGGGCCCGGGCCCGATCGCACCCGCTCAGCGGACAGCCGCCGGAGCCGCCGCACCGGCCTCCCCGGCCAGCCGAATCCCCGCGCCGGCGCGCGAGCGCCGCCCGGGCGTCGCCGCGTTCGCCGTGCTCGTCATCGCCGGCTGCGCCCTCGGCTCCGCCTACCTGTACCAGCAGGCCGGGCAGAAGGTCAGCGCGGTCGAGATCACCACCCGGGTGGCTCCCGGCCAGCACATCCCCCCGGACGCGATCACCGAGGTCCTCATCTCCAAGGACTCCGGCCTCAAGTACGTCCCCTGGGAGCAGCGCGCCCTGCTCACCTCGAAGTACTTCACCGCCTCCGACGTCCCCGCCGGCACCCTGTTGGTCGGCTCGATGCTCACCGACTCCACCGGCGTCGCCGGGGACCAGGCCATCGTCGGACTGTCCCTCAAGCCCGGCCAGTACCCGCAGGACCTGAAGGAGGGCGACCGGGTCCGGGTGATGTGGGTCGGACGCGACGCCAAGGCGCCCGCCTCGGGCAGCACCCCGGCCTCCGGGGCCCCCGCCGGCACGGCCGGCGCCGTCGAGCTGGCCCCCTCCGGCACCGTGCGCCAGATCTTCCACCCCGCCAACGGCTCGGTGTCCTCCACGTACTCCCTGTCCATCGTCGTCCCGGCCGCCAAGGCGGGCGACATCACCCAGGCGTCCTCCTCCGGCGACGTCGCCCTGGTGCTGCTCCCCGCCAGCGGCCAGTAGAGGAGAAGACCATGGCCCTGATCGTCGTCTGCTCCGCGAAGGGCTCCCCCGGAGCCTCCACCACCGCGCTCGCCCTGGCCGCCGAGTGGCCCCGGCAGTCGCTGCTCGCCGAACTCGACCCGCTGGGCGGGGACCTGGTGTACCGCCAGGGCGCCGAGGACGGTTCGGTGCTCGACCCGAACCGGGGCATGAACTCCCTCGCCCTGGCCGGACGCGGCGGCATCACCCCCGAGCTGGTCCACGAGCACAGCCAGCGGCTCCCCGGCGGCCTGGACGTCCTGGTCGGACTGACCCGGCCCGAGCAGACCAACGGCTGGAGCGGCCGGTGGACCGCGCTCGGACGTGCCCTGGCCACCGGCCCCGCGGACGTGATCGCGGACATCGGCCGGGCCCAGCCCGGCTCCCCGGTCAACGAGCTGCTCCCGTACGCCTCGCTGGTCCTGGTCGTCTCGCGGACGACCGCCGAGGACCTGGCCCACCTGCGTTCCCGGGTGGCTTCCCTGCACAACGTGCTCTCCCCGGCCGGGCGCAGTGGCGCCCCGGTGGGTGTCCTGCTGATCGCCCCGGCCCGCCAGCAGGCGGCGGCGTCCCGGGACGCCGCCCAGGTGCTGGCGGCCGGTCAGGTCCCCGCGCAGGTCGCGGGCTTGATCGCGTTCGATCCGAAGGCCGCCGAGCAGCTGGCCGGGCGGCGCCGAGGCCGTATCCACCGCACCCAGCTGGTGGCCTCCGTGCGGCAGACCGTCGCCGGTCTGGGCACGCAGTTCGGCCTCGGCCGGGTGCCCGAGCAGAGCACACCGGAGACCGAGAGCACCGAGGGGGTCCTGCGGTGACCACGACCATCGACTACACCCTGGTGAAGTCCCTGCGGGTCCAGGCCGGCGACGCGATGAGCGCGAAGAGCCGCCAGGCCGAAGAGGAAGACGAGCCGCTCAGCACGGCGGACCTGCGCGTCGCCGCGCGAGAGGTCATCGCCAACCTGGTCCAGGAGCACAACCAGCGTTTGTACCTCGCGGGCGAGGGCCTGCCCAGCAACGAGGAGGACGAGGCTCTCGTTAACGCGGTGCACGCCGCGATGTACGGCGTCGGACGGCTGCAGCCGTGGTTGGAGAACCTGGACGTCGAGAACATCGACATCAACGGCTGCGACCGGGTCTTCATCGGCTGGGCCAACGGCAAGCGGGAGAAGGTTGCCCCGATCGCCGACTCGGACGCCGAGCTGATCGAGGACGTGCGTACCCTGGCCGCGTTCTCCGGCCTCTCCAGCCGCCCGCTGGACGACCTGAATTGCGAGCTCGACCTGAAGCTGCCGGACGGCAGCCGCCTGTCGGCCGTCATCTCCGTCTCGAACCGGCCGGCCATCTCGATCCGGCGGGCCCGGCTCAGTCGGGTGAGCCTCGCCGAGCTGGAGGCGAACGGCACGCTGACCCCGCAGTTGGCGCGGTTCCTGGGCGCGGCGGTCCGGGCTCAGAAGAACATCATGATCGCGGGCGCTGTGAACGCCGGTAAGACCACCCTGTTGCGCGCCATGGCCAACGAGATCCCGCCGAAGGAGCGGCTGGTGACGGTCGAGCGGGTGCTGGAGCTGGGCCTGCACGAATTCGAGGACCTGCACCCCGACGTGGTGGCGCTGGAGGAGCGGCGCCCGAACTCCGAGGGCGTGGGCAGGGTGAGCATGGCCGACCTGGTGCGGCGCAGCCTGCGCATGAACCCGAGCCGCGTCATCGTCGGCGAGGTGCTGGGCGACGAGATCGTCAGCATGCTGAACGCGATGTCGCAGGGCAACGACGGCTCGCTGAGCACCATCCACGCGAACAGTTCGCTGGACGTCTTCGAGAAGATCTCGACCTATGCCATTCAGGCCGCGGAGCGGCTCAGCGCCGAAGCGTCCCAGCGGCTCATCGCGGGCGCGATCGAGTTCGTCGTCTTCATCAAGCGCGTCCGCGACCCGCTGACCGGCGACATGCAGCGCCGGGTGCTCTCGGTGCGCGAGGTCAACGGCAACGACGGCGGCGTGCTGAGTAGCGAGATCTTCGAGTTCCGCGGCGGCCGGCTCCAGGAGGGTGCGGTCATCTCCGACCGGCGTCTGGAGGAGCTGATGGAGCACGGCTACGAGCCCAACGGCGCGTTCGCGGGGTGGACGGCGTGAGCGACGTCCTGAGCCCCTACATGATGCTGGCGCTGCTGGCCGGCCTCGGCGTCGGCGGCGGCATCGCCCTGCTGGTCGCCGCGCTCGTCGGCTGGCCCCGCAAGGCGGGACGCGGCGGGCAGAGCACCGGGCAGCAGCTGGCCGCCTTCCTGCGGCGGCGCGGCGCGGCGGCCGTCCTGGTCGGCCTGGTCGTGCTCGTGCTGCTGAAGTGGCCGGTCGCCGCTATCGCCGCGGGCCTGCTGGTGATGTTCTGGTCGCAGCTGTTCGGCGGCCTGAAGGGCGAGAAGGCCGCACTGGCCAAGGTCGAGGCACTGGCGACGTGGACGGAGTCGCTGCGCGACACGGTCGCCGGATCGGCCGGCCTGGAGCAGGCGATCGCGGTGTCCGCCCGCAACTCGGCGGACGTCCTGAAGCCGCACCTCAACCGGCTCGACGACCGGGTCCGCACCCGGATGCCGCTGCCCGACGCCCTAGACCTGCTGGCTGACGACATCAACGACGGCGGCGCCGACGAGGTGATCGCGGCGCTGAAGCAGAGCGCCGGCCTGCGCGGCGCGGGCCTGAAGCAGGTGCTGACCGACCTGGCCCACAAGGCACGCTCCGACGTGGGCATGCGCCGGCGCATCATGACCAGCCGCTCCCCCACCCGGCGCAGCGTGCAGATCGTCACCGCGGTCATCGTCGCGATCGTGACGGGCCTGCGCGTCTTCAACCCGGACTACACAGAGCCGTACGCCACCGTGCAGGGACAGCTGGTCCTGGCGGTCGTGTTCTTCTTCTTCGCCGGCAGCCTGGCCTGGCTGCGCCGGCTCGCGAAGGTCCCGGAGCCGGCACGGTTCCTCGTCCGGGCCCGGGCAGGTGGGGCGCGATGACGCTGGCTCTGATCGTGGGCGCCGGAATCGGCGCCGGACTGTTCCTCCTGGCCCGGGCGCTGTTCCCCGCCCGGCCCGGGGCCGCCGCCACGGTGGCCCGAGTGGACGCGCGTTCGCGCATGTCGCTGGCCGCGGCCGGGGTGATCCCGGCGAGCGAGGCCGCTGCCGGGGACCGCGGTGAACGCGCCCGGGAGCTGCGGGGGCGTCTAGGCGTGCGGGTGGCGGCGTTCTACGCCAAGCAGGGCTGGGAGATGCGGTCGGTACGCGCCGACCTGTCGATCCTGGAGCGCGCCTTCGACACGTACTTGGCGCAGAAGGTGCTGCTCGGGCTGGTCGGGCTGCTCTTCGGACCGATGGTGTTCGCCGGACTCTGGTTCGCCGGCTTCACCAGCAGTCCGCTGATGCCGCTGTGGCTGGCGCTGGTGTTCGCCGCCCTGTTCTTCTTCCTGCCCGACCTCGAGGTCAAGCGGGACGCCAAGGAGAGGCGTGCGGAGTTCCTGCACACCCTGGCGCAGTTCCTGGGCCTGGTGGGCAACAGCCTGGCGGGCGGGCGCGGCCTGCCCGAGGCGCTGCGGGCGGCGACCGAGCTGACCGACACCTGGCAGATGCAGCGGCTGCGCCGCTGTCTGGCCGACGCCCGCCGCATCGGCATCTCGCAGGCCGCCGCGCTGGATCGACTCGGCGAGGAGATCGGCGTCATCGAGCTGCGGGAGATCGCAGCCGCGATCTCCCTGTCCGCCGACGACGGTGCCCGCATCCGGGAGTCGCTGATGGCGCGGGCCTCGACGCTGCGCGAGCGGGAGCTCGCCGAGACCGAGGGCCAGGCCGGCGCGCAGTCCCAGATGATGCTCGTCGCCCAGATCGGTCTGCTGTGCGGCCTGCTGATCTTCCTGATCTACCCCGCGATCACCGCGGTCACCAACATGTGACCGCTCCGCCGGCCGGGAGCCGGGCGCAGGCCGCCCCGCTCGCCCAGCCACCACCAGACCTCCGGTTCGCCGTTCGGGGCTCAAGGCCCCGTCGACGTCCCGGCCCACCTGTCCCAGCCCCACCGCCCGCACTCCGGGGCGGGGGAGATCCGTAGAACGAGGGGAATCCGCACCATGAACCACATCGTCAAGTCCCACCCGGCCATCGAGTTCCTGGCCGTCTTCTTCCAGGGCCGTCTGGAGAAGGCCCGTGCCGAGGGCGAGGACGGCGGCTTCAGCGCGGTCGAGTGGGTGATCGGCATCGCCGTCATCATCGCCATCCTGGTGGCCACCGCGATCATCATCAGCCAGGCCATCAGCACCAAGGCCACCTCGGTCGGCACCTGCATCACCGGCGCGAACAGCACCAACAACGGCGGCTGCAGCTAACCGGCACGACGACTAGGAGGAAGAGGGGGACGAACGTGATGCAGCGGCTCCGGCGGCGCCTGACGGCGCGCCGCGACGGCGGCCGGGACGGCGGCATGAGCTCGGTCGAGTTCGTGATCACCACCCCGATCCTGTTTGCCCTTCTCTTCCTCCTCGTGCAGTTCAGCCTGTACTTCTTCAGCGACCAGGTCGTCCAGGCCGCCGCGCAGGCCGGCGCCCGCAAGGCCAGGGCCACAGCCGACGCCGACCCGGGCGGATGGCGGGGGCAGGCCCGGGACACGGCCGTCAACCGGATCAACAGCCTCGGCCCGGCCCTGGCCGGCAACCCCGTCGTCAGCACCGAGCAGACTGGCCCGGACACGGTGCGGGTCACCGTGCAGGCAGAGGTCAAGACGGTGATTCCATGGCTCCACCTGACCACCACGGCCGTCAGTGAGGGCCCCGTCGAGAGGTTCGTCCCCGATGGCGGCTGACACCTGGCGTTCACGCCTGCGCGGCGACGAGGGGGCCTCCACGGTCGAGCTCGTCCTCATCGCCCCGATCCTGCTGTTCATGTCCCTGCTGCTGGTCGGCTTCGGACTGATCGTCCGCGCCCACGGCAGCCTGGACGGCGCGGCCCGCGACGCGGCCCGCGCCGGCGCCCTGCAGCGCGACTACTCCTCCGCGGTGCGGGAGGCGGTGCGGGCCGCCCGCGCGGACGCGACCAGCGTCTGCGTCGGCGGGAACGTGGACGTCCAACCCTCGGGCGACTGGCGGGCCGGCGGCCTGTTCACCGTCACCGTCTCCTGCGACGTGCGCGGACTGGCGTCCATGGGCCTCAAGGTCACCACCCGCGTCAGCTCCACCTCCACCTCTCCGCTCGACACCTACCGGCGGACCAGCTGATGAAGACCTTCCTCCTCGCGCGACTGCGAGTCCGGCCCGCCGACGAGGGCTCGGCCGCCCTCTACCTGATCTTCGGGGCCCTGCTGTTCCTGCTCCTGGCCGGATTCGTGGTCGACGGCGGCCAGGCGATCCACCAGCGCGACCGCGCCGCCGACATCGCCGAGCAGTCCGCCCGGTACGCCGCCAACCACGTCAGCCGCGACGCGCTGCGCGCCGACGGCACCGTCAGCGTCGACCCCAACCCGGCGTGCACCTCCTACGTGCAGGAGTTCGCCGCCCGCTCCGGCACCGGCGTCGAAGCCCACTGCACCTCGGCCGGCGGCAACACCGTCCAGGTCGAGGTGACCCTCGTCTACCGCCCGGTCCTGCTGCGCCTGGCCGGCCGCGACTCGCTCACCGTCCACGGGTTCGCCACCGCCCAGGCCGTACAGGAACAATGATCCCGACTCACAAGGGGATGGGAGAAACCTTCATGACCAGCACCAGCACCAGCAGCCGCTCCGCGTTCGGCGGCATCATCCGCTCCGGCGCGGCCGTCGCGCTGCTCGCGGCGGCGGCCGTCGGCTGCACCAGCGGCTCCAAGAGCCCCGGCTCCGACATCAACGGCGCCCAGAGCGGCACTCCTTCGGCCTCGGCGTCGCCGTCCCCGAGCGCGAGCGCCACGCAGCCCGCCGGCGCTCCGGTGGTCACCCTGCCTGCGGACCTCACGGTCGACGTCGCCTTCCCCCCCTCGGGTGACGCGGCGAAGGACGCGGTCGCGCAGGGGATGACGTACGCGCTGCGCGCCTACAACGCGGCGTTCGCGGCCGGCGACGGACAGGCCCCGGCGTTCCAGTACGCCTGGGACGGCATGGCGCGCCCGTACATGGCCGACATCATCCAGCAGCTCGCCAGCCGCGGGCAGACCATCACCGGCAGCACCCGCTACTACGCGCCGACGATCACCGTGAAGGACGCCACCCACGCCGCGTTCACCTACTGCGAGGACCAGAGCAAGGGCTTCCCGAAGGACAAGGCCACCGGCAAGGTGACCCCTTCGACCCCGAGTATCAAGGACTACACGGAGTGGAACACCGGGCTGGAGCTGTCCGCGCAGGGCGTGTGGCGGGTGACGCAGGCGGCCGGCGAGAAGGGATCGCAGCGGTGCCAGAACGCATGATCCGCGGTCGCGGTGTCCGGGCGTCCGGCGCCGTGGTGCTGGCGGGCGCCCTGCTCGCCGTGGCCACCGGCCCGGCGCGGGCGGACTTCGGTGGCGACCCCGGCGGCAGCACGCCCAGCCCCTGGTCGATCGAGTCGCACGTCACCCTGACGGCGAACGACGCCGGCACTGGCGCCAAGCACCTGCTGTCGGTCGGCGGGAGCTGGGTGCCGCCGGCGTGCTGGTACGAGCCGCAGTACACGCCCGATCAGTTCGAC
This sequence comes from Kitasatospora sp. NPDC088548, assembly GCF_044753005.1. NCBI lineage: Bacteria > Bacillati > Actinomycetota > Actinomycetes > Kitasatosporales > Streptomycetaceae > Kitasatospora > Kitasatospora sp. NPDC088548. The sequence goes on from NZ_JBIVMI010000020.1 coordinate 90,526, forward strand.
GCCGCGTTCAAGGCCCTGATGGAGCAGCTGGGGAGCACCTCCGGGGCGGCGGACATGCTCAAGCAGTACGAGGCCCTGAAGGCCGACGGTGACTTCCACCGCGGACAGCCGGGCGCGTGGTGGGGGATGGTCAAGACCAAGAAGGTCTGGGACCTCCCGGTGACCGACGCCTGCACGCAGAGCCCCGGCATCCAGTGGGTGCCCGCCGGCAATCCCCCGGCCGGGATGCTCGCCGTCACGCCGCAGATGCTCTCCAAGATCGCTTACGCGGCGACCAAGCTGCCCGCGCCGCAGGTGAAGCTGAGCCCGGCCGCGGACCGGCAGACCGTCAACCTGCCCACCTTCGTGTCCTTCAGCGAGCCGCTGCAGCCGGTGTCGGTGACCGCCTCGCTCGACTACATGGGCTTCTCCATCGCGGCCTCCACGCTGGCGGTGCCGGTGGCGCTTCGGGTCGACGCCGGTACCGACGACGCCTCGCCGCGCAGCTGCACCTACAACTTCGTGTCCGCCGGCGGCGGCTACCAGGTCGACTCCTCCACCAGCGGCTGCAACATCAACTACGCCCGGTCCTCGCGCGGAGGCAGCTACCCGCTGACCGGCCAGGTGACGTGGCAGGTCACCTGGACGCCGTCGAAGAACCCGCATGCGGCGCCGGCGAACCCCCTGCCGAACGGCTTGACCGACGGCACCCCGCAGAATGTCGTGGTCAGAGAGATCCAGACCGTCGTCACCGGCTAGGTGCGGCGCGAGGAGAAAGATCATTTAAGGAGCGGCCGATGGTGACGACGAAGAAGAGGCCGGCGGGCCCGGGGCGCTCACGGACCTTCGGGGACGTGGTGCTCGCGGTGCTGGCCGGCGTCGCCCTGGTCGCCCTCCTCGGCGCGATCCCGTACGGCCTGGTCCGCTTCATCGGCAACCCGCTGCCGGACCATGTGCCCTCGCTGGACACGCTCACCCAGAGCGTCGGCACCTCCTCGCTGCTGAGCATCCTGGCGGTGGTGGTGTGGCTGGCCTGGGCGCAGTTCGCTCTGTGCGTCGCCGTCGAGCTGAAGGCCGCGCTGTCCGGGATGAGCCTGGCGGTGCCGATCCCGGCGGCCGGCCCCTCGCAGGCCCTGGCCCGTTCGCTGGTGGCCACCATGCTGCTGGTCGGCGCCGGTGCGCTGACCGTCGGTCAGGCGTCGGCCGCGTCCGCCGCCGTCCCCGCGCGGGCTCCGGTGGCCAGCGTGTCCGTCCTCGCCACGGCGCAGCAGGCCGCCGTGGCCCTCACTGCCGACGCCGCTCCGGCGGCGGCGAGCGCTGCGGGCTCGAAGGTCTACGAGGTGAAGGCGTCGACGCCCACCCACACCGACACCCTGTGGGGGATCTCGGAGCGGTACCTGGGCTCCGGCCAGCGATGGAGCGAGATCGTCGAGCTCAACAAGGACCGCGTGCAGGACGACGGCCGGAAGATCAGCGCGGACGGCGTGATCCGGCCCGGGTGGCGCCTGGTGATGCCGGCCGACGCCTCCGGGCCCGACCTGGTCACCGGCACCACCGCCACCACGACGGACGGCTCCGAGCACATCGTGACGGTCCATGCGGGCGACACCCTGTCGGGTATCGCCGAGCGGGAGTTGGGCGACGGGGGCAAGTACCCCGAGCTGCTGGCGGCCAGCAGCGGCGTGGTCCAGCCCGGCGGCGGCCACCTCACCGATCCGGACGAGCTGTTCCCCGGCCAGCGCATCGTCATCCCCGGCCCTGCGGCGGCAGCCCCGGCCCCGGCCCCCGCGCCTGCGCCGGTTCAGCAGCCCGTCTCCCCCGCGCCGGCCGCCCCCGCGCCGACGGTCGCGCCGTCCGCCCCGGCCACGGCCCCGGCCGTCAAGAGCCCGGCCCCGGCGGAGAGCGCCACCGCCGCGCCGGCCACCCCCGCCCCGGCTGCTGAGAGCCCGGCGACCCAGGCCCCGGCCGCGGCCGAGAGCGCCCCGGTCCCTGCCGCCGCCGACCCCGCCCAGAGCGACGAGGCCGCCGTCTCCGTCCAGCAGATCGGGGGGATCGGCGCGGGCCTGGGCTCCACCCTGCTCGGAGCCATCGCCGCCCGCCGCCTGTGGCAGCACCGCAGGCGCCGCCCCGGCCAGACGATCGCCGTGCCGGAGGAGACCGCCCCGCTGGAGATGCTGCTCGGCCAGACCGCCGAGCCGGCGTCCGTCGCGCTCCTCGACGTGGCGCTGCGGACCCTGGCCGAGCGGGCCCCGGACGAGCTCCCGGCCCTTCGGGCCGCCCGGGTCACCGCGGACTCCGTCCACCTCCTGGTGGACGACAACGACGTGGAGCCCATCAGCCCGTTCACCGCCGCCACCGACGGCGGGTGGTGGGTGCTGGAGGAGCGTGCCGACCTCTTGGAGGAGAAGCACGCCGCCCGGGTTCCGGCCCCCTACCCGGGCCTGCTGAGCCTGGGCCGCGACGAGGACGGCGTCCAGCTGCTCGCCAACCTCCCCTACCACCAGGTCGTCCTGCTGGACGGCACTGCGGAGCAGGTCCGCGAAGTCGCCCGCGCGATGGCGCTGGACGCCGCGACGTGCCCGTGGGCGGACCACGTGGACGTCCTGACCGTGGGGTTCGGGCAGGACCTGGCCCCGCACCTGCCCAAGGGCCGCGTGCGGTTCCTGCCGTCCGCGGCTGACGGCATCGTCGACCTGGCGGGCGTCCTGGCCGAGGCGATCCAGGCCGAGCAGGCCGGCGAGCCCGGACCGCTGCCGTGGCTGATGGTCAGCACCAGCGACCCGGGCGAGCAGACCTGGGAGCTGGCCGACCTGCTCAGCAAGGCCCGCGGCCAGCAGGTCGCGGTGATCCTGCCGGCCAGCTGCGCCACGTACTTCCCGGAGGCGGAGGTGCTGGACGCCGCCGAACTGGCCGCCCAGCCGTGCGAGCTGGTCGACGGCGACGTCGTCCTGCAGCGCGTCACCGCGGAGGCCCACCGGCAGCTGGTGGCCACCTTCGAGACCGCCTCCGAGCCCGCGCGCCCGGCGGTCGGGCCGTGGGAGTTCGTACCGGACCCGGACGCGGTGCCGCCGCGCTTCGGCCCCGCCTCCATCCCCTCCCCCGTCGACTTCACCACCGCCTCGGTGTCCGGGTACGCGGTCCTGACCGGTGCTGTCCAGGCCGACGGCACCGAAGCCGGAGATGAGCCTGTCGACGAGTTCGACGACCTGGACGAGCCGGACGATGAGTACGAGGACGGCTACGAGCCGGACGACGACGCCGACCCAGAGACCGCCCAGGCCCCGGTCGCGCCGGCCAAGCCCGCCCGGCCCGCCTCCCGGCCCCCGGTGACGGCCGGTCCCGGCATCCCGCAGATCCAGGTCCTCGGACCGGTCCGCATCGACAACACCGGCCGGCCTGACATCAACAGCCACGCCGCCCAGATCGCCGCTCTCGGTGCCTACCTCTACTTCAAGCGGGGCCGCGACTACGGTGCCATCGCCAACGCCATGGACCCGAGGTCCCCGTGGGAGCCGCAGACCGTCCTGTCCCGCATCTCGCAGCTGCGCAGCACCCTGGGCGTCGGGCCGTCCGGCGCGCCGTTCCTGCCCCGCAAGTCCGGTGACACCTACCGGATGTCGGACGAGATCTCGTGCGACTGGACCGTCTTCGAGTACCTCGCCGAACGCGGCCTGCCGCAGGGCGTCGCGGGCCTGGCCGACCTCGAAGAGGCGCTGGGCCTGGTCCGCGGCCGGCCGTTCGGCGGGGACGGCGACCACGACTGGGCCGTGCCGCTCGTGCAGGAGATGATCGCCAAGATCCACGACACCGCGCACACCGTGGCGTGCCTGCGCCTGCGGGACGAGTGCCTCGACCTGGACGCCGCCCGCCGCGCCATCGCGGTGGGCATCGAGGTCCAGGACGATGAGCAGCTGTTCCGGGACTGGATGCGGGTGGAGCACGCCGCGGGCAACCGCCAGGGCCTGTTCACCGTGATCGACGCCGCGAAGGTCGCCGCGCAGCACCAGGACGCCCCGCTGGACGTGGAGACCGAGCGCCTGATCAAGAACCTGCTCGACGGGCAGCGCGTATGAGCACCGCCGCAGTGGTGGTGCTCGCCCTCGCGGTCGGCGCGGTGCTGGGCGCCGTGGTCGTGCGCCCGCTGGTCTTCGTCTACGCCCGGCCGATCGGCACCGGTCCGGGCTCCCGCTGCCCTGGCTGCGTGGCCCGGCCGCTGGTCGCGGACCGTACGGCGCTGCTGCACTTCGCCGCCGGGCGCTGCACCGCGTGCTCGGGACGCATCGGGCCGGCGGCGGGCCTGCCGGAAGTACTGACCGGGGTGCTGTTCGCGGCGGTCGCCCTCGCTGGCGCGCACGGCTGGCTGGCCGTCGCGCAGTGGTGGGTCGTGCTGCTCGGCGTGCCGCTGGCGCTGATCGACCTGGCGGTCTACCGGCTGCCCGACCACCTCACCATCGCGTTGAACGGCGGTGTCGCCATGGCGCTGGCCGGGGCCGCCGCGACAGGGCAGGACCAGGCGGTAACCGTCAGGGCGCTGCTCGCGGCCGTCGTGCTGAGCGTGCTGTTCTTCGTCCTGGCGCTGATGGGCGGCGTCGCCCTGGGCGACTTCAAGATGGCGCCCGCGCTGGGCGCCCTGCTCGGCTGGAACAGCTGGCCGGCGCTCTTCTTCGGCCTGCTGGCCGGCTTCGTGGTCAGCGCCACGTACGCGGTCAGCTTGACGTGGGCGGGCAAGGCAGACAGGCGCTCGCGGGTCGCCATCGGCCCGGGGCTGATCACGGGAGCGGTCGTCACCTCGCTGCTGCTGAGCTGACCGCTTCCTCTCCCGACGCCCCGGCTGCCCTCGCGGTGCCGGGGCGTCGGCGCGCACGACGGCGGGCGCCGATTCGCCAGTCACTGGAAGGCGCGGACGATCAAGTCGATGACCGCTCGGATGCCGCTCCAGTCCTCCGTTCCCGTCGCCGTAACGGACCGCTCGGTCTTGAGCTTCGCCTCGAACCGCTGCTGCGCCGTCCGCTTGTCCGCGTCGGTGAGTGAGCCCTGGAGCTGGTGCGCGCTGGGGTCCACGGCTTTCCAGTGGATGGGCATCAGGTTGCCGCCGGAGTCGGTGAGGACGTCCTGCCCGAAGTACATCTCCAGGCTGCCGGCCCGGCCGTTGACGTCCTCGACCGCAGTGGTGCCGTTGGCGGGATCGTAGGTCGGGTATGCCTGCAGCAGGGGCAGGTCGGGGTAGTGCAAGATCCGGCAGTCGGCCGGCCAGCGGCTCCGCTTGAGCTTGGCGAGCCCGCCGTGGGCCGCGGCGTCGTTGTCGGCGAGGAGGATGAACCGGTTGCCGATGCCGGCCGCCACGAATCCCTTGAAGGTGCCGACCGCACCGGCGATTCCGGACGGGGGCCGGACGGTCCCGTAGTCGAAGAACCGGATGAAGCCGACCAGGTGGGGGTGAGTCACCTTCAGGCCCTCGGACAGCAGGTGGGCGTCGGTCGAGCCCTCCGTGATCACCACCAGGGGGAGGTTCCGCACCGCGGTCTGCAGTTGCTCGTCGCGGGCCATCTGCGCGATCGGCTGCCCGGGGTCCAGTTCCACGCAGCACCCGGTTAGCTCGCTCAGGTCGAGTACCAGCGCTTCGTCCTGGTCCGGGGACCAGTGGACCAGGAGCCGTACCAGGCTCCGGGTGTCCATCTCCCAGTGGAGACGATCGACGAGCGTACTGGCGTCGATCTGCCTGTTCCAGTGGTCCATGTCCTCGAACCCGCCGGGGTCGGAGCTGAGCAGGAAGCGGAGCTCGCGCTCGACTGCCGCGCTGTCGGCCGGCGGGAGGTCGTTCTTCTCCTGGTGGGTGGTGGACTGCTGGGGCCGGGTCGCCCCGTCGGCCTCCAGGTCGCCGAGATCGTTGGGGTCGAGGCCCAGTGAGAGGCGGATCTCGCGCTGCGCCGCGGCGATGTCGACCGGGGGGTCCACCTTCTCCAGCTCGGCGGTGTACCGCTCCAACCAGGCCGTCAGGCCGGCCTCCAGGTCGCGCAGGGCGGAGTCGGCAGTGATGCCCTGCGCGTCGAGCCGTTCGGCCATCCCGCGGATCGTCGTCGCGTAGCCGTAGACGGCGCCTTCCTTCTCCGGGTCGGGGGCCGGCCGGTAGAAGCGGTCGTCCTCGGAGAACAGCGCCGCGACGTCCGGGTAGTAGGAGTCCCGGCACCAGAGCGCGAGCGCCGTCCGTAGCCGGAGGTAGGAGTGGTGTCCCATGGCGGCATCATCCTCCCGTCGCGAGCAGGCTCGCTCAGGAATGTGAGAGCGGTGGACGCCGCGCAGGGACAGGCAGTCGGTTGGGCAGCTCATTTCAGGCCCATCGGGCTGCTCCGGAGGGCCGAAAACCCGCAGACGGCTCTCTGCCGACCTCGCAGCGGCCCAGAGGTCGCGCCATACCGGGCTAATCGCGCCAGGCGGTTCTAGGGCCGTTTCTGCGGGCCGATATTTGCCCCGTTTCGCCCGTCTTCTTAGATTTTCAGCTTTATGACCGCTTCAGCAGTCGGCGCTTCTGCGGCGGCAACGTCCAGACTGCGGCCACAGCCCTATGAAGGAGCCGCGCCTCGGCTCGGACCTGTCCGTACTTTGGGGGCGTCCGTTGCCTCCCCCGTTCGTTGTACTCGGCATGGGACGCATGAAACAGGGCAAGCCCCGTCGGCCGCCGGTTGCTCCGCCGTACATCGTCATCGGAACGGACGGTCCGGCGCTCGCCCTCGTCTGGGACGAGAACGCTGACCGGGCGCTCGCCGACCAGACGGACAAGCTTGTGATTGTCTGCCCGAGCGAGGGGCACGCTCGCGCCTTCTTCGGCGACCTTGCCGCAGAGGATCCGCTGGTGCGCGAACGCCAGCTCGGCCCGACGGATGCCGGGCACTGGCGCGGTTCCCGCCTCGATCACCCCGGTGCGTTCCTCGCGTGCCTTCGGTACGAGGACGACACTCCGGCCTGCGAGGACCTGATCCGCTACCGGGCCTTCATGGCGGCGATGGGGCAGACGTCGATCGTGTGAGGCGGCGATAGGTCTGCGCCCTCGGTCAGCCCGACGCAGAGCTGGTCGGGGCCGCCCTCCCCGAGCAGCACGAAGGCGCCGACCCACGGTTGGGGTCCGGCGCCTTCGTGGACGGGCGGGTCTCAGACTCCGGCCAGCTGGCCGGTGAGCGGATCACTGTGCTGCGGGGTCTCGAACTCCTTCTTGTACCGCAACTGCATGTTGGGCCAGTAGCGGTCGAGGGAGCGGGGGCTGACCGGCTGATTGCCGCCCTGCCCGGCCACGCCGTGCTTCGTGAAGATGTAGTCCACGAACTCCTTCTTCGTGGGGTAGTCGCCGTGCTCGCGGACGTACTCACACCAGTAGGTGTAGTAGAGGTCTTCCTTGTTCTGGTTCTCCTGGTCGGCCGCCGGCTCGGGCTGGTCGGCGGGAACCGAGTCCTCCCCCTCCGGCAGCGCGGGCAGGAGCACCTCGACCTCGGCCGCGGCGACGGGCTGCTGGGCGGGGGCGGCCGTGTCCAGGATCAGCTGCTGGGGGACCACTGGCACCGGAGCGGCCTCGGGCTCGGGCTCGGCGCTTCGCTCGGGGACCGGTGCGTACGGAGCCACTGCGGACTCGAGTTGGGCAGTGGCGGAAGCTATGGCCGGGTCCTCGCCTGCCGACTCGAACTGCGCCTGCCCACCGCGTTCCGGCCGCCCGGTGCGGTCGGCCGGTGCAGGCACCTTCTCCAGCATGGGCCGCTCGCTGCCCGGCAGGCTGTTTCCGGCGGGACTGCTGGAGGGACCGGTCAGCGGGCCGGTGGTGATGCCGGCCGCGGCCAGTCCGTCCGGCGCGGTCTCCGCGAACGGGACACCGAACTTCGCCATCGCCAGCGGCAGCAGCGCCTCCTGGCTTGCTGCCCGGCGCCACCCCCGCCCGTACTTGAACCGCAGCCTCGCCCGGTAGATCAGACGTTGCTGCTCCAGCAAAAGGGCTTCCTCTGCGCTGTGAATCCCGTACAGGTGCTTACGGCGCCACAGGAGGGCGGTGCGGAAGGGAGAGAGGAACCAGCGGGTGACCCCGAGGCCCTCCATCGTCTTCGTGCCGGCGATCAGGTTGGCCCAGCGGCCGACACCGTGGCGGCCGCACTCGACCATGATGATGAAGAGCACGGGGATCACGGCGTGCATGCCGACGCCCAGCGGGTTCGGCCAGGCCGAAGCCGCGTTGAAGGCGATGGTGGCCCCCGTCAGGAACCAGGCGGTCTGGCGAGCCAGCGGGAATGGCATGCGGAGTGAGGTCATGAGCAGGTCGGCAGCGTAGAGGGCAACGATGCCAAGGTCGACGCCGATGGGGAAGACGATCGAGAAGTCTCCGAAGCCGTGCTTCTCGGCGAGGGCGCGTACGGCGGTGTACGAGCCGGCGAAGCCGATGCCCGCGACAGCGCCGCAGAACACCACCACTACCCCGGCCAGCAGTTTGTGTCCCCAGTTCAGACGTGGCCTGGTCACTCTGTTCTACCTCCTGAAACCTGAGCCAGACCCAACCATGTCACGCCACCTCCGTGTGACGCACGGGACAATCGCTTCGCACTGCCCCTTGCGCCCCGTTTTGGCTATTTGTGCGGCTTTTCCCGCTTCGTGATCTAGCTCCCACCACTGCGGAGTCCGCACCCCGGGAGAGGCCGTCCCGCTACTCCCGGCTGCGGAGTCCGCAGTCCGACTGCGGGGCTGCGGAACCCGGTCCCGCAGTCCCGCGTAGGTGCCGAGTGCGGGTCGCGCGGGCGCAGCGGAGCAGCTCCGCACCCCGCCCGGGCGTCCTCCACCGGCGGCCGGCGACCCCGACCGGGCGTCCCGGGTGCGGGATTCCCTGCGCCTGCCGTGGCTGCGCCGCTGCGCTTGTTCACTCCACGGCGGGCACGGCGCCCGGACGCAGGTCTCCGTCCGCAGCCCGCGCGCCGGTGCCGTTCAGCTGGGGCCGCTGCTTCCCCGCACCCGCCGCGCAGCGGGTGCGGAGACCTCTACGCACCCCGGGTCCGCACTGCGGAGGCGGCACCGCGGCTACGCAGTCGCCGTCCGCCGACACCGGGCACGGCCGCCTGGCTCCCCAGCGGGACTCCGCACCGGGTGGTCGGGGCCGACTCCACCGAGGGAGGGCACCGGCTCCGAAGCAGCGGTCCTGCGCTACGGCTCCTGGTCGAGGGCCACAGCGTGAAGACCGGAGCGGAGGACAGTCGAAAGCGCGCCGTAGAAGGTCTCCCGCAGCGCCTCGATCTCCCGGGGGTCGGTCGGAATCTCCCGGGGGCCGAGGACCCACACGCCCTCGCGGGGCACCAGGATGAGGCCCGCCACCAGGAACGCCATGACGGCGGTCATGACCATGCCCTCAGTGAGAGCGGTTCGGCGGGCAACCCAGTCGGGGTCCGGGGCGGCGAACTCGCCGGGTTCCAGCTCCGGGTGGTGCCCGAGTCGGGCGCTCCACTCCATGACGGCCTCCATCACGGAGTCGCAGTTGCGCACGGCGGCCAGGAAGGCATCCGTACGGTCGTGCAGGTCCGAGGGAAGGAGGTCGTAGAGGTTGAATTCCTTCAGGACCTGGGCGTACTCCTGGCGCTGTGCCGGGTCGGTGGGCACCTTCACGACGCCCTGTTCGAGGTCGGCCCGCCACTGGGCGGCCCGTCGGCGGGCGATCCGATCGCGCAGCCACCTCATCGCCGTGCCTCCGGTCGGGTCAGCTCAGCTTCCCGGCCGGTGATGGTGCCGTAGGCGTGCGCGGCCCGGGTGATGGCCTGCTGGCGGAGTTCGTCGGCGAGTTGCTCGGCGCGCTCCAGGCGGGCCAGGATGCCTGCCTTGGTGCGGGCGGCGGCGGCCGGATCTGCGAGGGGAAGGCCGCGGGCTTCGGTGGCGGCAGCGGCGATTTCTTCGGCCACGTCTCGGTAGGAGGCGCCGGTGGGCCGGCCCGGGACGGCGGCGAGGCGGGAGCCGGCCGCGGCGAGTACGGCTTCCCAGTCGGCGTCGCCGGCGTCCGGCCACGTACCGCAGAGCGGTCCGAGCCACCGGTCGCCGTGTTCGGCAAAGGCCCGGTCGAGTCCGTCTGGCGTCATGCCATCACGCTATCGGTGCAGGGTGGGCTGCGGGGGCGGTTCCGGAAGCCGGACCGGCGCATCGGCGGCGGCCCGGGCTGCACCGGGGGTCCGCGGCGGCCGGCGCTCCTCGCGGCTGGTGCTCAGCGCTCGCGGTCGAGCACCTGAAAGAGCTTCAGAGCCTGTGCGGGGTCGGTGGTCCGGGGGAGCGCGTGCTCGGCCACGAAGGTGGTGGCGGCGCGGCCCGGGAAGTCGTCGCCGGCTGAGGCCGCGTCGCGGTTGAGGTCGTCGGCCAGGCCGTCGGGGATCTCGGCGTACCGGCGGAGCAGGTCGATCAGGGGCCGGGGGTCGGGGTGCTGGTAGGGGTCGGTGCCCTCCCAGAGCACTTCCTGGTCCTCCTCGTCCGCCTCGATGTCGAGGACCTGGGCGTAGAAGGTGGAGAGGGGGCCGTCCCAGCCGATCGCGATGGCGAGGTTCTCCGCGTCGGGAAGGGGCTTCAGTTGACGCCGGGACATGTTGGTCTCCTGGTCTCACGGAACGGGCCGTCCGGCGTCACCTTAGCGATGTCCGGGGCTTGCTGACCGACGAGGCCGCCAGGCGAACGGAGTCGGGCCCCGGCCTCCGTGAGCGGAGGCCGGGGCCCGGGCCGGGTGCGGTGGGTGTCAGGGAGAGGGTGCGCGCAGTGCCCTGTTGCGCAGCGTGGTGGCGATCTTGATGATGTCTTCGCGGAGCTTGCCGTACTGGCCTGTGGAGTCGACGGCGGCCTGGGCGAAGATCGGTTTGGTGGCGGTTCGGTCGGCTTCCTTCAGCAGCTTGAGCACGTGCTGGAGGGAGACGAGCTCGTCGGGCACGACTTCGGCGTCCGGGATGTCGTCGTCGGCTTCTGCGCCCGCAGGCCCTGTGGAACCGGCGCCCGAGGCTTCGGTCGAGGTGGGCGTCGGTGTTGCAGCCCCTGCGGTCGAACCCGCCGTCGGCTCCCCCGGTGCGGGTGGGGTGGTCGGCGGCGCTGCAATTGCAGCGCCGCTGTTCGATTCTTCTTCGAACATTGGCGCTGCAATTGCAGCGCCGGCCGAGGGCTCCGGCCCCGACTCGTCGTCGCCGTCCGCCCCGTCCACATCCAGCCCAAGGGCCTGTCGGGCCGCCGTCTCGATGACTTCACGCCTCAGTTCAGGGGCGTCGGGCAGCACCACGGGCAGCGCCACATGGGCCGCTCGGAGAGTCGCCGCGGTCGGCCGCTCCCCCAGCACGGCGCTGTGCGCCCTGATCGTGTCGAACACCGTGACAGCCGTGTCCCGGTCGAACGCCTTCTCCGTCCGGACCAGTTCCTTGGCCTGCCCGGGGTTCGGGACCACTCCTGTGCGCTGCCCGGCTTCCAGCGCCAGGGGAGCGGCCTGGCGCAGCTGGCGGTTGTAGACGGCGGAGCGGCCGGTGAGCCACTGGACGTAGGCACCGAAGGTCCGGTGGCTGCGACGGTGCCACTTGCCCTTCTTGGCCCGCTCCAGGCCCTCGGCGATGACGTAGACCGCAGCGTCACCGGCGGCCAGCGCCGACCGGATCACCCCTTCTGTCTGGGCCTTCTGCTGTTCCTCGGTCTCGGTGAGGTCGGAGAGATCCTCCTCCCCGATCTCCGCGACCTCGTCGAGATCCGGCAGCCCGTCGGCCAGACGCAGGACCGAGTCGATGGTGGTCTCGGGGTCCGGTCCGGAGAGAATGCTCTTCGTCCTGGCAACCACTCCCGATTGCTGGTCGAGGCTCTGTCCTCCGGCCCTTGGGCCGCCGATCCCGCGATCACCATCGCCGCCGCCGAGGAGGTCGTCGAGGGTGTCGTCGAGGGCGCTGGCGCCGGCTGTTCCGCTCATGCCGCGGCCCCGAGCCCGAAGAGGACGCGGGCGCCCATGTCGTAGTCCATGGTGGTGGTCTGCCCGGGGGCGAACTGGCGCAGCGGCTGCTTGGCCAACTGGGCCTCGCCGACCTTGACGTTGGTACGCGCGGGGAGGATGACGGCGTCCGGGTAAGCCCGGGACAGGCTCCCGCCGATCTTGCGGGCGAGCTTGGACCGGGAGAAGTCGGTGAGCACCGCAGCGGCAACCCTCAGCTCGGGGTTCAGCGTCTCCTGCACGGTGGCGATGACCCTCTGGAGCGCACCTACACCGTGAATGTCGAGGCCGCTCGACGCGTTCACCGGAATGATCACATCGTGCGCGGCGACCAGGGCCGAGACGGTCAGCGTTCCCAGTCGGGGGCCGCAGTCGATGATCGTGACGTCCACGTCATCGTTGCCCAGGCGCAGGCGCCGCTGCAGGCAGGAGTCCGCCCCGATCGGGTTCTTCTCGTCGACGTCGCCCAAGTCCGGGAACGAGGGGATGAAGGCCAGGTTGTCGAACGGCGTCCGGTAGGCGGCGTCGCTCAGCTTGACCTTCGCGTCGAAGTAGAGGTCACGCAGGTTGTACCGGAGCTCCTCCGGACGGTCGTCCAGGAAGTAGCGCAGCCAGACACTGATGGACGCTGCCTGGTCGTCGGCGTCAATGATCCGCACCCGTAGGCCCCGAGCGATGAGCGCCATCGCCAGCTCCAGGGTGGTCGTGGTCTTTCCGGCACCGCCCTTCTGGTTGCAGACGGCGATGACCCTGGGGAGGGTCGAGGGGCGGAAGGAGTCCGGCACCGTGATGCCGGGCTTCCAGTCCTGCCAGGAGGACGTCAGGTCCCACTCGGTCGTGATGTCGAGGAAAGCAAGGTCGTCGCCGAGCGACGTTACCTGTACCTTTTCTTGTGTTTCTCGCATAGCCCGCAACCGTAGCGGGTGAAACGCTGGCAGCGCCCCGTCCGGTCCCTGACTGGCGGGGCGCTCCTTCTTCTTATGCTGCTTGCCTGCCCAGTTCCGCGACCAGATGGCATGATTCTCCGCCTGGTGCCCTATGCCGCTGGCCCTGGTGCGCCGTGGCCGCTGGGACGGCCCGGACTTCTGACTCACCTCCAAGGGTGACCCCTCTGAAGCGCCTCTGGTTGGACGACGCCGTCGGCTGCGCTCGAGGCCGGGCCACGGAATAGCAGGCCGGGCTACGCAGTCGTAGTCGGTCCTGCGGGGCCAACGGTGCGGAGTTGCGGAAGTGCGGACTGCGCCAACCTCCAGCTTTGCGGTGCGCTTCCGCAGTCCTCCCTTCTCGCTCACCGCAGTCGGCTCTCCGCCCGATCCACCAGGGGCGTAGCGCGTAGCGCGTGCTGACCGGGTCCAAGGCCCGGCCGGGGCAGCGCCGTCAGGAGCTCCAAGGGGCCAGGTGAACCGCGGCTCCGTGGCGGATTCCTGCCGCCGCACGGCCGGATATCCGCAGGCCAACGTTGATGCGTAGGGCCTGATCGCTCGATTCGTGCCGCTGGGGTCGGCGAAAGCTCGGCCTTGGTGGCACTCGGCTGCCGGACCCCGCGATGATGAGGAGCGGGTGCGGGCCCCGCCACTCAGCTCCGCAGTGTGCGTGGGGTGGATCAGCGCGGGCTGCGGGTGCGGAGGTCACGCACCCGTCCGGCCGACGGCTCCGCAGCCTCCGCAGTCCGCCGTGGTGCTGTACGCACTTGCCTCCGGCGGGCGCGGCGCCGCCTACCTCCGCACTGCCGCACCTCACCTCCGTGCGGTCGGTGCGTGACGATCGCCTACCGCTTCGGACGGCTTCGCCGAGGGGGTGCCGCCGGGTCGGCGAAGTCCGGCGCGAGTCGGCCGACCGTGGGCCGGTGTCCGGTGCCGCTCCCGGAGCGGCTGGTACGGGAGCGGGTGGGAAGAGCGGCCCCGGGGCGGCCTACACCCCGGTAGCGTGTAGGGCACCAGCTGTGAGGAGGGGTCGCCATGTCGGCGCTGCCAGTGGAGTACGGGCCGATCCAGGTACCGCGCACCTACAACTCGATCGTGCTCGCCCTGCCGGGAGAGTTGACCGCGCAGTTCACCGACGAGTTCCACGAGGCGGACCCGTTCTCCGCCGGCCGGGTGCTCGAACAATGGGGTCGCGTCGCCGACGCGCTGTCGGACCCGGCGACGTACGCCGCCGCCGACCGGAGTGTTCCCGCGCTCACCGGTGTGAGCCTGGCCGACGTCCTGGACGAGGCCGACCGGTGAGCGAGCCGTGGTGGGAGCAGCCCGGCAGCGTTCGCTGGTTCGTCCAGCTCGGTACCGGCGCTCCGGGTGACACCGTGTCCGACGCGAAGCTGGCTTCCGAGGTCGCGGCGCTCCCGTTCGGCTTCCGGCAGGCGCTGCGCGCCGTCCAGGCCCGGTTGGCCCTTGATCCGCTGGGGGAGCGGCCGGCGGAGCCGCACGATCCGGAGCGGGTGCGGATCACCAGGCTCTCCGTCCAGGAAGACAGCGTGCTGGTGGTGGCCACGGGTGCGACGGTCTCGGTGGTGGCGCGTGTCCACAGGCCGGCCGGTCAGGTCGGTGTGGTGCGCGTGGTCCGCGTGATTCCCGGCCCCTGACCGCCCTCCACCTTGTCGCGCACCCGCCGGCGAGGGCTTGTCCGGTGCGGGTCTGCCTCAGTCGTTCCTGGCGAGGTCGGCCTCTGCGCAGAGGGGGCCGGGTGTGGGTTCCCAGTCGCTCCATCTCCAGGGCACGTGCCGGGTGTGCAGGCGGTGGTAGCCGCAGGCGTGGCAGCGGCTCGGGGCGATCCGCTGGGGACGGAACCGGTGGGCTGGGTGAAGCCACTGCCCCTCGGCCTGGACATGGTCGGAGCGGTGTCGGCCGCAGTCCGGCCACGCGCAGATCCAGTAGCCGTCGCTGCCGTCGGCCCGCACCGGACCGATGTGGTGCCAGTGGTCCGTGATCAGCGAGGTTCGTCGGGTACTCACGTTCTGGGCCTTCCTGTCGTGGGTGGTCGCCGACCGGGGCCGGTGGTGATGGCATGGCCGTCCGGCGTCTGCCGTTCGCGGGCCGCAGTGGTGCCGGTCGTCGTGGTCATGCTGCCTGCTGGTCCGCAGGGGTTCCGGCCGACTCGGCGGCGCGGGTCCGGTGCACCTGGGCGACGCGCAGGTCGAGCAACTTGCCGGCGGTGATCTGCCGGGCGACCCGCGCCTCCTTGTCCGCCTGCGCCAGGACCAGGTCCCGCTCGCCGTTCCCGGCGTTGCGCAGCACGGCGGCGTGGGCGGCGTCGGCTTCCCGGCGGGCACGCACGGAGGTCTCGAAGCCGGCCAGGGCGGTGTCCCGCCACAGCTCGCGCAGGTCGCGCACCGCGTACAGCTCGGCCGTGCCTCAGCGGTGCTGGTCCAGGTGCCCGTTCTCGCTGCGGGCCTGGGCACGGACCTGCTCCAGCGCGTCGGCGGCCTGCTCTTCGATCCGGCGACGGGAGACCTCGTTGGTGAGGTCGGCCCAGTAGGCCAGGGCCAGGGTGACGCACTCCTGCGCCGCCTGGTGCAGGTCGGTGGCCAGCTGCTCGGCGCGACGGTTCTCCACCGCCTGCCGGGCCAGCGCCCGGCCTTCGCCGTTGACGTTGTACTCGCCGGCTTCTGCCGACGCGGGCCGCCCGGCGGACTCGATCTCCTCTCGCTGGCGAGTGACGGCGGCGAGCTGACGGTCGAAGAGCCACCGCGCGGCCCGGTGGCGGGCGAGGTGGGCCTGCTCGGCGGCGGCCTCGACCGCGGCCTTCAGGGACGGGTACCGGTGGCGGGAGCGCATGGCGGCGGCGTGGGCCGCCTTGGCCTCCCGGTCGGCCGCGGGCAGCAGGGCGCAGTGGGCCAGGGCCTGGACCTCCTGGAGGTCACGCAGCACCTCGACCGCGACGAGCTCCGTCATCAACCCCGGGTCCACCCCGAGGTCCCCGGCCGTGAAGTCCTCGGCCGCGTTGCCCCGCGACTGCTCCCGGGCGTGCTCCAGGTCGCGGACGATCTGCTCGCGGACAGCTGCAGTCTCCGCCGGGTGGGCGTGGTTCACACGCACCAGCGCCAGGTCCAGGCACTCCATGGCCGTCCGCGTGATGGCCCGGACGATCCGGCAGTCCGCGCACAGGCTGGCCGCCGCAGGGGTGTGGCAGTCCTCGCAGGGCAGGGCCTGCCGGGCTCGGTCGGCATCGGCCGCACGCGCCTTCCGCTCCGGCCGGCCCGCCTCCCACCGGGCCTGCTCGGCCGCGATCCGGTGCCGGGCGGCGGCCAGGGCTTCCTGGCGGGTGCGGGTGTGCTCGGCCAGCGCGGCCTCGACCGCCGCCCTCCGCTGGTCGTCGCTCGCCCCGGCGGGCAGAGCCGCGACGGCCTGACGGGTCAAGATCAGCCGGATTGAGCGGCGGTCGGAGATCCGCAGGTCACAGGTGGTGCAGTCCTGGCCGGTGTCGAGCCGCACCCCGTCGTCGCAGGTCGGTTCGGCGCAGTCCCCCGAGCCCTTGGGCAGGCCGCGGTGCAGCAGCCAGCCGACCGGATCGGTGATCGGCACCGCGCCCTGGCGGCGGCGCCGGAAGTCCAGCCTCCCAGCGAGCAGCTCCGGTGCTTCCGCGGTGCCGCTCCAGGCCGCGACCGCATCGAGCGCGACGGCAACCTGGGCGAGCACGAACTCGCGGGTGGAGGTGCGTTCGATGCGGCGCCAGAGGTCCGCCGCCGGTGCCAGGACAGCGACAAGCCGCTGCTCACGAGGCTCCCCGAACGGCGTCAGCAGGCTGCTGAAGCGCCCGTCGGCGACCGCCCGGCCAGCGCCCCGGCGGAGCTTCGCCGAGCCCTTCCCGCCCTGCTTGCGCTCGATCACGTGCTGTTCCCCGCGAAGCGGGCGGACGGGGCCCGGTCCGGCGGTCAGCAGCGGGGCGTCCGCACCGGGCTGCTCCTCGCGCGTGCTCGCGCGCTCCGGCCGCACGTCCTCAACCCCGACGGCGCAAGCGCCGGAAAAGCCACCTACATCGAGAGCACGACCACTCACCTCAGCCACCGGAGCGTGCAGGGAGTGAAGGGGGGTAGCAACCGCGAGGTCTGCAACGGCAGGCCCATCGGCCTCTCCCACACCACCGGCCTGGGCGTTTTCGCTGATGCCGGAGCCGGACTCGGGTGGGGTAGCAGCGGCGGGGTTGGTGGCGAAGGCGAAGTCGGCCTCGAAGGCGTCCTCCTGGCCCGGGTCGGCGACCGGGGGCTCGTCGAGCTCGGGCTCGCCGCACAGCTCCCACCACGCATCCTCGGCCGACTCCTCCCGTACGTCGGCCGCCGGGGATGCCTTCGGAGAGGACTCCTTCGGCCCCGTCGCGGCGGGCTTCGGCACGGACTGCAGGACAGACCCTGCCGCACCAGCCGGCGAGGTGGCGGTGTCAGCTCCGTACGCGGCGGCCACCGCGGGGATGACGATCCGGGCACGCGAGCACAGCCCGGAGGCGCCACGGCGCGGACGGATCAGCACGCCGGCCTCCTCCAGGCGCACCAGGACATGCGCGGCACCGGGCGGAGTTCCGGTTGGTCCTGCGCCTGTGCGGGCTGCCCGGCCCGCGTCACCGCTCCGGTGGGTCGGTGTCGCGGGCCGAGGTTCAGCGCTTCGTGGCGCGGCTTATTGGTCATCTGTGCGACCTGGCCACCGACCGCAGAGATGAGGGCGTGGCCGCGCTCGCTCGGCTTGCTCTGGGCGTAGTCAGCCACCTCGTCCACGGAACGAGCCTGCCCGTCTGACAGGTGACGGCGGCGCTGCGGGCGCCGAGGCCGGCTGGGCCGGTCAGAATTCGGGCTGGGGCGGGTCTTCCGGAACGACGGCGGCGATGCGTACCGTCGGCGGCCAGGGCGGGGCGGGGGAGTAGGCGTGCACCACGTTGACGGCGGGGCGGCCGGATGCCGGGTCGGCCTCGATCCGGGTGGAGTACAGCTCGACCTGGTGGCCTGCTTCGGCAACGACACGGATCAGCCGGCCCAGTCGCGGTTGGTGCTCCAGCTCGCAGCGCAGGCTCTCCACGACTCCGTCGGCGCCGAGCTCCTTGGCCCGCTGGGCGGCTCGATCGGTGACGGCGGCGATGACCTCGCCGCCGGGCTGGTCGGGGTGGTTCACTCAGCGCCCTGCCGGGCCAGCAGGTCGGCGACGACTTCCTCGACTGCGGCGGCGGCCTCGGGGCTGGCGGCCAGGTGCACTCGGCCGCGGTAGTCGGCGAGGATCTGCGCGACGGTGGGCAGGTCTACGACGGTGCCGAGGTCGTGGACTTCGGTCACCTGGTCAACCGGCACGCTGGGCAGGAACTGCGCGGCGAGTTCGGCGTCCAGGCTCGCTGCGTCGCCCGGGTAGCCGTAGCCGGCGCGCAGCGCAGCCCTGAGTTCCTGGACGGTGTTCATCGGCGGCAGCCCGAGGCGGCGGCCACCTCCGTTGCGTTCGGCGGGTTGGGCGCTCATCCCCACACCACCCCTCTCCCTGTCGGTGTGCTCCGGCATGGCCGGGCCTGTGTTGACGACGGTAGCCGCTCGCGGGCGGAGCGCGGGAGCGTACTCGAGATCCCGGCCGGCTCGCAGGAGGGTTCAGGCCGGACGGCCTGGCCCGTAGCGGGCTGTCAGGTCGGTTACCAGTTGCCGCAGTTCGTCGGTCATCGGGTGGAGCAGCGCGACGTCGTCGCGCCAGTTGGTGAGCGACCAGTTGTCCCCGTCGCGGCCGTTGTAGGTGGTGGTCATCACCCAGGGCCAGTCGTCGGCGATCCATGCCAGGTCAGGGTGGCCGTCGTAGCCGAAGTTCGAGCCGGGGGCGGGCCGGGTGCGCAGTCCGACGAGGTGGAGGTCTTCGAGCTCCCGGGCGAGTTCCTCCTCCGAGAGGTAGCGCACGCCGCTGTCGGGGTCGGGGTAGCGCCAGGCAAGCAGGCGGTTGACGCGGGCGGAGAGGGTGGCGTCGATCTCGGCTTCGGCTTCCTCGGCGAGCAGGAGGGCGGCTTCCTCCGCGGTGGCGGCGCGGATGCGGCCGGTGAACACCCAGCCGTCCTCGCCGATCAGTTCCTCGCTGGGGTCCTCGCCGTCTGCGTCGCGGTTGTAGTACGGGGGGTCCTCGGCCACGATGACGCCGATCAGGGAGATCCCGCTGCGGTGGCGGCCGGGTCGGCGGCCGGGGGCCCGGCGGGGGACGGGGCCTTCGTCCGTGCGGGGGTGGACGGTGAAGCGGTCGATGTCGCCGTTCTGCCAGTAGCGGCCCGGCCGCGGGTTGAACGGGCCGGGCACGCCGGCGATGACGCGCCAGGTGCGGTGGCCGTCGGCGGGGGACGGCGGGCACGGGCCGTTGTGCTCGACCGTGTAGAGCGCGCCCCTGTACGCGGGGTCGATCAGCAGGCC
Source organism: Kitasatospora sp. NPDC088548 (assembly GCF_044753005.1). NCBI lineage: Bacteria > Bacillati > Actinomycetota > Actinomycetes > Kitasatosporales > Streptomycetaceae > Kitasatospora > Kitasatospora sp. NPDC088548. Next base: position 109,791 of record NZ_JBIVMI010000020.1, read on the forward strand.
CTCGCCTTCGGGGACTTCCTGGCCGCAGCGCACGCACTGGTCGGGGAGCATGTTGGCGCGGCGCGGCGGCGGGGGAGGCGCGGTTTTCTTCTCTGGCGGTGGGCAGGGGCCGTCGTGGCGGACTTCCCACACCCCTTCGTAGGGGCTGGTGAGGATGCCGGCGCCTGCCTCGATCAAGCCGCCGCAGTCGGCGCAGGTCTGGGCGTGCAGGTTGCGGCGGGGCTCGGCGGGCGGCGCGGGCGGGCAGTCGCCCGGCTTGTGCCGGACGTGGTGGCGGTCGCCGGGGGCGCCGTCGAGGCGGCCGGTGTTCGCGGGCACCGGGTGGCCGCACGCCGCGCAGCGGCCGTCGTAGTGGTTGGTGGGTTCCGGGGACTGCACGAGGTGCGGCTCGCGGTCCGGGGCAGCTGGCGGGTGGGCGGCCAGCGCCCGGGCCAGGGTGTGGCGCATGCCGGTGCCGAAGGAGGACCGGTCGCGCTTGAAGGTGCTGTCGCGTTCGGTCGTCAGGCGCCCGCGGGCGTTGACCCGCAGCAGCCGTATGCGGTGCTCGGTCTCGGAGGTGTGGTCGACGGCCACGATCAGCGCGCCGACGGGCAGTTTGTACTGGGCTCCGCCGTCCAGCCAGGGGCCCTGAACGGCGAACCCGCCGCGTTCGGTGTCGTCCAGGGCGGTAAGGAGCTTTCGCCACGACCGGTTCGCCCCGGGCTCGCCCGGGGGAATCTCGATCGTGTGCATGGGGTCGGTGGGCATGCTGCCTCCGCGGACGGGGATCTCCGGCAGGCCGGGCTGGCTCCCGATCTCCAGTGTGGGAGAGGGAGGCGGGGTCTGCGAGCGCGACCGGTTCGCCGGCCTGCGGTGGTGGGGGGAGTCGGCATCACCAGCGTGCGGCGGAGCGGAGACTCCGAGCGGGCACGGGTACGACAGCGGGCCGTCCCCGGTCGGCTGACCGCGCCGGCCGTAACCGGCACGGGCGCCGCTCGTTCTGCCCGGTGCCGCGTCATTCCGTCGCGGCACCGGGGCACGGCGACCGCGAGGTGCCGTGCGGTGCAACCCCTGGGGGGGGATCATGGCAGCAAAGCAGCAGGCGGGAAGCGGAGACGACGCGGGCTGGCGCCGTTTCTTCCGGAAGGCCGGCGAGTACTGGGCGACTGCGGCAGAGGTGCTGGCCCGGGCCAACAAAATCGCCGTCAAGGTGGACGTGGTCCTGCGCGAGTGCCGGAAGATCGCCGACGACGTGAAGAAGTTCAAGGCGCGCTGGGCCGACGGCTTCGGTCCCAGCACCGCCTGACCGCACCGCCGACGCGAACGGCCGGGTGCCCCGCCGTGAGGGTGGGGCACCCGGCCGTTCGTAGTACGGCAGCCTGGCTGGCCGGGCTCAGTACCTGATGGTGGTGTGCACCGTGTACGCGCCGTCGGGTCGGCAGAGCGTCCACTCCGTGCCGCCGGGAGCGGAGACCAGGAAGGGGTCGCGCAGGTCGCCGCACACCCAGAGCGTGCCGATCCCGTCGGTCATCGAATCCCACAGGCCAGGCCGGTGGCGCTGGCCGGGGCTTCCGCCGCCCGGGTGCAGCGCCGCGGTGTCCTTGCCGTCGGAGTCCACCAGCTGCTGGATGTAGGCCGCGAGCGCCCCGGGGCCGCCGCCGCTGTAGCCGACGTTGCAGCCGTTGGCGCGGTGCTGGGGGAGGAGGGACAGGACATCGCGGCTGGTCCTGGTCCAGAAGGTGCCGCGGATTCGACGACGGCCTCGGGATGGAGAGCTTCCAGGGGGTGCTCCACACCCCCTCCATCGGCTGGATCGCGGTCGACTGCCCGAACCCGGAGGACGAGGAGGAGGAACTCCCCGAGCCGCAGATGTGGACGTCGCCGACCCTGGCCGGCCTGGTCGCGGCCGTCGGCGAGGGCCTGGCCGGGCTGCGCCCAGGCCCGGAGGACGCGGGCGACGACGGGTTCGGGTGCCGCTGGATCAGCGACTACCTGCGCGGCGCGCTGGCGGTGTGGCCCGGCTTCGGACAGGGCGTCGGACCTCGCTAACGGGCGCCGGGGACGAAGGGGCCCCGGCACGGCCCGGCCTGAGAGGCGGGTCGGTGTGGTCTGCATCATGGTCGTACTGCCCAGTGCTGGGCAGCACGCGGCACGCGGAAGCGGCACGATCTGGGTTCCACCGACTCGGGAGGACCCCCATGGCCATGACGCTGCGCCAGCTCACCACCTGCTCCTCGCCCGCGACCCACGTCCTCGAACGCCGCGGCCGGCGCCGCGACCGTACGTACGACTACGTCGTGCACGCGTGCGCACGCCACCGCTGGCTGACCGACAGCTGGAAGGGCAGCCGCAGGGTGGTGGAAGAGGGGCAGCTGCGCTGCGGGGTGGTGTTCGAGCACCGGGACTACGCGGAAGTGCTGCGCTCGCACAGCTGGGAGTGGGTGGGACGCCTGACGTTCCACGACCTGGAGGACGACCACCAGGGCGACGTCGTCGGGTGGCTGCGGGCGGCGTTCGCCGAGCTCTCCGCGCCGGGGCGCTCGGCGCACGAGGGCGTGCGGGTCGCGCTCGGCCACGCGGTCCTAGCGGCCACGGTGGAGCAGGACCCGGCGGTCACCGAGGCCGCAGTGCTCACCGCTCTGGCGGTCGCGGAGACCGCCCGTTCTGCCACCGGTGGTGACCTGCCCCGGCCTCTGGCGGATGGGCACAGCGCGAAGGCCCGGACCGGTTTCGGTCCGGGCCTTCGCGCTGTCGGCGCTCCGGGGGCTGCGGTCCGGCGCGCGGTGGCGCCTTCGGTGTTCCGACCGGCACGGCTGGGTGCTGCCGGCTCTGCCTGGGCGATTCCCCGGGGCGCCGCCGGGCCGGCTCAGCGCTGCGGGGCCTGCGGGCCCGGCACGGGGGCGCGGCGCCGATCGGCGATCCCCTGCAGCATCCGCGCGGATTCCGCGCGGGCCAGGGCCGGGGCGAGTTCCAGGGCCTGGGCCTCGGTGAAGCGGTAGGCCTGCCGGGCGCCGACGTCGCCGAGGTACTGCCAGCGGCTGCCGGTCCAAACGTTCTCGCCGCCTTCGGGCCAGACCGGGTTGACGATGCACCAGGCGTCACGGTGGTCGCTGTGGCGGCGGCGCAGGATCAGGGCGGCGTGGTCGCCGAGCGGGTGGCCGGGGCAGGGGATGCGGTACTCGGTGGGCATCGGGCGCCCGGTGGCGCCGGCCGGGGCAGTGTTCTCGTCGGCCGGGAGGTCGTCGGGGGTGAGGGCGGGGGTTTCAGGCACGGTGGTCTCCTGGCCGGTCGGGCTGGCGGACGTGGCGGGCGGTGCTGCGGGAGGTGCGGATCTGGTCGCGTATGCGGGCGGCCATCCGCTGCTGGTGTTCGGGGGTGGACGGCGGGGCGAGGGCGGGGGCGAGCGTGACCTCGATGCGGCGGCGCCGGCAGCGCGGGCAGCCGCCCGCGGCGTCGTCCTGGTCGAGCAGCCAGCCGTCCTCGCAACGGGGGTCGGGGCAGCCGGGGGCCGCAACCAGGGCGAGGGCGATGTCGTCCGCCCGCTCGGCGACCGCGCCCGCGGGCAGGTGGCCGAAGTCCGCCCACCAGCGCCGCTCGATCCTCTCCCGCAGGGCGGCGGGGGAGCGATACCGGAGCTGGTCGAGGACGGCTTCGCGTACCGCGACGGGGATGCCCCCGCGCCGTCCGAGCGCGGCCGCCAGGACCGGCGGGTAGGCCTGGGTGACCCAGACTCCGGGGTGCAGGCCCTGCGGGCCCGCCGCAGGCCTGCCGTTCGCGGCTGGCTGCCCTCCCTGGGCGCCGGGGCCGGCCGCGGGCACGGACCGGCTCCGGACGTGGTTCGCCCGCACGTCCGTCATGGCGTTCTCCTTGCGATGGGTTCGATGGAGCAGCGCGGGGCGGACCGCCCCGCGCTGCTGAGTCCGGCGTTGCCGTGGGTCTCGGTGGTCAGGACGGTGCGCGAGCGCGCGGCCTCAACGCGGGAGGTCGGCTCCTGGGCCCGGACGGCGGCGACGGCGCCGTCGGTCACCTGCTCCGGGGGGACGCCGACGGGGCCGAGCAGGTTCTTCGGCGGTTCACCAAGGGCGGCCCCAAGCACCCGACCTACCAGGCCATCGAGGAGCTGGGGCGGGTCGTGCGCACTGCCTTCATCTGCGACTACCTCAGCGATGAGGAGATCCGCAAGGAGATCCACGAGGGCCTGCAGGTCGTCGAGAACTGGAACTCGGCCAACGCGGACTTCTTCTACGGCAAGGACGGCGACCTGACCGGCGACGACAAGGAGAGCCAGGAGGTCTCCATGCTCGCCCTGCACCTCCTGCAGAGCAGTCTCGTCCACGTCAACACCCTGTTGATGCAGCAGGTCCTGGCCGAGCCGAAGTGGGCCGACCTGCTCACCGAGGCCGACCGGCGGGCCCTGTCCCCGCTGTGGTGGACCCATGTGAACCCGTATGGCCGATTCGAACTCGACATGACACGTCGCCTGGACCTCGGCCTGGCCTCAACCGCCGCCGATGAGGCTGCGGCGGCAGGTGGGGCGGGGTTCGCCGAAGAGGTGCCCACCGGGTGAGGGGAGGCCCCGGCGGATCGGCTCTGACACTCACCGTTCCCCCATCTCGCCTCTCCTCGCATTCCGCATTTCAACAAGAGCGGATTGCAGACGAGCAGAGCGGACGGTCGTGGCGGCTTCGGCTGCGGCGGCAGCCCAGTGATCGGCCTCATCACGTTCTCCCCGGCGGTAGAGAACCGTCGCGGCGCGGGCGGCCCCCAGCGCCCTGGCGCGGGGCTGGCGGGTGGCGAGAGTCTCGGCGGCGGTGCGCAGCTGGGAGAGGAGCTGGGGGGCGTAGCGGTCGGTGGCGTTGGCGTGGAGGTACAGCGCGAAGCCGATGTCGCTGGTGAGCTTGCCGGGGTTGATGGTGCGCATCCAGTCGGGGCCGTCTTCCAGGTCGGTGACGCGGGCGTAGAGGGCTTCGGCGTCGTGGATGCAGCGCAGCATCTGCGGCTCCTCGCCCTTGAGGGCGTGGGCCTGGGCGCGGATGGCGGAGATCACCGCGAGGGCCTGGTTGGGCAGGGTGCCCTGGGCGGCGACTTCGGTCAGCGCCAGGGCGGGTTCGGGGTTGCGCTGGTTGATCTCCTGGCGGGCGAGGTTCGTGGCGAGGTGGCACAGGGCGGAGGGGTCCTGGGCTTCGCGGGCGGCTTGCATGCCGAGCTGGAACAGCGGCCGGGACTCCTTGGTCTTCCCGGCGTCGAACGAGGACCACGCGGCGAGGTCGGCCAGCTCGGCGATGGCGCCGTGGAGACGCGCGCGCACCTGCGGGCCCATGGACGCCTCCGTGAGCTGGACGACAGCGCGCAGTTCCGTGAGGGCGAAGTGGCGGGCGGCGGCGCCGCCGTTGTAGCGGTCGAGGTCTTCCAGGACGCGGATGCGCTCGGTGACCTCTCCGAGGTAGCCGAGGGTCAGGCGCCGGGGCGGCCCGGCGATCTGCGGCGGCAGGGCGGCGGCGAGGGATGCGGTCATGAGGGTTCGGCGGCGCGAGGGACTCAACTCCTGGGTCGTCGGGCGGACCTTCTTGCAGTGCAGGCCGATCTCGGCGGGGACTTCCACGCCGAACACCCAGCAGAGAGCTTCCCGGTAGTCCTGGCCGGGCCATGTGACAGCCCCGCGCTCAAGGCGCCCCACGGCGCGCCCGTCTATCGAGGTATCACGCCCGTGCTGCTCCTTGATCCGCTTCCGTACGGCCTCCGCTATCTGTTCGTGCGTCATTCCCGACGCCAGCCTCAGCTGGCGAAACGCTTCGTTGCCCATACCCGCCCCTCCATCGTGAGGCATCTACTGCCGGGGCCGGCAATCCTAAACCGCCGCGTCGCCAACCGCCGCGTCGCCAACTTGCCCCCCAAATTGGCCTGTTACGCGCAGATCAGCGGCGGTTTGCTTGTCGTCCACCCGCCAGTAGGCGGGTCGCACGATCGAGTGAAACCAGGAGGTTGAGCATGGGTGCTCAACGTGGTCAGGTGCTTGTCACGGGTGGGGCCGGGTTCATCGGCTCGCACTTCGTCCGGCGGCTGCTCAAGGCCGACGACGTGGCCGGGGTGACGGTGCTCGACGCCCTCACCTATGCCGGGAACATCAAGAACCTCAGTGACGCGGTGCTGTCCCCGAAGCTGTCGTTCGTGCCGGGGAACATCCTCGACAAGCAGCTGGTCGATGACCTCGTGCAGGCGCACAGCTCGGTCGTCCACTTCGCGGCGGAGTCGCACGTGGACCGTTCGCTCTCCAATGCCGGGGCGTTCCTGGAGACGAACGTGCTCGGCACGCAGAACCTGCTCGACGCCGCGCGGCGCTACGGCGTCAGCAAGTTCGTCCACATCTCCACGGACGAGGTGTACGGGCCGCTGGAGAGCGGCAGGGCGGATGAAGACGCCACACTGCGGCCGACTGTCCCGTACGCGGCGAGCAAGGCCGCGAGCGACATGGTGGCGCTGTCGCACTTCCACACGTTCGGCGTGCCGGTGTGCGTGACCCGGTCCTCGAACAACTACGGCCCCCGCCAGCACGCGGAGAAGATCATCCCGCTGTTCGTCACCCGGCTCCTCAAGGGCCACGCGCTGACGCTGCACGGCCAGGGCCAGCACGTGCGCAACTGGCTGCACGTCGAGGACAACTGCCAGGCGGTCGAGCTGGTCCTGCGCGACGGCGTCCCCGGCGAGGTCTACAACATCGGCGGCGGCACCGACCTGACCAGCAAGGACCTGACGGCGGTCCTGCTGCGGATCTTCGGTGCGGACTGGGACTGCGTGCAGTACATCCCGGACCGCACCTCCAACGACATCCGCTACGCCATGGACTGGTCGAAGGTCGCGGCGCTGGGCTTCCGGCCGGCGCGCGACCTGGAGGAGGGCCTGGCGGAGACCGTCGACTGGTACCGCAGCAACCCCGACCGCTGGGCGCCCCTCCCACGCAAGGAGATGCAGCATGCCTGAGAACTGGCCGCAGACCGCGCTGCTCGTGCTCGGCGCATCAGAGGAGCACATCCCTCTCTACCGGGAGGCGCGAAGCCGAGGAATCCCGACCATCGCCGTCGATATGCGTTCGGACGCCTCCGCGTTCCCCTTCGCCGATGCGGCCATGAAGGTCTCCACCCGGGACGCGGGCGCCATCGCCGAAGCGCTGGGCGACACGCGGCCCGCAGGGATCGTGGTCGGTGCGACCGACGCCGCGCTGCCCACCTGGCGTGTCCTGGGCCTGCGCTACGGGATGCCCTACGTGTACCCGGAGGCGGCGTTGGCGGCTCTGGACAAGGGCGCCTTTCACAGCGTCGTCGCTTCCTGCGGCATCCCCGGGTACGGGTGGGCCGCATCAGAGGACCCGGGCGAGGTCGCCGCGAAGGCGGCAGGGCTGCGTTTCCCGCTCATGGTCAAGCCGGTGGACGGGTCGGGCAGCAAGGGTGTCACCCGGGTCACCCGCCCTGACGGCCTCCCTGCCGCCATCGCCCGTGCGCGCGCCTACTCCGCCTCTGGGACCGTGATCGCCGAGGAATTCCTCCACGGGCGGCAGCTGACCATCGACCTCTTCCTCCGCAACGGCAAGTCGGTCATGACCTACATCAAGGACCAGCGCCTTGTGGCCGGGAGGAGCGTCGTCAGGCGCATCAGCACGGCGCAACTCTCCCCGCCGGAGCACCGCCACCTTGAGGAAGTAGCTGAGCGACTGTGCGGCGCGCTGGGCATCGTCAACGGGCCCGCGAACTTCGACCTCGTCCTTGGCGAGGATGGCCAGGGCCGCATCGTCGAAGCCAACCCGCGCCTGAGCGGAGACAGCATCCCGCGCCTGCACGAGGCCGCCTACGGCGTCAACGTCGTGGGCGCGCTCATCGCACTCGCGCTCGGTGAGCCGTTCGACGCTTATCTGACGCCGACGCGCAACGCGCACGCGGCAGTGGAACTGCTCGGCTCCCCCCTTGACGTGGAAGGCGAACTGGCCACGTGGGAGGGAGTCGCCGAAGCCCGCAACGTCCCCGGCGTCACCGGCATCGAGCTGTATGCCCAGCCCGGAGACCCGGTGCACCCGCATGACCAGTCCGGCCACAAGATCGGCATGATCACCGCCGCCGGACCGTCGCCCGCAGATGTGTCCCTGGCCCTGGACAGGGCCGTCTCACTGCTCCGACCGATCATCCGACCGACCCGGGAGGTATCGTGACCACCCCTTCGCGGCCCGACGCCGCACGCAACGCCAGCCCGTTCCTGTTCGGCGGGGAGGCCGAAGCGGTGGCCGGCGCACTGCTCAGCGGCCAGTACGGGCACACCGACGTGACGGAGACCTTCGAAAAGGGCGTCGCGGCGTTCCTCGGGGTGCCGGAGACCGTCGCCGTGACCACCGGCACCGCCGCCCTGCACATCGCGCTGGTCGCGGCGGGCGTCGGCCCGGGGTGCGAGGTCGTCGTGCCGTCGCTGACGTTCTGCGCGACGATCCAGGCGATCCTCGCGTGCGGGGCGAACCCGCGCTTCGTGGACGTGAACCCCGACACCCTGTGCGTGGAGCCGGAGGAGATCCTCGGGGCTCTCACCCGCGCTACCACCGCCGTCATGCCGGTGCTGTTCGGCGGCCGGGCCATCGACCTGTCCGGCATCGCCGACACGCTCCAGGAGCGCGGAATCGCGGTGATCGAGGACGCCGCGCACGCCTTCGGCTCCTTCGACGGGGACGTGCGGGTCGGCGCGACGGGCGCCCTGACGTGTTTCAGCTTCGGGCCGATCAAGAACCTGACGTGCGGCCAGGGCGGCATGATCGTGCCGCGCAACGCCCAGGAGGCGCAGCTGGCGCGGAGCCTGCGCGGGTTGGGGATTGTGGAGTCGCAGGCCCGGCGCGCGGTGACTACGTCGTACTCCGTGGAGCGGTTCGGGTTCCGCCAGCAGCTGTCGTCCATCAACGCGGCGATCGGTAACGTGCAGCTGGCGAACTTCGACCGGGCGCAGGCCGGCCGCAAGAAGCTGTGGCGGGCGTACCGGGCGGCGCTGGCCGGTCTGAGCAGCGTGAAGCTGGTCGACGTGGACGTGGACAACTCCGTGCCGCACCTGTGCGTGGTGCGGGTGCCGTACCGGGATGCGGTGTTCGAGGAGATGCGTGCCCGGGGGATCGGCGTGGGGGTGCACTACCCACCCAACCACCAGCAGCGGGCGTTCTCGTCCTGGCACCGCAAGCTGCCCGTGACGGAGCGGATCGCGGGGGAGATCATGAGCCTGCCGTTCCACCCGCACATGAGCGAGGACGAGGCCGTGAGCGTGGTGGAGGCCCTCAAGGAGTCGCTGGCGGTCGCGGGGACTCAGCGGTGAGGGGCGCGGCCACCGGCGGCTGAGTTTCAGTCAGGGATGCCCGGCAGCTGCCAGCAGGACCACATCCGTCAGCCGCCGGGCAGCGTCGTGGTGGCCCTGGGAACGAGCGGCCTGGGCCATCATGGCGCGCAGTTCGGGTTGGGACAGCAGTGGCCCCACAGCGGTGCGCAGCGCTTCGGGATTCGCTGCCTCCAGCATGACGGCAGCACCGCGGGTGTGCAGATGGCGGGCGTTGTGGGTCTGCTCATTTCCTGCGGAACTGGCCAACGGGACAAGGACGGAAGCCTTGCCCAGGGCAGTCAGTTCGGCGATGGTCCCGGCACCTGAGCGGGAGACTGGCCTGGCTGCTCGCCCAGGCCAACATCATCCACCAGTGCGGACCAGCGAACCTGGCACGTCTGCGCGAACGCTCCCAGGAACTTCCCGCGCAACGCCTGAGCGGTGAAACCGTTGAAGCCCGAGGCGTACCCGCGCCTTGGGCTTCAACCCGTGCTCAGCGGCTGGCAGCGGCCGCGTCCAGGACGACGTCCACGAGCCGCTCGGCTGCATCCGGGCGACCGTACACCCGGGCCCGCTCGGCCGTCGCGGCGCGCCGGATGGGATCCGTCAGCAGCGGCTCGACCGCCTGCCGCAGACCTTCAGCCGTCACCTCGCCCAGCAGCGCCACCGCGGCGCCGGCGTCCGCGAGGTGACGGGCATTGTGGGCCTGCTCGTTGCCCGCCGAGGAGGCGAGGGGAACGAACACGGCCGCCTTGCCCAGCGCCGTCAGCTCGGCGATCGTGCCCGCGCCGCTGCGCGAGAGCACCACGTCGGCCAGCGCCAGGACGTCGGGCAGCTCCGGCCCGACGTAGCCGGTCAGCAGGTAGCGGGCCGCCAGCGCACCGGGCAGCGCCCAGGCAGTTGGCTCCAGCCCTGCCACGTTGGCCGGTCCGCACTGGTGGACCACGTTCGCCCGCTCCAGCAGCCACGGCAGGATGTCCCGCACCAGGGTGTTGATCTGCGCCGAGCCCTGCGCGCCACCGGTGACGTAGACCGTCGGGAGGGAGCGGTCGAAGCCGTGAAGCCCGAGCGTCTGGATCGCCTTTTCGGGGTGTCCCGTCAGCACCTCCGGCCGCACCGGGTTACCCGTGACCACCGTTACCGCGCGGACCGACTCCGTCAGCAGCGACAACGTCGACTCCGACGACACCGCGAATCGCGTCGCGTGGCGAGCGAGCTGCCGATTCGCCAGGCCCAGACGCACCGTCTGCTCATGAATCACCAGCGGACGATGGCACAACCGGGCCGCAAGGCTCACTGGCACCGCCACATAGCCGCCGGTCGCCAGCACAGCGTCCGGGGCAAAGTCGGCGACGATCTTGCGGGCCTGCACCGCACCGAGCGGAACCCGTCCCATGTCCCGAATGTTGGCGGCGGAGACCATTTTCAGCGGATTGCTGGACCGCCGGATCTTGCCGGTCGCCACCTCGGCGAACCTGATCCCCTCGCTCGCAGCGACCCGGGCCTCCAGGCCGTCGGCAGTACCGACCCACAGAACGTCCAGGCCCCTGCCCGACGCTGCGAGCCTGGTCTGCAGCGCGCGGACCGCGGTGAGAGCCGGGTACGTGTGGCCACCGGTCCCGCCGCCCGTGACGATCAGTCGAAAGACCCGTTCCGGAAGGCGGTTGACGGCGTCGCTGTTCACAGAGGAGCTCCCGATCTGGCTACGCCGGGGATGACTCAACCCCGGGCCTGGGGATAGCGGAACACTGCGGACGATAGTAGGGCACAACGCCCGAACCGAGGTGACCACAGTGGTAGGACTCCGTCCAGACCCGGCTTAAGGCCACCTCTTACCGGTAGTGCTGGCGCGGTAGCTGGCACGGGCTCTCAGCCGTTTCCCCAGATCGCGCACTCGGTCTGGTGAACCGTGGTGATCACTACGGTGCCGCCGATCGAAATCCGCCTCGTGCGGGTGGCCGTGCAGCACTTCGGCATGGGCTCGGGCGGCGCAGGGCGCGGGACCTCTGCGGAGGACTGGAACACCAGGGCGTCCTCCGCCAGCGCGCGCGGCCTGATGCCGAGCGCGACCGCGAGGGTGCGGCGCCGGCTCCTTCGGGGTCCTCGTCGGTTCATCGCTTCAGGATGCCCGCCCCGGTATCCGTGCGGGGCGAGCTTTCACCCGCTCGCGCGTACGGCTTTCACCAAGGTGTCGCTCCTGCGGATATCCGGCTCGATGCAGCGCCCGCTGACCCCGATAGACGGACACGTTGCTGTAGGGATGCAGGTAGGGATCTACGTAGGGATGGGCAGGCGCTTCTCTGCGGCCATCCGCAGGCTGCAGCTCAAGAGAATGCCCGGCGGTCGCGATGCTGAACGAGAGGTCCGCTTCGGCAGAGCGTGCGTCCGAGTGAGCCCGAGGAACAGCTGAACCCCGGAGTCGTTGGCGCCATCCGTCACGGGCGGCCGGGCGGGGCTGGGGATGTCGTCGACCACGCCAGTGAACTACCTGGCATTCGTCGGCTCCCCCGACGGCTTCGCGGGCCTGGCGTTCATGGTGGAGGCCTGGGCCGCGCCGATGGACTCGGTCACGCCGGAGGAGGAAGCCCGCCGGGCGGCGGGTGAGCGCACCTTCCTCCAAGCCGACCGTGAAGGCCGGCGCGAGGCGCGCATGTTCACAGCCGTGGACATCAATGGCCACGCCTACATCCTCAGGCGGCTACAGGGTGAGCCGGCGCCGCGCCTGGGGATGACCGGCGCGGACAAGGACCACCGGCGAAGTCCCCCTTATCTGGGGTTCCTGGGAGCCGTTAGCCACGTGAGGGACAGTGCTCGTAGGCTCGTGTGACTTACGGGTATCGGCCGTTCGTGAGGCACGTACGGCACCGCTGGCAACAGTGAAGGCCAGCCCCGCGGCGGGGCTGGCCTTCACTGCGATCGTGTCCGGGCTACGCGTCCAGGTCCTCGCCGGGGTCGTCCAGGTTGGCGCGGTCCATCACGTAGTAGGTGCCCATCGGCAGCATCCCCCGCAGGCTCTCCAGCATCCAGGTGACAGTGTCCAGACCCATGGAGCGGCCCCATGCCTCGGCCAGGGCGGCGGAGGTCTCGGGCTCGGAACCCTCGGCCTCGGCGTAGGCATGGCCGGCTGCAAGTTTCTCGGCGGCCAGGTGCTCGACGGCGGCGGTCAGGGCCTTGCGCATCGTGCTCTCGAAGTGGTGGTAGCCGGTTCCGCAGAAAACCCGCTTCTCGACAGCTTCGCGCGGGTCGGTGGCGGTGTCCTTGTAGCCGTCCAGGTACTCGTCCGCCTCGCGCAGGACACGACGCAGGTCCTGGTCGTCCGCGAGGGCCTGGTACGGCGGGTGCTGCCAGCCGCGGGCGATGAGGGTCCGCAGCAGTTCCGCGCGGGTCACGCCCTTGCCCTTGGCCTGATCGTCGATCGCGGCCAGGACCTTGTCCGGGAGCCGCACCTCCGACTTCTTCTCACCGATCTTGGGCCGACCGCCGAGGTTCGGCCCGGCTTCCTCCTCCAGCTCGCCGAAGTACCGCGCGACGTGCTCGTGGTGCTTGTTGCGGATGAGCCAGTCACGGGCCTGCTCGTCGGTGACGAACTCGTACCTCTCCTCGACGCCCTGGCGCTGCGAGTAGGTGTTGCGCACCCACCGGCCGCCCTTCGTGCGGTACAGCACCACGGGGGTGTCGGAGATTCGGTTACTGCCGTCCCACTCGCCCGCCTCTCGGAAGAACACGGCGGAGTCATCGTCAAACCATCCCGCGAGCTTGGGCTCCTCCACGTCGTCGTTGCCGTAGTCGAACACGTTGATGCGCGTCACGGGGTGCCTCCCGAGGTCGGGCCACTCTGCGGAGGTTTCCGCATGCGACAACCGTAGCAAGGTTTCCGCATGTGGAAACTCAAACCGAGGTTTTCGCATGCGAAAACTGGTGTTCGATGGCCTGTAGAGGGCTGCCGGGGCGGCTGCTGGCAGCATGTCAGCGAGTGGGCGGGGATTCGGTGGTGCTCTGCGGGCCGCCTCGCTGACGGCGAGCGCATGAAAGCAGCAGAAAGCGGGGTCGGTGGCCGTGGTCGGGCCGATGGTGACCCGGCTTCCGGCCGGCGGGCGAGCTCACCCGGCCTGACACCCCCAATGATGCCACCACATTGGTGGCCACACAAGTAGTGGCCACCAATGTGGTGGCCGCACTGTGACGGCCCCAACAGGATGCCAACGGCAGCCGACGCCGTCAGCATCCCGCCTCCCGGCCTGCCCGCCGAGCAGCCACAGCGGCCCGGGCCCGGTTCCCGCCCAGGACGATCGGGTCCGCCGAAACCGCCGTACCACGCTGCCCCTGACGCGCGGCAACACGGGCCAGGTGCTGCTCCACCGCCACCAGCCGGCGCCGCAGCAGCCACTCGGCAGCCCGCTTCCGGGTCTCCTCCGACGACTCCGCCGCGCACTTGGGGGCCGCGGCCGCCGAGACGGTGCGCCAGGCCGTCCGCACCCGCCGGACCGGCGTCACCTGGATGGGCCAAACGCGGGAAACGCTGGCGGGTACCGCTTCGCGCGCTACCAGTCCGCCGTTCTCCTGGCATGGAGCTCGCCACCGAAGAAGCCGCCGTCACCATCCAGGTCCTGTCCGTCAACGGCAAGCGGATGCCCAAGACGATCTACAGCCAGCTGCAGCACCGGAGCCTGCTGGACGACGACTGCACGCTGCGCGGCAAGCCCTGGGGGTACGTCGTCGACCCGAAGTGCTGCCACCGGTCGTCCGTACAGCCGCACTGGCACGTCCTGTACGAACTCGACGGGGAGTTGTGCGTCTGGGTCGTACCGAAGAGCCTCGACGATGCCGAGTCCCGTCTCCGCGACGTGGTTTACGAAGCCCGGGCTGCGGGCGCCGCGTTCCTCGACGCGTGCGTGCTGGAGAACCGCCGGGGCCGCGACGACTTCTTCCAGGGCCAGGTCCTGGGCCTCGTCCGCAACGACGAAGTGCGGGCCACCATCGAGGACCTGCAGGTCCGCCTGCCCTGCTCCCATGAAGCCGCAGAACTGCTCCGGGTGACCAAGGCCAGCTGGTCGACCAGGAGCGCCCTCGAAGCGGCGGAGGGCGCGCTCAGCGCGAAGTGCCAGGCCCGGGGCAAGGACGCCCGCCAGCTGTACGACGAGCTGGTCACCGACATCCGCTCGGTGAAGCAGGCCCGGACGAACTACAAGTCGGCACTGGAGGTGGTCGGCCAACTTCCTCAGCTCTTCCTCGGCGCATGACCTGCCGCGGACCGCGCCCCACGGGATGCGGGCACAGCCCGACGGCCGGCGCACGACGGCGGGGAGCCCCGCGCTGAGAGGGCGTCCGCGAACGCCTCGCCCACCGGAGCCGACGGTGGCCGTCCTCCCCGCCGCCACGGAAACGGCCTCGGTCAGGTCAGGACAACCGTGAGAACCGCCGCAGCGCTGAACGCGCAGCCGACGTACAGAAGCCGCTCGACGATGCCGTCCACCGTCGCCGGGGGCTGCGCCATGGTCCGTTCCCCGCGCTCTCTCGTCACGTGCTGTCGGGACCCGCTCCCGCTCCGCGGGGAGGGCCGGCGGGCATCCCGGGCGGGAACCTGGCGCGGGTTCAGGGTGTGGGGGCGCAGCGGCCGCAGGTCTTGTAGGAGCGCCCGCCCTTCGGGCCGGTGCGCTCGGCCATCCAGGCGCGGGTCTCGGCGGCCGTCATCGCCTTCCAGTGCGGGTAGCTTCGGTCGTACTCCAGATCGGAGTGGCCGCTGTGAGGGTCGACCGAGTGCGCGTACCGGCGTAGTTCGGTGGTGTAGGTGTCCCCGGCCGGGCGGGCGTAGGCCTGCGGCATCTCTCGCCGGACGACCGAACAGGTCACTTCGTGCAGGCCGCTACGGCCGGCAATGAAGGGGTACGCCTCCGGCTTCGAGTATCGGGCCCACAGGTCGTCCGCGGCATCGAGCTCGCCCTCGAACCAGTCGCGGTGCGCTCGGCAGACGGGGCAGTCGCGGGGGTCCTGCTGGCAGCGGGCCTCCAGGTCGCCCTCGTCCTCGAAGGCGTAGGCCTCGAAGGGGACGTACAGCTCGCGGGCCGCGCGCAGGAGCAGCTCCCGTGCCTGCGCGGGGTCGGCCCGTCCGTCCCTGACCAGGTCCAGGAGGTCAAGGACGGCCGGCAGTTCGATGCCGTAGCCCCACCCGTCGCGCACGTCGCGTTCCCGTTCCCGGGGGAACCCCTTCGCGAAGTCGAACATCACGCCGGGGAGAGACACTCCAGTGCCGAGGTTGACGTCGACCCGTCCGTGACCCAGGAGGGCGATGCCCGCCTCGACGGCCTGGCGCGGCACCGTGACCGCACCTGGGGCGCCGTCGCGCAGGGAGGGGTTGCCGCTGCGCCGCTGCCCGGTCTTCCTCTTGCTGCCCATGAAGCCTTCCTGCGCGTCGTGGCGCCCGCGGTCGTGCTGGCGGGAGCCATCCGGATGGGTGTTCGTTGCAGCGGATCGTACGGGCCGAGGAGCCCGCACGGCATCGACTCTGATCCGGCGTTGGCTGCGGACGCCTCCGGACGCGGGACGGCCCGTGGGCGGCACCTTCACCTGCTTTCGCGCCGCCTCCAGCCTGGTACCCGAGTTGACAAGCGCGTCGACCTGGGACCGCCACTCCTGGTGCGCGGCGACCTTCGCCGCCAGCGCGTGGTTGAACGCCCACCGAGCCGCGCCCGCATACCGTGCGAGCTCCGCGAGCTGACGCTCGGTCGGGTCCAGGGCGAACCGGAACGCCCTCAAGATCTCCTGCTGCAAGGGCCCAGCTTACCCCCCACTCCGTGTGCACTCGGCTACGTTCAGCAATACCGTAGCCGCCCCCACCGACAACCAACACCTCAGCTCCAAAGCGACGTACCCGCCCGTACGACCCCATCACCGTCAACACCCACCCGACGGGCCGCCTGCCGGGCGGCCACGGCGGCCCGGGCACGGTTCCTACCCGCGACGTTAGGGTCCACCACAACCGCCGCCGCACGGCCCTGCTGCTGACGCGCCGCAACGCGGGCCAGGTGCTGCTCCACCGCCGCCAGCCGGCGCCGCAGCAGCCACTCGGCAGCGCGCGCCCGGGCCTCCTCCGCCCGCTCCGCCGCGCGCTTCCGGGCCGCGGCCTCGCTCGGGAACCGGTGCCGCGCACGCCACACGGCCTTGTAGGCCGCCACCGCCTCCTCGCACGCCGCCTCCGACCTGGCGAACACCCGCAGCGCCGACACCCGGTACACGTCCAGCGCGTGCTGCACGGCCACCACCTCCGACGCCCCGCCGATCACCTCGTCCGCAGCCCCCAGCCGCGCCTCCTGCCGAGCCTGGCGCACCTCAAACCTGGTCAACTCCCAGGTCCGCCGGACACTGGAGTAGTTGCCCAGGTCGGCGTACGCCGCCAGCGCCATCGTGATGCAGGCCTGCGTGCCCTGCCGGATTTCCCGGCCCTGCGCACACCCACGGCACAGCCCGGCCGCCTGCCCGGCCCCGCAGTCCGCGCACGGCACCGCCAACCGCTCCCGCTCCGCCTCGGCAGCCGCCGCCTCCCGCTCGGGGCGCTGCGCCTCCCACAGCGCCTGGGCCTCGGCCGCCCGGCGTGCGGCATCGGCCTGGGCCTCAGCCCGCACCAGGGCATGGCTGCGCAGCCCGTCCTCGATCGCCTCCCGGCGCTGCTCGAACGTCGCCTCCGGCAGCCGGCGGACCACCTGCCCGATGATGGCGCGCCGGGTGGAGCGCCGGTCCTCCAGCCGCAGGTCGCAGGTGACGCAGTCCTTGTCGGTGTCCAGCCGGACGCCGTTGTCACACGCCGCGTGTTTGCACTCCTGCTCCTGCGGCAGGCCGCGGTCCAGCATCCAGGCGACGACGTCGTCGATGTGCGGGTTGCCCTGGCGGCGCTGGCGCTTGACGCGGAAGGCCAGCCTGTCGGCCAGCACCTCGGGGGCGTCCGTCGGGCCGGTCCACGCGGCGATGCCGGCCAGCGCGCGCCGGACGCGCTTCAGCAGGAAACCTCGGGTCGACGGTCGCTCCAGTCGCTGCCAGAGGTCCTCCACCGGCGCCAGGGCGCAGGCCAGCGCCGCGTCCCGGGGCAGGGGGACGAACGGCGTCGCCCTGACCTCGGGCTGCCCCTGGTGGTGGTTGTGCTGATCGTCGTGGTCGGGCTGTTCCCCGCGAAGCGGGTCAGCGGCCCCGACGAGCCGGAGGGCTGGCACATGCGGAGAAGCCGCGTCCTCGCGCGCGCCCGCGCGTTCCGGCCGACGGTGGGTCACCCCAACGGCGCAAGCGCCGGAAAGGCCATCTACCTCGTCAGCACAACCACCCACCTCAGCCACCGGAGAGTGGATAGCGTGAAGGGGGGTAGAAGCTGCCAGGTCTGCAGTTCCGGCCTCCCCGCCCTCTTCCACCGCGCTGACCAGCGCCACTTCGGCAGCCAAAGGCACGGTTCCGCCGGGGGTAGCAGCGGCAGGGGCCCCGACGAAGGACGAGCCCTCCTCGAACGCCTCCTCCAGGTCCACGGCCGGGTCCGCCACCGGCGGCTCCTCGATCTCAGGCTCGCCACATGTCTCCCACCACCGGTCCTCAGCCGGCTGCTCGTCAACGGGAACGGCGGCGGGCACCGCCGTCGGGACGATCGAGCTGTCGCCCGCAGGCATGGTCGGCTTCGGGACAGACTGGAGGGTCGGCGCCGCGCCGCTGACCGTCTGCGCGTCGGTGGAGTTCGCCTTGTACGCGGCTGCCACCGAGGGGATCACCAGTCGGGCGCGCGAGCGCAGACCGGCCGCGCCACGGCGCGGCCGGGTCAGCACGCCGGCTTCCTCCAGCCGGGCCAGGACGTGCGCGGCACCGTCGGGGGAGCAGCCCAGCATCCGGGCCAGCGTCACGGCCGGGCGGCCGACGTGGGTGTCCACCCGGCCGCCGCACATCCGCACGCGACCCCGGGAGGATGCGGAGAGCACCAGCAGGAGGAGGGCGAGGCGGTCGGTCGCGGCACCGCGACCGGTCCGGGAAGCCAGCAGCCCGACCATGGAGTCCCGGCCCCAACCCGGCGCGAACAGGTACTCGACCAGGTGGAAGAGCACCTTGAGCTCGCGCTGGTCCAGGGCTAGCGGGTTGCGCTCGCCCGTCTCCGGGCAGCGCCCTGCCGGGCCGCTGGAGGTGGTCATCGCCTCCCACAGCGGCAGGACCCGCAGGCTCAGCGAGTCGGCGGAGTGCTCGGAACCGTCCTCGGTGGCATCGGCCACCGTGGCTTGGACGCCCTCAGGCAGACCGGTCCCCCGCAGGGTCCGCGTCACCACCTTCATGAAGTTACGGCTCGATCCGCACCAGCGACCCAGCTCGCCCTTCCGGATCGTCACCACCCCGCTGTCAAAGGGGGTGCGGGCCATCAGCACCACGGCCGCGAACCGCACGGCGTCGCTCTGACCCACCAGGCCCGGCGAAGCCAGTAGCGCCCGCACGGCGGCACTCAGCCGGGCCCGCATCACCGACGACAGCACCAGCGGGTGGGGTGCCGGTGTCGACAGCGGTCCCAGGGACGGGACAGCACGAAGCCGCTGCCGTCCCGCCGCCGGACGAGGCCGGGAAGCGGGCGGACGGGACGCCAAAATCGCGTTCGCGCTCACCGGCCGCCCCAAGGGGCCGTCGACGGCACAACGCGAACGGCCCGCACGGCTGAGGCGGCCGAAAACGAGCGGTTTCGCCAGCGTGCGGGCACGCCGAAGTGGATTTGGGCAGCGCGATGCTGCATCATGGCCTTGCTTCTCCTACATGGCCTGGGAGGGCGCGCAAAGGCCCCTCACGGGCCGGAAGCGGTTCCTGCGAAAGAACCGAATGCAGTACTGAGTCGACAAGCCCCGGCAAGGGCGGTCACTCACGAGGACGATCTGGGAACGTCACCGGCGGACACCGGTCGAGCTCCCGGGCGGCGCCACCGCCGAACCTCCCGGCAAGGAGGTCAAGCGGAATCGGGCGCCGCCACAGAGGGCCTAGGTCATCCCCACCCCCACGTCACGCCGACCGCGCTCAGCGGCCACGGCGGACACCACGCTCCTGAGGTAGCGGAGCGCAGCGGAACCCGATCGGATCAAGCCCAGAATGCGGGCGATACACCTTCGGGCGAACCCCACCCGGCGGAAACCGCCGTCGAGCAGGGAAAACTTAGACATGGACGGGCTCGAAGCAGCCGGGCGCGGCTTGGGGCCGCGCGACATCGGCCGGGCGCTGTTGCGCCCTCGGGCTGTCCAACGGGTACGCTGATTCACAGCGCGGCACCTCCTTCATAGGTGTCCAGCTTTAGCCGGTGAAGATGGCCCGGCTGTTCGGCCCCGGGGTGACCGAGTCCGGCGGGAATCTTCCACCCCGCCGCGGTTACGACGGGGCCGAGCCTTTTTCGTAGACCTTGCACCGTTCAGCGGGGCTTCCACCTCCCGCAGGCCAGTGACGGTCCGCATCTGATCCTAAGCCCAGAGAGACCCCCTTGCGCCACGCCATTGCACTCCTCGCGCGCATGTGTCGGCCTTGACCGTTCATCACACCGCCTGCCGACGGAAACGGGCCTGAAGGGCCAATGGGGCGCCTGCTCCCGCCCCAACGGCGGTGGCCACCCGCTGGCCGACCCGAGCGGTCAGATCGCCGGCCGTTAGGACGCGAGGATGCTGAGCGGCGGGCGGGCAGAAACCGTCAGGGTCGACCCCGAGTCCCGGGATAGAGGAGGCGACGTTGCCGACGTTGGCGAGCACTGAGTCGGCCTCCGCCACCTCGTGGGTGCCGTCGGCCAAGACGAAGAGCACCTCGAAGGGCCCGTCCCCCGTGACCGTGACCCGTCGGACCTGGAGCAACTTCACGCGCTCGTCGTGCCGGACTTCGTCGACCTTGTAGGCCTCACCTGCGGTGTGACAGACAGTCAGTTTCTGGCCAGCTTCCGGGTGGGTCCGAAGCCAGGTTCCCAACGGCCGGTCTCCGCCGAGGACGACGGTTCGCGCGCCCAGATCGTCGGGCGTCGAGGAGGTGAGGGTGGGGAAGTCGTGGTTGCAAGTGATCCACCCGACTTCATGCGCCTTTGCCGGGCGAGTTCCGGTTGAGGCGATGAGCAGCTCACCCACGAGGCTCGTGCCGTCGGCGAGGACGGCACGAACGTGATCCTCAGCTGCTTCGATTCGAACCACAGTTGCCCGAACGTGCGTGCAGTACCCGTCGATTCGGGCGAGGGCCTCGCGGAGGACTTGGGCGTAGCTGGGGCCGTCCGAGCAGCCGGGGAAGTTGGTGAGGTTGCCGATGCGCCAGAGCGTCCCACCGGGGGTGGCCGCAGGGTCGATCAACAACGAGTTCATCCCCATGCTGGCCGCCATGGTGGCGGCGTTGCAGCCGGCGGGGCCGGCTCCGACGATCAGGATCTGGGCGTCGGTCGTGGTCACTGAGACCCCCCTTGAGTGAGCGTGCGGTGCAGGTCGGAGCTGGTGAGGAGGAGGTGCTGGCCGAAGTTGCGGCTGGCGAGCAGGAGAGCGGCCTGGTGGAACTGGTGGCCACCGGAGGATGCGCAGGCGTCGACTACGAGCCAGGGCGTGATGCCGTACTGGTAGGCGTCGGACGCGCTGTCCAGGACGCAGCTGTCGGTGTCGATCCCGGTGAAGACCGCGTCTGTCCATCCCCTCGCCTTGAAGGTATCCAGGACTCCGGGCACCTTGAACAAGCTTGAGGTCGTCTTCACGATCCGCTTTGTGGCCTCCTCGGCCAGCGGGGCCAGGTCGGGGTCGAGGGCCTGCTCCTCGGGCGTGCGCAGCTTCTTCCAGCCGCTGATCTTCTCGTACTGCGAGCCGGGAGGGTTGGTGAATGTGGCGACGACGGTGGCACCTCCTGCCCTCTGCCAAGCTCGCATCAGGTCCACGATCACCGGAACGGCGTGCCGGCTGGACTCCTTCACGAACCCGGCCTGGACGTCGACCGCCACCAGAACTGCCGATTCCAGCCGTGGTCCGATCGGCGCGGTGCTCAAGAGGACTCCTTCAGTGCCGTCCAGGCGTCCTGTAGGCGCTGGGGCAGGTCGCTCGTGCCGATGATCGCGGCCCGCATCAACCGGTCGTGAACCGTCTCCGTCGGCCTGGCCGCTGTCAGGCGGAAGTGCGCGCCCCTTAGCCACCGCCAGTCGAGATGACCGGGCAGCGTCGGGTCGAAACCCGCCTCGATCTGGCCCAGGAGATGGGCCGACAGGGCCCACAAGGCCTGAGTGTCGAGCTCCATCGCCACGATGCTGCCGACCGGAAGGGCCCGTTCATCGGGAGCGGGGTGGTAGGCCACGCCCGACCAGCTGGCCACGCCACGTGACATCTCCCTTCCTCCGGAGAACGTGACCGCCTCTCCATCACGCCAGCCAGCGGAGAGCCGCTCTTCCTCGATGCCGAGCGGCAACGGGTTCTCCCCGTCGGCAGAGCGGTCGACCAATGCCCCAGGGGTTGCCAGCAGCTGGAGCGCGGCGTCCAAGACCTCGTCCTTCCACGGGTGCTGGTGCAGCTCGTAGAGCGAGAGCACGTAGTCCGGCACGGGCACGCCCGCCCCCTCACCCAGAAGCCCGGTCACCAAGACGGATACCACCTGCTGCGCCCAGGCACGATTAGCGAAGTACGAGGGATATCGCCACAGTGCCAGGTCGGTGACCGAATCCAGGCGGAGAGGCTGCCGTATGTGGAGGACGGCGACATGGAAGTCGTAGACGTACAGGGTCCCGTCTCGGCTTCCGTCGGTTGCCAACCGCAGCATCCGGCGATCGAGGCCGGCCGGCCCGGGCGGGCAGGGCGCAGCGGCGGCGCGCAGGGCGTCCGCAGTGGGTCCAAGGTGGAGAGGGATGAACTGGTGGGACGTCAGGCTGAACTCGCCCACCAGCGTGGGCGGTAGATCGACGAGTTCGAACTCGGCCCCGTGCTCGATCAGCAGCGCGCGAAACGCTTCCTCTTCGACTGGGCTCAACCGGTCGACCATTCGATCGAGCAGCTGACTGGTGCTTGTCTTGCACGCCAACTTCTCCCCTCCCCTGCGCCAGTTCTTCACTGAGGTGGGCGACATGCCCAGGCGCTCGGCGAGTTCCAGGTTGGTCATTCGCAGCGCCTCCTTCAGGCACATGGCCTCGCGGCCGGTCCAACGCCTGATGCGGATGCTCACGATTGCACTCCCTCCCTGAACTGCAACGCCGAACTTGCCC
Source organism: Kitasatospora sp. NPDC088548 (assembly GCF_044753005.1). Taxonomy (NCBI): domain Bacteria; kingdom Bacillati; phylum Actinomycetota; class Actinomycetes; order Kitasatosporales; family Streptomycetaceae; genus Kitasatospora; species Kitasatospora sp. NPDC088548. Next base: position 132,280 of record NZ_JBIVMI010000020.1, read on the forward strand.
AACTGCCCCGCTAGTGACCCGCAACTGGCCCGTAACTGCCCCCGCCATGCCTCCCCGCCCCCCGATCGTCTGGCCATGCTTGATCCGCAGCGGCCGCCAGGCCCTGACGGCAAGGGGAAAGAGTCCATGGGTGAGTGCCAAGCGCCAGCGATTGACGGGACATCGTCAGGCAAGCTTCTTGAAGTCGAGCCCGTCGAAGACGAACTCGACCTGGTCGGGAAGTGCGGCGACCTGGAGGAGCTCCAGCGGATGTCCGTCCTCGTCGACGAGCAGCCGTTCGACGCGGGCCACGAATCCACCTGGCGCGAGCTTCAGAACGCCCACTTCGGCGTCGGTGGCTCGCTGGAAACTGATGCGTTCTGTACCGAACCCGAGACGGTACTCAGCGGCAAGCACCGGCAGAGTGCCGCCTTCCACTCCCCCCTTGCGGTCGAGGCCGCACCGGCGAGCCACGTCGACGGGGTACGAGGCGAGCTGGATCTGGAGCACTTTGTCATCGATCATCGCGTGCCTCGTGCGCCGGGTCACCTGGAAGCTCGTGGCCTCGGTCAGGCCCAGCTTGGCCGCCACGCTGACCGTCGCCTCAACGGTCGCGACCTCGATCAAGGCCATGGTCCCGTTCAGCCCTTGGGCCCTCGTGGCTGTCTCCCAAGGGTCCAGGCCGTCGGCGCCGGACTGTCCGTAGCGACTCCAGGGGATTGCTACGACGCTCCTGTCCCGCACGATGTAGCCGGTCCCAGGAACGCCTCTGACCAGCCCGAGTCGCATGAGCTCGTTGTACGCGTTCCCCACGGTCGTCCGAGAACCGCGCCCCTGGGCGATCAGCTCTGTGGTGCTTGGAAGCACGCCTCCCGGTCCGAGCTGGGCGCACAGCTGCGTCAACTCGTCCGCGAGGGCTTCCCACTTGCGGGACATCCAGGTCCTCCCCTCTGTGTGACCCAGTTCCTCAGTGTCGGAAGACATAGTGAACCACATGTGCAGCTATACCGGCATAGGGAAAGTGAGCGCAGCTGTACCGGAATAGCGTTGACTATGTCGCTGATGGTGTGTCATTCTTGTCTCGCCGCCAGGCGGAACGGCCTCGCAAGCCGAAAGCCGCAGGTGGCAGACCAGATCGCTGTGTCGGACCCGGGATTCGCACCCCGGAAAAGGCACTGCGGGCCCGGGACTCGCAATCCCGGACCCGCAGCTGGTGCGGCACGCCTGCCGCACCTGATGGCGATCACCTTCAACCTCAATGCATCTGAGGGAGTAACTCGCCGTGAGCAGTTTGCCGCAGGTCGGACTGTCCGACCACACCGACCCCACCATGAACGACTCGGCCGTCGCGCCGGTGCTGGAGTTCCGCACCGCGCCGGCCACGAGCAGGACCGCCGAGCTCCTGGCGGCCGGGCTGTCCGAGGAGGACATCGCCGAGGACCGCTTCGCTGCGATGTTCACGCTCCTGGGGCTCGCCGTCGAGCTCGGCGCCGCGGGCACCCTCGACCTGGGGGTCGTCTCGCCGGTCGGCTTCGAGTCCATCGTGTGCGCCCTGGAGTCCAAGGACGTCAGCCACACCGGTGACATCGCCACCGTCGCCACCATGACCGCCAAGGGCCGCTTCGCGGTCTCCGTCCGGGTCGACGCGAACGGGCTGGTGGCCGCATGAGTGCCACCGAGCAGCCCCAGGCGCAGCAGGCGCAGTCGGCGCAGTCGGCGGCTCCGGTTCAGCCGGCGTTGACGACTCAGCAGTTCGTCGCCTCGGTTGAGGCGCACGCGGCCCGGGTCAATCTCGCGCTCGCCGACCACCAGGCCGGTGGTCCCCGGTGACGCCGCAGGATCAGGCCCGCCAGCAGGCGGAAGAGGCCCTTCGTCAGGCGCGTGAGCAGCGGGCACGCATCGAGGCCGCGAAGGCCGCGGGCCGGGGCTAGCGCCACCTGGCCGTTCATCACCCTTTGGAGCAGCAGTTCTAGCGACTGCCCATCCTCCGCGAACCACCTCCAGGCGAACTCGTCTGGACGGCGCGGGGGTTGGGGACCTGGCTAGGCCCAGCTCTGCCGCCAAGTGATCACTCTGAGTGCATTAACGGTGGCTCATCGCGAGAGCGGTGGATCGAATGCGCGGAGGCGGACCCCGAGGGGGGACTGAATCCTGCAGCAACCGGACCTTGAGAACTCAACAGCATGTCATGAGCATTGCAATGACGGGACCGGCGCGGAAGCGCCGGCCACGGTTCCGCCGTCCGACCCCTCGGGGACGGACGACGAGCCGCCCGGCCGCAGCTGCTCCTCCTTCGTGCTGGCAGGCACGACACCCCAGGGTGCGGAGGAGCAGCGGGTCCCGAGCTTGAGGGCGAGATGAGACAGATCGCCCCCCGAGGCGGCAGGGGATGCCGTCGGCGAGCAGCACCTTCGGGTGCTGTCGCAGCTGCCAAGCGGTTCGGCTCTGGAGAACACGCCCTGCGGGGTGTGCCACCCGACCGTGCGATTCGCCCTGTTCCAGGTGAGAGACAGAGAGATCGTCACCCGGTCGCCGGCCCCGTCAGGCCGGCCAGTCCCGCCCTTCCGGCGGGCGCGTCCAGCCGCTGCGATCGCGTGACGGCGGGACGCACACCGAGCAGCCCCGTGGCTGCCCTGACCTCCCGGTCATCCGGCCCCCGCGCAAGCGCGGCGGCGCTGGAGGGACGAAGGCCTTCGGGCTGTAAACCTCACGCCCCGCGCACCAGCGGGGGCCGAGGCCGGGAGTGATGGGGAGTTCCGGGACCGACCCGGTCCCCTCCACGAGACACCAAGGAGGCTCCGTGGCCACCAAGGCCCCCAGCCCCAAGATCGGCCCCAAGAAGACCACGAACCGGGGCGACGGCGGGAGCGACCCCCAGCGGCGCACCGCCACCGAGAAGGAGCTGGTCGCGCGGTTCTCGCCGTTCCAGAAGCGCCGCACCGACTCCCGCTTCGTCTGCCGCTCCGGCCGGTACCCGGACGGCAACACCCCCGACAGCCCCGTCCAGGGGCCCACGCGCACGCCGGCCAGGACCACCCCGCTCCACCCCTGACCGCCGGTCCGTCGGCAGCGGCCCGCCCGCAGCGACCGCCAGGCCGCCGCCTGACCGTCGCCGCCCGGCCCGCGAACTGAACCCACCCCGCACCAACCGTCCTTGAAGGAGGACCCCATGTACACCCTCCGCAGCTTCGCCGGCGGCACCGGTACCGGCACCGAGGAGGACAGCAAGTCCGCCACCAAGAAGGGGGACAGCAAGTGATCGCGCTCGACGTCCGCGAGCCCGACCGCCAGTGGCGTGACCGCTCCGCGTGCCGCGAAGAGGACCCGGAGCTGTTCTTCCCGTCCGGGAACACCGGCACCGCCCTCCTGCAGATCGAGGAGGCGAAGGCGGTGTGCACCCGCTGCCCGGTGATGGAGACCTGCCTGCGGTGGGCGCTGGAGACCGGTCAGGACGACGGTGTCTGGGGCGCCAGGAGCGCCGACGAGCGGCGCGCGCTGAAGCGCCGCGCGGCCCGCAACCGCTCCCGCACCGCCTGACCGACCGACCACCAACACCGAGAGGAACACCAGACCATGGCCCTTCCCCAGTGGCTCGAAGACCGCCTCGACGCCGACGACCCGATCGGCGACCTGCGCGGGCTCGGCCGGTGGCTGGACAGCGACGACAACAGGTCGGACTGGCACAGCATCCGCCTCGCCCGCGAGACCGCCGAGGGCGCGATCGACCAGACGATCCGCGAGCGCCTGGGCGGCTTCACCGCCGAGGAGGTCGCCCTCCTGCGCCAGCGGAGCACCGAGGCCCACGCCCGCCTCAGCCTGGCCGAGCTCGCCCTCGACCTCGCCGAGATGAGCCGGCTGCGCATCGCGACGACGCTGCGCAGCGCGCCCGACAATGCCGACGAGAAGCGGGTCCGCTGGCAGGTCGGGCGGATCGGGACCGGGATCCGGGCGCTCCTGGTGCTGCTGACCGAGGCGCCCTTCCGCTACCCGGTGGAGACCGTCCGTACGGCCGGCGCCCTCCTGGAGCCCCTGACCAACACCTACGACGCCCGCACCGCGACGCGCTCCGTCGAGGACCTGGAGCGCTGGGCCGACGCCGTGACCACCGCGGTCGACATCCTCAACGGCGCCCCGTCCGCCAGGGCCTGACCGCACCCCGTTGTTGCCCTGATCCCAGGGAGTCCGTCTCGTGGCGGCCCCTGGGCGATGGGGAGCGCCGGGGTGCGGTCAGGCCTCCGCAGGAGGCAGATCATGACGAACCACCAGAACAGCGCCAAGGTCACCGGCACCCCCGCGAAGGCCCGCACGGCGGCCGCCCCGAGCGGCAGCACCCCCGCGAAGGCCGACGGGGCAGCAAGGCCACGCCGCCCGTCATCGTCCGCACCGTCACCGACGGATACGGCACCCGGAGCGTCATGCCGCTTGACCTGGTCTGACCCCCGCCCTGCCCGGCGGCGACCCCGGCGCGCGGACCTCCGGGTCCCGGGTGCCGGGTCCGTCCGCCGGCTGCCCGGTCCGCCCGGCCCGCCTCCCCCGAGGTGCGCCGGGCGGACCGGGGAGCCGGAAGGACCGGCCAGCACAACAGCGGAGGCACTGATGCCCGTTCCGCCCGTACCGACCGCGCTCGCGCTCCTGCCCGTGCTGCTGCTGATCGCCACGGCGGAACTGGCCAGGGCCCGGCGCACCCGGCACGAACCCGACGTCTACGAGCCTGGCGACCAGCTCAGCCCGGCCGAGGCGGCGGACATCGAGGCCGCCGGCTTCGAGCCGGTCTACCTCCCCGACCACCCCGGGACCGACAAGGCCCGGGCCGCCGAGGCCCTCCAGGCCGAGGCCCTCGCCGCCGAGGCACAGCTGGCTGCCAGGTCGCAGGCCCTGGACGAGCGTTGGGTCCAGCTGGCCCGGATCGACCGGCAGCTGGGCACCGACGGCCCCCCGAACCCGCCGCGCGCACCCCGCCCGGTGCCCGCCACCTCTTCCCCCGCTTCCCCCCGAAAGGAGCAGACGGCGCCGTGACCGTCCCCACCATCGAGAAGGCGAACGGCCACCCCCCGGGCCTCCTGCCCACCCAGCCGACGCCGATCACCAAGCAGTCGCCCGCCCCGTCGGACGACGAGGCCGACAGTATCTACGACCACGACCTCCAGGCGCAGCCCGACGGCGGGCAGCAGGAGAAGGAAGGCGACGGCTTCCTGACCGCCCTGGCGGCGGGCGCGGTGGTCATGGGCGGGGTGGTCGCCGGCATCGGCTTCGCCGGCTCCTACGGCACCCTGCGCAAGCTCGCCCTGGACAAGGGCTTCGGGGACTTCTCCTACGCGTTCCCCATCGGCATCGACGCGGGCATCATCGCCCTGCAGGCCATCGACCTCTACCTGGTCCACAAGCGGGTCAAGTTCCCGCTCCTGCGCTGGATCGCCCTGGGCCTGACCCTGGCGACCATCGCCTTCAACGCTGCCGCCTCGGGCCCGATCCTCAAGGACCCGCTCGCCGCCGCGATGCACGGCATCATCCCCATCCTCTACATCGCGGCCGTCGAGGCGGCCCGCCACTACATCGGCCGCCGGAGCCAGCTGCTCCACGGCGCCGCCGACCTCGGGGCGCCGCCGCTCAGTCGATGGCTCCTCTCGCCCTTCAAGACCGCCGGCCACTCGCGCCGCATGGTGCTGTGGAACAAGCCCTACGCCGTCGTCGTGACCATGGCCCACGACTTGGCGGTGTACGAGGAGCGCCTGCGCCAGAAGCACGGCAAGGACTGGAAGACCAAGGCGACGCCGGACGAGCTGCTGCCCTTCAAGATGGCCAACGCCGGCTACAGCGTCGACCGGGCCCTTGCCATCCCCTTCGAGGAAGAGATGAAGGCCGCGCGCCGGGCCGGGGAGGCGGCCCTTCAACGAGCGGCGGCCAAGGTTCAACAGATCCACGCCGACCTTCAAATCCGCGAGGAGCGACTCGAAGCGGAGGCCGCCGGGATCCGTGCGGACGGCCAGCTTCAGCTGGCGGAGATCGAGACCAAGGCCAAGATCGAAAACGAGCTTCAACTGCAGAAGGTCAAGCTTCAGCGGCAGGCCGCCGACCTTCAGGCCGAGCTGCAGAGGGTTCAGGACGAGGCGGCGGCCGAGATCCAGGCCATCAAGGACGCGACCGCCAACCGGCGCTTCCTGGCCGACCTCGACCGCAAGAACCAGCAGCTCAAGGCCGAGACGGAGGAGAAGCGCCTCCTGGCCGAGGCGGACCGGCAGAACCAGCAGGTCGAGCTTGAAGCCGCCCAGCACGCGGCCAGGATGGGGGCACTGAGCCGGCTGGCCGACTCGCAGGAGCTCCTGACCGCCCAGCAGAACGAGCTGGACGCCGCTGAAGCCGCTCGCAAGGCCGTTGAAACCCGCCAGGCCGCCGTTGAAGCCGACCGCAAGGCCGCTGAAGACGAGCGCCTGGCGGAGGAAACCCGCGCCGAAACGGCGGAGCTGCGGGCCCGGACCGCCGAGAACACCGAACGGGCCGTTGAAGCCGAGCGGCGCGCGACCGAAGGCCGGGCGCGCGTGGCCGAGGCCGCCGCTCGCGAGCGCCTGGGCCAGGTCGACTCCGACGTGATCCGGATCATGGGCCTGCTGGTGTCCGCCGAGGACGAGAGCACGGTCACCAACGACGTGATCATGCGCGAACTCGGCTGCTCTGTCGGCACGGCGTCGAGCCGCCGGGGGCTCGCCAAGGAGCACCTGGAGAACCCCGACAGCGGGCTGCAGGACCTGTTCTGGAGCGCTTACCGCGCCAAGGCGGGCAGCGAGCTCCTGGAGGCCTGAGAGGCCCTGTACGACCGGATCCCGGCCTCTCCGTCGGCCACCGGGGCGATCCCCTCGCTCCGGTGACCGGCGAAGGCGTTGCGGCGCCGAGCACCACCCACGACCCGGCCGACCGGCCGGAGCCCGGGTCGACGAACACCACCCCAGGTCGCGGCACCGCCGAGGCCGACCCGCTTCCCCGGAGAGATCATGACCAGAATCGAGAACCCCGACGCCAGCCCGCCGCAGGTCCGTGAGGCGATGGCGGCCCTGGCCGCCGACCCGGAGGAGTTCGACAAGTACCTCGCCGACGTGCAGCGCCGCATCCTGGGCCTCACCGCGGCGCTCACGGCGCTCGCCCAAGCGGCCCAGATCGAGCTGCGCGGAACCTATGTCAAGGGCGACCGCTTTTACCACGCCCGGGCCCGGGCGCTGCCCGTCGAGCGTCAGCTGAAAGCGCTCGTCAATTCGCTGAACAACGCCGCCGCGGCTGCGGAAAAGGTCGCATTTCAGCGGCGCAGGCACGACGAAAAGGTTGCCGCGCTTCCCGGCCTGCGGTCCGCGAAGGCCCTGGAAAAGGCGAACAAGCGCCGTCCTTCCCAGGCCCTTCCGGTCAACAGGACCGCCGAGCAGGTTCCGCCGCCCGCGAAAAGCGGCTACAGTGATGAACCCCGGTCGATTTTCGATCTGGGTGACAGGCGGTCGGCATGACGCGGCCGCAGACCAGCATCGAACGAAGCCAGGAGCGCCGGCGCCAGTTCTATATCGAGGGTGAGAACCAGGCAATCGAGCGGCGCGGTGACAGAAAAGGCGGAGCGGAATCCTGGCTCCGCGTCACCCGCACATGGGTGGCGCAGCAGGCCAAGGTCCACCCGGACACCTTCGTCGGCTGGGCCAACGTGCTCAGGCTGTTCCTGGTCGCGATGCAGCGGCGGGCCGCCGGCGATCCGCGGGTCTGGGACGACCTCCAGGTCTACGCGACGACCGTCACCGCCCAGATCCCTCCGCAGTAACCGTGCGTCACCACGAGGGCCCCGCCGCAGTGCCGGCGGGGCCCTCGCGCGCGCATAACGCGTGCACCCGTGCACGCGTGCACGCGTGCACGAGGACCCCACCCTCTGTCAAGTCCCCTCGAAGGGAGCGAGCGTGTCCGACGACTCCAACGGGCGGGTGATCACCTTCCCGGGCGGCGGCGACCAGCCGTACGCCGCACCCCCGATTCCGCGCTACGGGGACACCCCGCGGAAGCCGGAGGCCCCCGCGCCGGACCTCCCGGTGGCCCCCGACCTGACGCCGGACATCCCGGTAGTCCCCGAGCCGCCCCGGGCGGCCTATTCGCGGTCCGAGGGAATTCCCGCCCGGCAGGCCGCCGAGCCCGAAGCGGAGGAATACGAGGAATCCGGGGAGGAGGAATACGGCGAATACTACGAGCGCCGTTCCCTTGCCGATGTGGTCGCCGACTGGATTCAATTCAAGGTCGACAGTGCTCGTGCCGAAAGGGAAGAGCACGCGCCTTTCCGGGAAGCGGAGGTCGCCGATAAAGTCGCCCGCCTCAACGCGCAGACCGAGCGCGAAATGTCGCTGATGGCGCAGCACAACGAATTGCAGAAGGCCCAGGTCGACGCCCGCACCGCGATGACGGCGGCGCGGGGAAAGGGCGCGGCCTCCGGAATCAGCGGCGCGGACCCGGGAAAGGGGTCCCACAAAAGCGGGCCGCGCGGCTCGGGCGGTTCGGGCGGCGGCTCCGGGGGCAGGGGCCCGGGCGGGTCCGGAGGGCCGGGCGGCGGGTCGACGAACCGGAGTCCGAGCGGACCTGGGCCCGGGCCGACCAGCCGGAGCCAGGGCGGCGGGCGCGACACCGGCCGGCCGCAGGGCGGACACCACGACCGTGGCGGTGACCGGGGGTCAGGCTCCAGTGGCGGCAAGAAGGGCCCTGGAGGCGCTTCTGGCGGCTCCAGCGGATCCGACAGGCCTCCGAAGTCGTCCGGAACCTCCGGCGGGCGCCAGAGCGGCCCTGGAGGAGGCCGGGGCGGTAGCGGCGGCGGTTCGACGGACGGCGGCACCCGCTCGCCCGCCACCAGCCCCGCCGCGGAGCGCTCCCGTGCCCGCCAGGAGCGGCAGTCCACCCGGCAGGCCGCCGACCTGGGCGACCGTACCGCCGACCGCGAGCAGCGGCGCAAGAACAAGCAGCGGGTCTGGGACGACAAGTACGGGGACCGCCGCGAGGGCCGGGAGGAGCGGAAGGCGCGCCGCCAGGCCGCGAGCGAGGGCGAGGCCCCCCGCACGCTCGCCGGCGCCGTCTCCGAACGCCTCCGAGGGCGGCGGAAGTCCTTCGACGCCAAGGAGAACGACGACAAGGCGACGGCGAAGGCCGCCGAGGAGACGTCGAAGCCGGACAAGGAAGCCGTGAAGGCCGACGGCCCGGAGCTGAAGCCGGACGGCAAGGCGTCGAAGGCCGACGACAAGGAGGTGAAGGACGACGGCGAGACGTCGAAGCCCGACGAAGAGGCCGTGAAGGCCGGCGACTCGGAGCTGAAGCCGGACGCCGAGGTGTCGAAGCCCGATGAGGCGTCGTTGACGCCGGACGACCCGTCGTTGAAGGTCGACGACCCGTCGTTGAAGGTCGAGCTGACGAAGGACCCGAAGGACGGGGACACCGCCGAAGGGCCGACGGCCGATGGCCCCGGACCCGATGCGGAACCCGGACCCGGGCGTGACGGTGCGGCGGGCACCGGTGAAGAGGTCCCGCCTCCGGGTGAGACCACCGGCAACCCCTGGATCTCATTCTTGAAGGAGGTGTTCGACAACGCGCCGCCCGGCGGGGGAGTGCGGCAGCCCGACCCGGAACCGGAGACGGTCGCCGCGGGCAGGGCCGAGCAGGGTCCCGCCGGAGCGGCGGGAGCGGGCCTCGACGAAGACGACATCCCCGATGCCGTGATCGTGGAGGACACCGAGCCGGCCGAGCCCGCCGAACCGCCGGCGGCGCCCGCACCGGCACCCGCGCCCGCCGCGGACATGGACAAGGACGGCATCCCCGACGCGGTGATCGTGGAAGAGACCGAGCCGGCCGTCGCGCCGGTGCCCGCGCCGGGCCCCGTGCCCGTCGCGGGAGTGACCAATCCGGCGTCCGGTGGCGCGGGCCTCGACAAGGCCGGCATCACCGACGCGGTGATCGTGGAAGAGGGGGTGAGCGTGGGGAGCACCGAGTCGGCCCCCGCGCCGGTGCCCGCGGCTCAGCCGGGGCCGGACACCGAGCAGTCGCTGGTGGTCCGGCCGGACCGCACGCGACGGGCCCGCAGGCGCAAGCGCCGGGAGATGGCGCGTCAGCACCGCACCGACATCACCCTCGACGAGTTCGTCGTCCTGATGACCAACATCGCGGTGAACTCGGACCAGGACTACCAGATGGTGATGCAGGCGGTGCAGCACCTGCAGGACCTCGCGGTGATGCTCCGGGAGATGAGCGGCGACCTGACCGGCAGCCACAACATCGACCGCAGGGTGACCCGGCTGCTGGCGGACCTGGCCGACCTCTCGGACATCACCGCCCACGAGGCCAAGGTCCTGTCCAAGGAAGCCGAGACCGCCGCGACCGTGTCCGCCGCGGCCGCCCACGCGGTCGCGAAGGTCTACGGCGAGGACCGTGCCGCCATGGACGAGACGGGCCTGGACATGGCATCCGCCGCCGTGCACCACGACTAGGAGAAGAGAGGAAGCCGTACCCATGAGCGACCAGGCGGACAACCTTCCGGCCGTCCCCGACCCCGGCGGCGCCATCGCCCCCGTCGACAGCGGCGGACCCCAGGACGCCGAGGCATCTCTCGCGCCCCGCAAGAAGCCCAGGGCCCGCCGTCGCCGCAAGCGCCGACAGGTCCTGGGCGGCCTCGCCGACGGCGACCACAGCTTCGAAGGCGTCCAGCACAAGCTGACAGTGGTGATCGAGGCGATGAGCGCCGCCGTCGACAACCTGGAGGGCCTGGACCGCCGGGCCCGCGCCACGGCCAAGGAGGCCTCCAGCGCGGCCGGCGCCATCGCCAGCGCCGATCTCGACGAGACGTTCGTCGGGATGACCAACGAGGTGGCGACCGCCCAGATGGAGGCGGCCAAGGCCGTGCGCAAGATGCTCCGCGCCGCGCAGCGGGCCAAGAAGGACGCCTACGCGGTCCGGCGCGCTCACGCCAGGCTCTACGGCGCCCTGCACCGCGTCCGCAAGGGCCGCCGGTACCGCACCCCGAAGCCGGGCTTCTTCCAGCGGTAGCCCACCGCACCATCCCCCCGAGGGTGGGCACGCCGACGACGGCGTGCCCACCCTGCTCCGTGAAAGGACTTCCCCCGGTGGCCTTCGCCGTCAAGCTGGAACGCTTCCTCTACCTGGCGGCCGCCCCGTTTCTCGGCGCGGCCGCGAACCTGCCCGACCACCCCGCCATCGGCGCCACCGTCGCCTCCGCCGGCGGCATCGGCGTCGCCGCCTCCCTCATCGTGGTGTGCACGGAGAAGGACAGCGCCGGCCGCTGGCTGGTGCGGCTGTCGCCGCTGACCCTGGCCGCCGCCGTCGACTACGCCGCCTACCACATCCCCGGCTGGGGATGGGACGCGGCACTGGCCCTCGGCTGGGGGGCACTGTGCTGCGCGGTCGTGCCGATCGCCAAGACCACCGGCCGCCACCGGCGCCGCCGCAAGGTCCTGGCCGCCGTCCCGGAGGCGCCGGTGCTCACCGCCGCCCCGGAGGCCGCACCGGAGCCGGTCGTCGACGACGGCGCGGACCCCTTCACCCAGGGCGTGAGGCTGCTGTGGAAGCGGGCCGGCGATCCGGCCCGGACCCACGTCGTGGTGGCCACACCGCACCCGGGCAAGCCCAACGACTTCACACTGCTGCTGCGGGCCAACGAGCCGGGACGCCCGATCAGCGGACTGCACAGGGCCGACGTCGCCGCCGCCTGCGGCGTCCACGAGGACGACGTCAAGTTCGTCTCGACCGCCCAGATGGCCGGCCGTCAGGACGGGCCCGGCTGGCAGGAGGCCGAGGTGATCCCCGACGAGCGCATCCGGCGCCGCACCAAGCCCACCGACGCCGAGTGGTGGCAGGACGGGATCGGCGAGGACGCGATCCCCGGCTCCAAGTACACCAACAAGGTCCGTAACGACGAGCGGGGCGTCACCTACTGGATGGCGCAGCTGCCCGACTCCGCCGGCGAGCCGCGCATCGACAGCGTGGCGCTGGCCCGAGCGCTGGGAGCCCGGCACGAGGAGGGCCGGGTGTTCGTCACGTTCGAGGGCCGGCACGTCCTGGTGGCGGTGTGGGACGAGTCGCCGCTCGCCAAGTTCTACCCGGCCACCCGCGAGCTGCTGACTCCGGACAAGGACGGCTGGTACACCACCGGGATCCTGGCCAACGGTCAGCCGGCCCGCAACCGGGTGCACACCACCCGAGGTGCGGCCCACGGCCTGTACGTCGCCCCGTCCGGCGGCGGCAAGACCCAGCTGATGGCGCTGGCGGTGTGCGCGCAGGCCAACTGGGGCGCCGTGATCTGGCTGGTCACCGAGGCACCGGATGAGAAGACCGCCGCGCTGGGCGCGCACGTCAACCGGTACGGCGTCGGCGCGCTGTACATGGTGCGCGCGCTGCGGGCCATCGACGCGCTCATGGAGATCCGCGGCACGATGCCGTGGGCCGACGGAAAGGTCCACGACTGGGAGGCCGGGAAGCCCGGCTGCCCGTACCGGCCACTGACCGTGTTCTGGGACGAGTTCCTGTCGGCGGCGAGGAACGAGGAGTACGGCGCGGAGATCATGGACCGGGCCGAGTCCGGCACGGTGAAGGGCCGCAAGTACGGGATCGGCGAGCACGTCGCAGGGCAGAGCGTTTTCGTCCAGGACGGGTTCACGCAGCTGCTGCTGGAGAACATCCGCGAGAACTCGCCCGCCCCGGTGGTCCTCAAGGTGGCCGCGAAGAAGGTCCTGGAGATGTTCAAGACCCTCGGGGTCGCGCCCGACGACATCCCGGAGCCGCTGCCGCGGTCGTTCTCCCCGGAGGCGGAGGGCCGGATCGACCGGATCCTCAGCGGCGAAGCGGAGCCTCCCAGTGACGACAACACCGGCGGCGTCGGCTGGATCGTCCCGCGCTCCAAGCCGGAGGTCCTGCGCACCCTCTTCATGAACTTCAACGAGCCCATCGCCCATCTGTTCCCCGACGAGGTCTTCGGCCTCACCCCCCACGAGATCGCCGAACTCGAAAAGCGCGACCTCTGGTTCGACTGGAACGAGCCGCCCCGCCCCGGCGAGTTCGGCGACGACGAAGACCCGGACGAGGACGACGCCTGGATCGACGACGAGCCCAAGCCCGCACGCAAGAGCGGCCCCAAGACGGGCGGCAAGGGCGGCGGCAAGGAGCGCGCGATCCCCGGGCGCAGCAACGTCCGCTCCCCCGACGAGGCCCTGGCCGCGCTCCACAAGCTCGGCCGCTGACCCCCACGGGGGGGGGGGGGGGGGGCCCCCCCCCCCCCCCCCCCCCCCCCCCCCCCCCCCCCCCCCCCCCCGCCGCCCGCCCCCCCCCCCCGCGCGCCCCCGCCCCCCCCCCCGGGGGGCCGCCCCCCCCCCCCCCCCCCCCCCCCCCCGCCGACTGCCATCCGCCCCCGCTTGCGTTCCTGGAGTCCCGCCGTGATCGTCTCCGTCTCCCTCGTCGCCGTCACCGGTGCCCTCGCCGGCTACCAGCTCTGGTGCCACCAGGTCCCGTACTGGAAGGCCGTCACCTTCACCGTCTTCGGCTTCTGCCTGGCCCAGACCGCCATGGCGCCGTCCATCGCCGACGCCCTCCACTCCGTCACCGGCTTCTTCACCAGCCTGGCCGCCTGACCGGCGCGCCCCACGACCAGCCCCGGGGGCGCCCCGCGAGACGGGCGCCCCCGGGCACCGAAGGCCCGCGCCAACCGGCCGGCGCCGACAACCGAACACCCCGCGCAGGGCGCGTCGGCACCGGCCGGCGCGCCCTGCACCATCCTCTGGAAGGACAACCCGTGCACACCGACCCCTCCGTTGACTCGCTCGCCACCGACCGCCTCGCCGCGTGGCAGTCCCTGTCGGCTCGACCGAGCACCGAGACGCTGTTCGACGCCGACGCGGGCACCGTCGCGATCGGCCGCCACCCGGAAGGCAACGACGCCGTCCTGGAGCTGTACAGCTCCGAGGGCGCCACCCACGCCACCATCACCGGCCGTCCCGGGATCGGGGTCGGCACGCTGTGGGACGCCGAGGAGGCCACCGCCCTGGTCGAGCCGTGGGCGGTGGACCCGGGAGGCGCCCACACCGCGCACCGCCCGCTGCTGCGGTGCGCGGACACCGCAGAGCGCGCCGTCGAGCTGCTGGCCGAGGCCCGCGAGCTGGTCCTCTCCCGCGTCCACGGCGGCCTTCTCCAGCTCACCCTGAAGGGATACCGGCCGACGGACGGTCAGCCGCTGGTCACCCTCACGGTGGTCGGCCTGGCCGACCTGGTCCAGCAGGACCGGCGGATCGGGCGGGAGCTGGAGGTCATCGCCCGTTGGGCCCGCCGCGGCGGCCTGAGCCTGCGCTCGGTGGACCGCCCCGGCGCGGCGGTGCCCGGCCTGCTGGGCCAGATCCTGGCCGGCGGCAGCCGGATCGAGCTCCTTGCCGGGGCCGGGAGCGGCGGCGAGGACCAGGTCCTGCCCGGCACGGGGCTGCTGACCCTGCCGTTCGGCGAGCCGGTCCCATTCCGGGCCTGGCCGCCGGTGCCCGGCGCGTGAACCCCGCCTTGCCGCACTCCACCCGACCCGCCCGCCACCGAGGACAGGAGCCGCTCATGCGACCCGACCCCACCACCCTGCAGGACACCGACACCGATACCGACGACCCGGCCACGGACCTGACCGAAGTCACCCTCACGCTCACCGACGACGTCTCCGACCTCCGGGAACGGCGCGAGCTCACCCAGGCGCAGCTGACCGTCCTGCTGCTCGCCTTCGACGACTGCGAGGACGGCTCCGGGGGCGACGGCGAGCAGGTCGAGGTGTCGCTGGAGTACAAGCCGGCCGAGTACGGCGGGCGCCGCTGGAACGAGACCCGCAGCTTCGCCCTGCGGGAGGCGGCCGCGGTGCTGGGGGCCTTCGAGGCCGGCCCCCTGGTCTGACCGGACGTCGGGACCAGCCGACCCCCGCCCGGGGCGGGGCCCGCCGACCGCTTCACCGCGGCGGCCGAGGGCCCCGCCCCGCCGACCCCTCACCCCCTTGACCCGCCCTGAAGGAGTCCTCCGTGTCCACCACCAGCGGCAGCCCCGAGAACGTCCGTCTCCTCGACCCGGCCCGGGTCGTCCTCCTGGAGCCCGGCTACACGGCCGTGCAGATGGACGAACGGATCGTCGCCATGACGGTCGGCCGAGACAGCGGCGACACCACCGAGTTCGTGTCCGCGATCGTCGACGGCCAGGCCGCGGCCGTGCCCGTCCTCGACGTGACCGCCTTCCTCGACTCCGCCGAAGAGCGCCTGGCCGGCCACCGCAAGGCAGTCGATGCGATGGCCCCCGTGGCCCCGACCGCCCCGGCCGCGCCGGTCGCCGACCCCGGCCTGCCGCGGGCGGTGCGCCAGTACATCCTCTACGGCTCGATCGCCTCGCTGGCGGCCGGCGGGGCGGTGTGGATGCTCGGCGCCGCCGTCGCCGAGGTCGCCCCGCACGCCGACAAGCTCGGCGAGCTCCTGAAGTGGGCCGCAGTCCTCGTCGGCGCCGTCGTCCTCGGCGTGGCCGGCCTGCTCGGCAAGCTCCGCTCCGTCACCACCAAGGCGGCCTCCGGCACCACGCCCTCCGCGACGGCCAGCGGAGAGGGAGCCACCGCGGCCGGCACCGTGCTGGCACTCGTGCACCGCACCCACACCACCACCATCGGCCGCCAGTCCGCCGGATGGCGCGGATCGATCACCAACAACAACGGCTGAAGGAGAACCCCGCCATGCGCTTCGTCTACCTGCTCGGCATCTTCGGGCCCGTCCTCCTCGGGATCTTCCTCCTCGCCCAGCACCTGCGCTGACCGGCCACCCGGCTTCGCCCCCGGCCCCGCGCCGCCGGCCCGCACACCAGCGCGGCAGGCGGCGCGCCCCTCGGGGGCGTTGCCGGCCGACCGGCCGACCGGATGCTCTGGAGGAGATCCCGTGACCACCATCGCCTTGCCCGTCCCCGCCCGCGCCGAGGCCGCCCCGGCCGCAGTCGGCCCCGACGGCGAGTCCGCGACCGCCTGCGGCGACTGCGGCGCCGAGATCGACCCCGGCCCCGCCACCCAGTGCGGCACCAGCACCCGCGACGGCGCCGTGGACGGCTGCGGCCAGCACTTCTGCAGCGACCACCTCTGGCTGGACGGCGTCCTGACGCCGCAGCCCCAGAACTGCTCGCCCTGCCTCGACCGGCGCGCCCTGCGAACGGCGGCCTGACCATGGCCAAGCAGCACCTGTGGATGTCCCGCTCCGAGCGGCGCACCTGGAAGTCCGCCACCTCCCTGGCCGACCTCGGGCAGCTGACCGCCCGGTGGTTGGAGGGCAAACTCGCCTCCCAGCCCGGGTACGTGCCGAACTGGGGCCCGGACGAGGAGACCACCCAGACCCCCGGACTGGTGAGGGTCCTGGCCCTGTGCAACAGGTCCGGGTACGTCACCGAGTGCTCCCAGCCCGGCCTGTCCGAGCCCGACCGCTTCCAGGACTGGTGGACGCAGCGCGAGGCCGTCTCCGGGATCACCGACGACCCGGACGTCCTCGCCGCCCTACGCCAGGCCGCCGCCCGGCACGACCTCCTCTACATCGAGCACGGCCCCGACACCCCGGCCGGCCCCCGGCCCGAGCGCATCGCCGTGACCACGTGCAACGGCGAGGCGTACACCTGGTTCGGCGGCTGGAGGGCGCCGGAGGATGTCCGCTTCCGCTGGAAGGGCGCGGGCGGGCAGGCGGTCGCCGCCGCCGAGCGGGCCTGGCAGGTCACCCTCGCCAACCCGGACCCCGGCCCGAGCCGCCTCCTGCTCACCGTCCTCGTCGAGGCCTTCGCCGACCCGGCCGAGGCCCGGTGCGTGTGCTGCGGCTGCACCGAGGACGACCCGTGCCCGGGCGGCTGCGCGTGGGTGCCGGAGCTGCTGCTGCTGGAGGACCTGTGCAGCAACTGCGCCGTGGACCACCTCGCCGAGCAGGCCGCCGCCGACGACGGCCAGGACCCCGCCGACACCGCCGGGCCCGGCTCGGCCGCCCCGTAGCCCCGGTTCCTGAACCGCCACCACTACCACCGGCAGGGACGGGCGCCGCCCGCCCCTGCCGCCCCGTGACCCGAGGAGAACCGCCCGATGAAGCCCTGGAACACCGACTGCCACCGCATCGCCGACAGCGACCACGCCACCGTCACCTTCACCGGAGGCGCCGAGCTCGTCCTCGCCGACTGGGAGACCACCGAGGCCGCCCCCGACCGGGACGGCCGCGTCTACGCCACCCTCCGCGGCTGGATCGCCAACGCCGAGGGCAGCGGCACCCACACGGACCCCTACACCCTGCCCGTCGATGCCGGCCGGGCGCAGCTGGCCGTCGCCGCCCTGCGCGGCCGCGAGCCGCTGCGGGACCTGGCCGTCCACGTCGACATCGACCAGCCCGGCAAGCCGAACCCGAACAGCTGGGACCACGCCGGCTACCTGTGCTCCCTCACCTGGTCGGCCCGTCGCGTCGACGCCGACGGGAACCCCGTGCTGGAGACGGAGATCGGCTCCACCCGGTGGACCGATCCCGAAAGCGGCCGCGAGTACGACCTGATCGCCGCCTACCTGCCCAAGGGCGAGCCGTACAACCCGCTCGGCTTCGTGTGGCGCCACTACGACTGCTGGAGCAGGGGAGTGCCGGAGCTCCTCCCCTTCTACAGCGACAAGCGCGTCCCGGCCTACGGAGCCGGCTCCGCCCTCCTGCTCACCGACGGCCCGTGGGTCGAGGTCGCCGAAGCGCCCGCGCCCACGACCCGCTGAACCACCGGCACCTTCGCCCCCGAGCGGGCCCGGCCGTCCCCGGCCGGGCCCGCTTCGCACACCGAGCCACCAATCGACCCGGATCCGGGAGCAGACCATGACCACCACCACCCCGCCCTTCACCGAGCCCGGCCCGGCCGCAGGGCCCGCCCGCCGTACCCTCAGGACGGCCACCCGTGACCGCTGGGCCCGGGCGACCGCGCCCGGCGCGTTCCTCGACCGCCGCCGCCAGGACGTGCGCGATGCGCTCGACCACGGCTGGCGCGCCGGCGCCCGCTGGGTCCGCCTTGGCACCGGCCTGCTGATCCTTCTCGGCACTACTGCCGGAGCCGTCGTCCTCTGCTCCGCGGTCCGGCAGATCCTTGCCGCCAGCGGGGCGGATGCCTGGCTGACCGCGATCACCCACACCGTCACCGGGCCCGTGCGCCACTACCTCGCCGAGCACACCGTCGGCCTCCCGCTGAGCGCCGCCGACGCCTACCGGCTTTGGGTGGCCACCGGCCTGACGGCCGCTCTGCTGTCGTGCGTCCTGCGGTCCACCGTCGCTCGGATCGCCTGGACCAGCTGGTCGGCGGGCACCCTGGCGGCCGTCTGGCAGGCCAGCCCGGACGCCAGCCGCACCGTCGCCGCCGCGCTCACCGCCGCCGTCCTCGCCGCCGTGTCCCTCCCGGCCCTGCGCGGCCTCGCCTTCTCCCTGCGCCCGCACATCACGATCCACCGCACCGTCCGGGTGGCCGCCCGGGTCACCGTCGCCGTGTGGTCCCACCCGGCGGTTCCGGCGCCCCGGCGCCCGCTCGACCAGCCCTGACCCCTCGGCGCCTCGGGGCCGGCGACCGCCCGGCCCCGGGACAACCCTCAGCCCAGGAGGCCACCCTGATGAACCCCCTGCTCATCCGTGCCATCGACCTCGCCCGTGTCGACTCCCCGTCCGCTCGGACGACCTGGACGGCGGCTGGCGGATCGTGGTGTTCACCGCGAGGGCCAGCGAGCACCACGAGGCCGTCGCGTACTACCTGGGCCACCACCTCGACCGCAAGGTCATCGTGCTGCCCAGCGCGGAGACCGCCTACTGGGAAATCGAGCACCAGATTTGGTCACGAACGTCAAGCCCGGCGCCTTCGTGTACCTGGACGACAAGGGCGAGGAATTCACCGGTTGGCCCACGGCACTCGTCGGCCTGCCCGACTCGCCGGACGACCTGCCCCAGGACGCCTTCCCGGCCCGGCGCCGGCCCGGCCGACTGGGCACGCGGCGCGGGCAAACTGGTGATGGTTCAACCCTGCAAGGCGGGCCTGCCGTCCCGGGCCGTTGCCTTGCCACCTTCGACGACCGGCGCCTCTGGAGGCCTCCCACATGACCACCCACCAGTTCCCCGTCAATCAACTTGCTGACGAGGTCGTGCAGGCCCGCACCCTCGCCGAATCCGTGGAAGGCCTGCTCACGCAATACCGCGAGGAGGGCCAGGACGGCACCGAGGCGTTCGCATTGCTCGGCTCCCTGCACGACGCGCTCATGGCGTTCGTAGACGCCCCCGCCGACCATGGCGTACGCGCCGAGGCGGAGCGACTGGGAGCCTGGTTCGTCGATCTGGTCGGCAAGTCGAAGGCAAGGTGAGCAGGCAGACTCTCGGCCTGCGGAGACAACCTGCTGACCTAGGGTTCGGTGCGACGGGACAATCCTGTCCCGTGACAGCGAGCCTGGACCGGTTGACCGAAGTTGGACTGAACGCAGTTCGTGACAGCGAAGATGGACTGCCCCTGGTCAGAGCAGGCGCTCCCGGCCACCGTCGGGCGAGCCGGCGGTCAGGAGTCGGTGAGGGTGTGCTCGTTGTCCTCTCGCCACAGGAGGGTGATGTGGCGAGAGGGCCCGTTGTTGGAGATGTCCGCGCTGGCGGAGGTCACCGCCACGTCGGGAAGGCCGGGTACTTGGACACGGTGGAAGACCGCGCGCTCTAGGGGCACCCAGGCGTTCCGGGTCGCGAACCCGTCGAGCCGCACCAGGCCGTCCTGGCGGCGCAGCTTCGGGTCGACGAGGACGACGGCCGTTCCGTCGGGGAGGGTGAGGATGGCGGGCTCGGTGGGGGTGCCGGGCTCGTAGTGGGCGATCTTGCCGTGCTGGTGGAGCCACAGCTCGGCGTCGGCCGGGGCGAACTCGGGGCTGGTGTCGGTGCCGCCCACCGGCTGGGGGAAGTCGGGGCTCAGGCGACGCCAGTTCGCCACGGCGGCCCGGCCGACGCCGGCGACCTGGCCGATGCGGGACAGGGTCGCGGTCGGCTCGGGCCAGATGAGCGCGTCGGTCACAGTGGTCTCCAGGGTCGGTGACCGAAACCAGAGGCGTCCTGATCCCGGCCGACAGGGTGAGGGTCAGCGGCGGCCGGGGTGGGGAGCGGGCTGGTCGAGCACGCTCGCCAGTCCGGCCAGCAGGCGGCCGGCGGCGGCCTCGGCCGCGATCTGCTCGGCGGCGAGGTCGCGGTGCTCGGAGTGCAGCACTTCGCCCTGGCATTGGGCGCCGATGCTGGGCAGGGTGTTGGGCTTCAGCAAGGCGAACATCACCCGGCCCCGGGCGGCCGCCTGCTCCCAGTTGGGCGTGACGTCCGGCGGCGGGAACGCGAGGATGCGCGTGCGGCCGGTGTGGAGCTGGGTGAGGTAGCCGTCCTCCACCGTGACCGAGCAGCTGGTGAGCGGGAGCAGCGCGCGGTCCCACTCCCGGTCCCTGGTGCGCTTCAACCCGGCCTGCGTGAGGCGGGCGGCTAGCGCGTCGTACTGGGCGTCGTCGGCGGCCTGCGCGACCACGACCGCCCACCGGTCCCCGTCGACGAGATCCACCACCGACAGACCCCACGTTGCTTGCGTCATGCCCGGCACCGTATCGGGTAAGGCGGACTCGGCGTCATCCCCCGATGGGGTGTCAAAGCCGGGGCCTGGCGGTTCAACGGAGGCCGCCACAGGGGGTGGCGGCCGGGTGGTCAGTACCGACACGGCTCCGGGGCCGGGGCGGGGATTGGTCGGCGCAGCGGGTGATCTGGAGGTCCCGGACGCCGTCGGCAGGCGAAGCTGGGCGCTGCGGCTGGTGGACCACCGCCCCGGGGGCCTGGCCTGCGGCGGTCCAACTTCGCTGTCTCAGGAGTGCGCCACGAGGCGCTATGCAATCGAGTGGAGGTGAAAGGCCTTCTCCGCCGGACCGTCGCAGCGGTCTGGTGAAGCTGGGGGCAGCCTGATCC
>NZ_JBIVMI010000021.1:0-53562 GCF_044753005.1 Kitasatospora sp. NPDC088548
AGGCACAAGATCATCCGACACGTGGAGCACTCTGCCGCCCGAACACATCAACTGCCAAGCCCCTGAGCTGAACTCATTTTGAAACGATCAGTAAGAATGATTTGCGGAGCCGTCGGAGGCGGATGATGCTGCAGGCGAGTTCGAGCAGGCCTTGGGGAGAGGGGGACAACGGGGAAATTACGTGACCGTCCACACCCGGTCCGGGTCCGGGTCCGTATGCCGTCGATCAGGCGGTGCCGAACTCCCCGGCCTTGACGCCTGCGACGAACGCGGCGAACGTGGCGGTGGGGAAGACGAGCGCGGGACCCTCAGGGTCCTTGGAGTCACGGACAGGGACAAGCCCGGGGTAGTCGGGGGCCACCTCGACGCAGGAACCGCCGTTCTGGCTGTGGCTCGACTTGAACCACGAAGCAGCGGTCAGGTCTACGGGATCGGTCATGGGTGCCATTCCTCTCGTACCTTGCGGACAGAGACCCCACCACGCCGGAGAGGTGGTGGGGTCTCGGGCGATGTGCATTCAGGACGCAGCATCAGACAGTGCCGAACTCACCGGCCTTGACGCCTGCGACGAACGCGGCGAACGTGGCGGTGGGGAAGACGAGTGCGGGGCCCTCGGGGTCCTTGGAGTCGCGCACGGGGACAAGCCCGGGGTAGTCGGGGGCCACCTCGACGCACGTCCCGCCGTTCTGGCTGTGGCTCGACTTGAACCACGAAGCAGCGGTCAGGTCTACGGGATCGGTCATGGGTGCTACTCCTCTCGCACCTTGCGAACAGAGATTCCTCCACACCGAGAGACATCGCCTCAGACGGTGCCGAACTCGCCAGTCTTGACGCCCGCCACAAACACGCTGAACGCGGCGGCAGGGAAGACGAGCGCGGGACCCTCAGGGTCCTTGGAGTCACGGACAGGGACAAGCCCGGGATAGTCCGGAGCCACCTCGACGCACTGCCCCTCTTGGGCACTGTGTGAACTCTTGCGCCAACGAGCGCCGAACAGGTCCAGGTCGGCCATGGGTGCTGTTCCTCTCATGCCTTGCGAGCAGAGACCCCACCACGCCGGAGAGGTGGCAGGATCTCGGGCGGTGTGCGCTCGGGGCGCAGCATCAGACGGTGCCGAACTCCCCGGCCTTGACGCCCGCGACGAACGCAGCGAACGCATCGGTGGGGAAGACCAAGGCGGGACCCTCAGGGTCCTTCGAGTCTCGGACGGGCACGATGCCCGGGTGGTCGGGCGAGACTTCTACACATGTCCCGCCGTTGCCACTGTATGAGGACTTGTACCAGCGAGGTTCGGTCACGACAGTTCCCTTCGTTGCCGGCTGATCACGGCCACGGAAGCAGTCTTCGACGGTGCTTCGTCCTGTAGTTGATGGTCAGGCGGTGCCGAACTCGCCCAACTTGACGCCCGCGACGAACGCGGCGAACGCATCAGCAGGGAAGATCAAGGCGGGGCCGCTCGGATCCTTGGAGTCGCGGACGGGCACAAGCCCGGGGTAGTCGGGGGCTACCTCAACGCAGGAACCGCCGTTGCCGCTGTGGCTTGACTTGAACCAGGAAGCGCCGGACAGATCTGAGTCGGTCATGAGTGCTATTCCTCTCCTGCCTTGCGAACGGAGATTCCTCCACGCTGGGAGACGTGGCGTCAGGCGGCGCCGAACTCACCGGCCTTCACGCCTGCCACGAACGCAGCGAACGTATCGGTGGGGAAGAGCAGGGTGGGACCGCTGGGGTTCTTGGAGTCACGGACGGGCACGGCACCGTGGGTGCCGGCCAAGTTGGCGGCCACCTCGATGCAGTCACCACCGTTGCTGCTGTAAGAGGACTTGAACCAGCGAGGTTCGGTCACGGTAGTTCCCCTTCATTGCCGGCTGATCACGGCCATGGAAGCAGCCTGCGACGGTGCCTCCACCTGTAGTTGATGGTAGGCGGTCGCATGGGTGCGGACTCGCTGTTTCGTTCCAAACGCCCCGACAGGCGGCACTCGCAGTACGCACCCTGTGTGAGACAGCGAGAGACCCCACCACATCGAGGAGAGGTGGTGGGGTCTCGGGGCGCGGCGTCAGACGGTGCCGAACTCGCCGACCTTGACGCCCGCCACGAACGCGGCAAACGCGGCAGCAGGGAAGACCAGGGCAGGGCCCTCGGGGTCCTTGGAGTCACGCACGGGCACGGCACCGTGGGTGCTGGCCAAGTTGGCGGCCACCTCGATGCAGTTGCCACCGTTGCTGCTGTAAGAGGACTTGAACCAGCGAGGTTCGGTCACGGTAGTTCCTTTCGTAGCTGGCGGATCATGGCCACGGAGGCAGCCTGCGACAGCGCCTCGGCCTGTAGCTGATGGTAGGCGGTCAGCGTAGGTAGTACGGACTCGCTGTCCCGTTCCAGGTGCCCTTGCTGCGCGGACTCCGCGTAGCACGCCAGCGATCTGTCAGGGAGCGTCAAGAGATTCACCGGCAGGTCGAACGATCGGCTTTCACCTATCTCGTACGGGGCCACCTGGAAGACCGTGTGCGGCAGCTCGGCAAAGGCAACCAGCCGATCCAGCTGCGCCGACATGACCGCCCGGCCACCAACCGGCCGACGGATGCAGCTCTCATCGAGCACCGCGTGAATCAGCGGCGGCGAGTCCCGATCCAGGCGGGCCTGTCGCTCCGCGAGGAACGCGACACGCTCGTTGGCCTGTTGCTCGGTAATGCTTCTCCGTCGCACTGCTCCGGCTGCGACGGCCGCAGCGTACTCCGGCGTCTGGAGCAGCCCCGGGATGATCCCCAACTCAAAGAGTCGGATCTCGACCGCTCGGGCCTCGTGGAGCACGTACTCCGGGAAGCCCTCAAGTAGTGCCGCGTGCCGGACCACCCGCCACAGGCGCTCGAACACATCTCCGGTTCCCAGCGCTTCGTCAGCTCTCTTCGCAAATCGACGGGTTGGGGATTTGCGATTTGTTTCAACGGCGGAGACATGCGTTCCCGAGTAGCCCATACGTTCAGCCAGCTCATCCTGAATCCACCCGCGCTCCTCTCGTGAACTGCGGAGTCGTGCCCCGAAGGCGGCACCCGGCGACGAGTCTGGGTCCAGATCCCGGCGATTCATAGTCCACCGCCCCAACTTTTCGTTCTCTTCCGACAGGTTGAAGACGCTTCCAACTGTAAGCCACAGTAGGCAGCCCTGGGTAGTGGATCCACTACGGAGAGGAACGGACGTTGACGCGGCGAACCACCCCCACCGACCCCCTGTACGTCCCCCAGCTCGGCGAAATCGTCAAGGACATGGCCCACCGAGGCGTCCACGGTGCCTACATGGGCACCGAGTCCGGCAAGGTCTACTTGCGGCCGGAACACGGCGGGATCGAGTGGACCACCTACCCGAGCGAGATCCAACCGCTCGTCAGACCAATGGACTCGAAGCCCCCCACGAGTCGGGGCAAGCCCCCCGGACGACTGCCCGAACCCTCGGCCGGCGACGCGGCGTAGGGCACCACCCATGGAGCGCTACACGCTGCCGGACCGGACGGCGTGGAACCTCGGCCGCTGCTTCTGCTGCGACCGGTGGACCCTGGTCGCGCCGGGACCGACCTACGGCCCCCCTGACGATCCGATGACACTCCCCCTGTGCGTGGTCGGGTTCGAGCGCGCCGAACGGAAGCGGCACCGGGCCCGGTTGCGGGCCGGCATGCACACCCGTACCGAGGGGGCCATCGCGTGAACCCCCACTCCCGAATCGCCTTCCTCGGCCGGATGTTGCGCGGGCTGGCCACCGAACCCCGGGTGACGTGGACCTGGGTCTGGGGCGTCTACCTGCAGTTCTGGCCCCCGGTGCTCTGGGTCAGCCCCAGGCGCCGAAGGGCTGCCCGCGAGTACGACCGGATACTCGCGCAGGAACAGTACGAGGCCGAGATCGGCCGCGAGATCACCCGAAGCATGATCCGGCAGGAACTCGACCGCCCGGTGTTCGACCCGCAGACGACCCTCAGCCTGCTCGGCGTGCTGATGGACAACCACCCGGATCACCCGGGCCACCGTCGCCCCCGGGGTGCCTGGCCCCCGGACCGGCCGGTCTGATCTTCCGCGCGGACGACGGGGAGCACGTCGGTTCGCCCGTGCGGAATCGAGGCCCCGCCCGTCACGGACACCCCGGCGGGACGGGTGGGGACGCCCAACTGAGCGTCGCCACAAGGGATGAACAGCAAGGCCGAACCCGGCGCGCACAAGCAGGACGCCTAGAAGCGCGCCGCTGGACGAGTCCAACGGGAAGTCCAGCGAGGACCCGAAGAAGGACCAGCACCGTGCTACCGATGAACTCCCCCAGAATCGTTGCCGACGGGTACGTCCCGCTGTACGCCAACTCAGCTGCATTCGAGAGCGGCGCGCCGACCCTGGCCGCGGTCCCCACGCTGGACTGCGGCTGCCCCCGGCGGGCGGAGGGCGGATGCGTCGAATCCCTCGACCTGCCCGCCCTGCAGGCCGAGGCCACGCTTCCGGACGGGCGGACCGGGGTGTTCCTCGGACGCGAGCGGACCGGAGATCCGATCACCGGAGAGATCCGGTACACCACCGTCGCCTTCCGGAGCCTGGACGAGAACGGCAAGCCCTTCACCTGGGCACTCCGCTGCGCCGGGCCGGCCGTCGTACAGAACCCGTACGAACGGGCCCGCAAGGGGCTCTGAGACTCCCGCCCCGGACGCCGGTCGAGACCCTTCCCCGTCCGGGGCGGGGCACCACCATGCATCAACTCGCCCATGCGAGCGGTGATTTCGTGACCGCGATCACGGAGCCCCAGGTCGGTGAAGCACCCAGGGTGCCTCGCATGACCGAGCCGGAGATCACCGGCAACTACCGGAAAGGAACACGCTGATGAACTGGCAGCACCACGCCGCCGCCCTGGCAGAGCGCGCCACCGAACCCGACTCCCGCTGGCGCGCGGCCGTCGCGGACACCCCTCGGCACACCCTGCTCCCGAACTGGTGGGAGAACGGGCCCGAGGGCTGGACGCTGCACAAGGGCGAGGACGACCCGGAGCGCTGGGCGCGAGTCGCCTACGGCAACGAGTCGGCCGTGACCAGCGTCGGCGGGCACCACGCCGACCACGCCGAGCCCGGTGACCACCCGACCGGGCTCCCCACGTCGTCGGCCACGCTCGCCGCCCTGGTGGTGAAGATGCTGCGGCACGGCCGGATCAACCAGGGGCACGATCTGCTGGACATCGGCACCGGGGCCGGCGGGCTGACCGCCTACGCGGCGCTGCGGCTCGGCTCCGGGCATGTGACCAGCGTGGACGTGGACCCGTACCTGGTGGACGCCGCGCGGGACCGGCTGGCCGCCCTCGGCCTGCACCCGGCGTTCGCCGCCGTGGACGCGACGGGGCCCCTCCCCGGCGACCACGACCGCATCGTCTCGACGGTGGGCGTCCGGCCGGTCCCGGCATCGTGGCTCGCCGCGCTGCGGAAGGGCGGGCGCCTGGTCACCACGATCCGGGACACCGCACTGATCCTCACGGCCTGGAAGACCCCGGACGGCGGAGCGCGCGGGCACATCGAACGCGACCGGGCCGGGTTCATGGGCACCCGGCACGGCGCGAACTACCCACCCGGACCAGCCGAGTTGTTCCGGACCGCCCGCGAGGCGGAGGGCGAGTCCATCACGACCGGCCGCTACCCCGTGAGCGATGTGCGGGAGGCGTGGGAGACCTGGTCGTTCCTGTCGGTCTCGGTGCCCGGCATCGAGTACGACTTCGAAGAGAGGGCCGGGTCCCGGACGGCGTACCTGGTCCACCGCGACGGATCGTGGGCACGGGCCACGGCCGTCCGGTTCGAGCCGCCCATCGTCCACCAGGCCGGGCCCCAGCGGCTCTGGACCGAGCTGGAACGGGTCCGGACCAGGAGCCTGGTCGAAGGCGGCCTGCCGCTGTACGGAGCCGATGCGACCGTCACCCCGGACGGCGTGATCCACCTGTCCCGGGGCCCGTGGTCGGCCACGATCGACTGAGGACGGGTGCGCGGTCTACCGAAGCCCGCGCCACCGAAGCCCGGGTCCCCGGAACGCGGGGACCCGGGCTGCCCGGCCGCCGGGCTGCGCGGTATCAGGCGCCGGTGGTCGCGGCCCGCTCGGCGGCGCTGCGCTCGACGCAGAACTCGTTGCCCTCGATGTCCGCCAGGGTCACCCAGCCGAGCCCGTCCGGGGTGCGGTGGTCCGCCACCAGGGTGGCGCCCAGGGCCAGCAGACGCTCCACCTCCTCCTCCCGGGACCGGTCCTGCGGCTGGAGGTCCAGGTGGACGCGGTTCTTCACCGACTTGCCCTCAGGAACGCCGATGAACAGCAGCGAGGCCCCCGCCGACTCCACCACCGCCTCCGCGTCGCCCGGGTTGTCGTCCTCGCCCACCGTGCCGTCCAGCGCCTGCGCCCAGAACTCGGCGAGGCGGAAGGGGTCGGTGCAATCGATCGTCACATGTCGCACAAGAGAAGCCATGAGACCACTCTGACCTGCTTCTTCGCTTCGGTCCAACCTGTTTACGGGTCTCGTCGATCCTGCCTGACGCCGCACGTGGCCTTCAACCGTCCGAACCCCATGGTCCCGGAGATCCGGATCCTCGGCCCGCCGGAGCCGGAGCGCCGCCGGGTCCTGTAGAGCAAGTCCTTCCACCCGGTGTGCAGATCCTCGACGTCGACGATCGCGTCGCGGGGCACCGTGATCCTGGCCCTGCCGGTGCCGAGCTGCAGAACCTTGACCGCCCGACCCGGCGAACCTGTGCGGCCGGAGCGCTAGCCGGGCGGGGTCACCGTCCGCACATGCAGATGGCCGTCCCGGGGGAACGGCGGCCGGGCGGGCAGGACCTCCGGAAGCGGTAGCCGGACTTCTCCGCCACCCGGCACGAGGCCGGATTGTCCACCTGGTGCAGCAGGTCGAGCCGGACCAGCCCGTCGGCGGCGAAGACCTCGAACGCCCAGGCGGTGAGCGCCTCCACCGCGCGCGGGGCCACGCCGCGGCCCCGGGCGGCGGCCGCCGTCCAGTAGCCCACCTCGGCCGAGGCCCCGCCCGGGGTGCCGCACTTGAGCACCACGTTGCCGACCAACTGCTCCCCCGCGCGCGCCGCGCCGGGCTCCAGCACCGCGAAGCTGTACCGGTCGCCGTCCGCCCGGCCCCGGCGCTGCACGTCCAGCCAGCGGGCCGCGTCCCCGGCGTCCGTCACCGGGAGCCTGGTGAAACGGCGCAGCAGCGGATCGCGGTAGATCTCCACCAGGGCCGGTCCGTCCTCGTCCCGGAACGGGCGCAGGAGCAGTCCGTCGGCCACCGGGAACGTGCCGGTGAGGGTGCTCACCTGAGACCGTCGGACAGGTTCTGGGGCCGTTGGTCGGTCGGTCATGTCCCGGTCTCCCCCGTCGTTCCCACCGCGGATCGGTGCGTTGCGACCTTCCTAGCAGCCGCCCGTTCCCGGCCGCTGGTCGCCCCCGGATCGGCAAGCGAAGGCCGGCCTTCCCCGAACGGGTGACACCCCCGATCGGGGGTGTGCAGGATGTGGAGGGCGGAGGACAGTGGGCGCATGCAGATTCCACTCTCCGTGATGGACTTCCTCGACCGGGCCGAGCTGGTCTACGGCGACCGGGTCGGCATCGTCGACGAGCCGGTGCAGCCGGCCGGATCCTGGGGCGAGCTGAGCTACCGCCGGGTCGCCGAACTGGCACGGGCGCAGGCGGCCGGGCTGGACCGGCTGGGCATCGGGCCGGGTGAACGGGTCGCGATCGTCTCGCAGAACTCGGCCCGGCTGATGACCTCGATGTACGGCGTGAGCGGGCACGGCCGGGTGCTGGTGCCGGTGAACTTCCGGCTGAAGGCGGAGGAGGTCTCGTACATCGTCGAGCAGAGCGGCGCGTCCGTGCTGCTGGTCGATCCCGAGGTCGCCGAACCGCTGGCCGGGGTCGTCGCCGAGCACAAGTTCGTGATCGGCCCGGACAGCGACGCGCTGCTGTACGACTTCGCGCACGCGCCGCGCCGGTACGAGATCGCCGAGAACGACACCGCGACGATCAACTACACCAGCGGAACGACCGCACGCCCCAAGGGCGTTCAGCTCACCCACCGCAACATCTGGCTGAACGCCGTGCTGATGGGCCTGCACTTCGGGGCCGGCGACCGGGACGTCTACCTCCACACGCTGCCGATGTTCCACGCCAACGGCTGGGGCCTGCCGTTCGCGCTGACCGGGCTGGGCGCACGGCACATCGTGCTGCGCAAGGTGGACGGCGCCGAGATCCTGCGCCGGATCGACCGGCACGGGGTGACCTTCCTGTGCGGCGCACCGGCGGTGATCTCGATGGTGCTGGAGGCGGCCGCCGACTGGGACGGGCCCGTCCCCGGCCGGGACCGGGTGCGGATCATCGTGGCCGGCGCCCCGCCGCCGACCTCGGTGGTGCAGCGCATCGAGTCCGAACTCGGCTGGGAGTTCATGCAGATCTACGGCCTGACCGAGACCTCGCCGGTGGTGACGGTCAACCGCACCCGCGCCGAGTGGGACGAACTCCCCTCGGCCGAACGGGCCGAGCGGCTGGTGCAGGCGGGCGCGCCGGCGATCGGCAACCAGGTCCGGGTGGACGACCAGGGCGAGGTGCTGGTGCGCTCCAACGTCGTGCTGAACGGCTACTGGCAGCAGCCGCGGGAGACCGCCGAGGCGATCCGGGACGGCTGGTTCCACACCGGGGACGGCGGCACCCTCACCGACGGCTATCTGACCATCTCGGACCGGAAGAAGGACATCATCATCAGCGGCGGGGAGAACGTCTCCTCGATCGAGGTGGAGGACTGTCTGTACGACCACCCGGCGGTGGGCGAGGTCGCGGTGATCGGTGTGCCGGACGAGAAGTGGGGCGAGACGGTCAAGGCGCTGGTGGTGCTCAAGCCGGGGCAGGGGGCGACGACCGAGGCGGAGCTGATCGCGCACTGCAAGCAGCGGCTCGCGGGCTACAAGTCGCCCACGTCGGTGGAGTTCCGGGACACGCTGCCGCGGACCACCACCGGGAAGCTGCAGAAGTTCCGGCTGCGCGAGCCGTACTGGTCGGGGCGGGACCGGAAGGTCAACTGACCATCGCCGCAACGCTCTTCGACCTTCGACTCAACCCGCCTCGTCGACCAGGCCGGACTCGCGCGCAGCCAGCGCGAGTTCGGTCCGGTTGCGGACGCCGAGCTTGTGCATGGCGCTCTTCAGGTAGCCGGTCACGGTGTTGCGGGTGAGGCCCAGTTGGGCGGCGATCTCCGGGTTGGTCCGGCCGGTCGCCGCCCAGCGCAGCACCTCGTGCTCCCGGCGGGTGAGCGGGGTCGGCAGCGGTGCCGCGGCGGCTCTTCGGGGGCCGGACCCGTTCCAGGGGCCCGGCCCGCTCCAGGCGGCGGCCCCGGCCAGCGCCCGGGTGGCGGCCGCGGCGAGCTTGGTGACGGCGGCGATCCGGACGTCCCCGAACGGGACGACGGCACGCAGCGAGGCGTACACCACCCCGTAGACGGTACCGCCGTGCAGCAGCGGGACGGTGAGCATCGCGTACAGGTCCTCGGCGACGACAGCGGCGTCGTAGTGGTGCGAAATGGTGGTGGCGGCGCGGTAGTCGGGCACCCAGTTGGGGGCGCGTTCGGCCAGCGCGCGGCCGCCGAGGCCGGTCCCGGCGGGGACGGCGAGGTCGTGCAGCAGATCGGCCCGGGTACCGGCCCAGCGGCGCAGCACCATGCCGTCCGGGCCCGCGCCCGCCCGGGCGCGCCGCGCGGGGTCCTCGTCCGGCACCCCGACCAGGCCGACGTCCGCGCCGCAGTCGGCGACCACCCGGCGGGCCAGGTCGCCGAGCAGGGCGTCCCTGACCAACTCGGCGGCCCGGACGGCGAGGTCGTCGGGTCGGTCCGGGGCGAGGCCTCCGGGGACGGGTGCAACGGGTGCGACGGGTGTGACGGCCCGGGTGACAGCGCCGCCGGCCGCCTGGATGGGGGTGTCCGCAGCCCTTGTCATCGCGCGATTGTCACACGCGGTACGGCCGGTGGCGAGAGTCGTGACGTGCGTGTTCCGTGGAGTGTCCGGCGGATCCGCGCGGCGCGTCGTAGGGTGCGGCCCTGGGTCACCGGCGGGTCACCGGCGGGTCACCGGCGGGTCACCGGCGCCCGGGACGACGACCGATGCGAAGGGGATGTCCATGACGAGCCCGAACAGCCCGAGTGAGCCGGGTGCTCCGGACGTGCTGGCCGGCCTGCTGGGCGATCTGCGGGCCGAGAGCGAGGTGCTGGACGGCCTGGTGGCCGCTCTGGCGCCGGCGGAGTGGGCCCGTGCGACGCCCGCCGAGGGGTGGACGATCGCGCACCAGATCGCCCATCTGGCGTGGACGGACGACTGGGCAGAGCTCTCCGCGCGCGACGCGGCGGCCTTCGCGGAGGCGGTCGGCGGGCTCTTCGGGAAGCCGTCGGCGGCGGGGGCGGGCCCGGTGGAGGAGGGTGCGGCGCGCGGCGCGGCCGAGGAGCCCCGGCTGCTGCTGGCGCGCTGGCGGTCCGGGCGGGAGCGGGTGCTGGCGGCGCTGGGTGCGGTGCCGACCGACATCCGGCTGCCGTGGTTCGGACCGCCGATGAAGCCCGCCTCGATGGCGACCGCACGGCTGATGGAGACCTGGGCGCACGGGCAGGACGTCGCGGACGCGCTCGGCGCGGTGCGGGAGCCGTCGGCGCGGCTGCGGCACATCGCGCATCTGGGGCTGCGGACCATGGGGTTCGCGTTCACCCTGCACGGGCTGCCGGTGCCGGAGGTCCCGGTGCGGCTGGAACTGACCGCGCCGGACGGCGGGCTGTGGGTGTGGGGGCCGGAGGACGCGGCGGACCGGGTGAGCGGGCCGGCGCTGGACTTCTGTCTGCTGGTGACCCAGCGCCGGCACCGGGACGATCTGGCCCTGACCGCCTCCGGGGAGACGGCGACGGCCTGGCTGGCGATCGCGCAGGCCTTCGCGGGCGCGCCGGGAAAGGGCCGGGACGCGGGCGAAAATTACATCTGACCAATCGTCAAAGAATATCGCCAGCAGGCTAAACCACCCCTTCCGGCGATATACAGAGTTCGTTGGCGAATGATGGAATTCCCTCATGAATCGCACGAACACCATGCGCGCCGCCCTGGCCGGCGCCGCCGCACTGCTCGCGATCGGCGGCCTGATCGCCGCCCCTGCCCAGGCTCTCGCCCTGCCCGCCGGCACACCCGGTGTGTCCCGGGTGGAGGTCCGGGCCGGCACCCCCGCCGCCCACCAGGTGGTCACCTTCTTCGAGGAGTACCGGCGGGCGGTGCTCGGCGAGAGCGGCGAGACCCCACAGGCCGTCCGCGAGCGCTTCCTCAGCCCACACCTGAACTTCCGCCTCGACGCCTGGGCCAATGAACACGACGCCGACCCGGTGTTCCGCGCCCAGAACGTCCCGGAGAACTGGTCCGTCCAGCAGGTCAACGAAGAGTACGGCTTCGCGTCGGTCCGCCTCACCGAGCTCTGGGGCGGCGGCGGCAGCCAGGACGTCTGGTACACCGTCCGGCTCACCGACCTGCTGATCGTCGAACTCAACGACCAGCCCGCCTTCTGAGCCCTCACCCGCCCACCCACACCCCCACAGACCCGACGCGGCGCAGGCATCCCCCCACGACTGCGCCGCGTCGGTCCACCGAATGCCGACCTGTCGGCCCCGCCGGATTGGATAGCTGCATGAACACACTGCTCAGCCGCCTGCCCGCCGTATCCGACCTTCGCGACCGCTGCCGCGGACTCGCGATGCTCGACGCCACCCTCAGCCCGGACGACTGGGAGAGCCGGTACCACTCCTTCGACTCCCGATGGGCGGAGGGCGAGGAGATGGCGTCGATGCGGAACGGCTCGGGCAGCGACTGGTTCGTGTTCTTCTCCCCCATCGGCGTCTACGACCTGAGGCCCAGGCCCCCCACGACCGGCCTGTCTCCGGGTTCTCGGGCCGGCCCGAGAACCCGGGGGAAGGGTCATTCGCGGTGCAGGAACTCCGCTTTGACCCTGCGCCCCAGGGCCGGGAGCGCGCTGAGGCCGGCCGCCACCGCGCCGAGCACCGCGATGCCGGCAATGCTCGCGAAGGCGTCCAGCGGGACGCCGCCCGGGGTCCCCCCGGTGCGGCCGTAGGCGCGACCCGCCAGGAGGGCCAGGCCCAGGGCGAGCGCGATGCCCGCTCCGTAAGGGACCAGGATCTGGACGAGCTGGGCGCGCCGCATGGTCGGCAGCGGCACACCCACCACCGCCTGCAGCGCGACCTCCCGGCGGCGCTCGATCGCCCGGTCGATCGACCCCACCGCGATGGTGGCGAAGGAGATGACGAGGGTGAGCAGCGTCCCCAGGATCAGCAGGGCCCGGAAGAGCGGGAACTGGTACTGCGCTTCCAGCGCGATGTCCGGGACGGACACCGTCAGGCTCGGGTCCAGGCGGGCCACGGCCGCGTTCAGCGCCTCGTACGTCGCGGACTTCCCGTCGGTGGCGATCAGGTACCTCTCCGCCGGGGCGCTCAGCTCGGACAGGCCAGGGGTGTCGGGCGGGAGCAGGATGTCGGCGGCCAGCGGCGAGTTGTCGGAGACGGCGTAGAGGTCGGGCACCGCGAGGGTGCGGGTGGGAGGGGTGACGGTCACGGCGGCGCCGGGCCGGGTCTGGGCCATGAGCGTCAGGGGGCCCGTGGCGGCGGGGTCGGTTCCCTGGTGAGGCTGGGGAAGCCAGTAGGCGGTGCCTTCCTGGCAGTCCGTGGGCGGCTGCTTGATCAGGGTGGCCAGGTCGGAGCAGGAGAGAACGACCGCGCTGTGCATGCTCAGAGGTGCCGCCGGGAAGCCGGCGGCACCGGCCGGTGTGCCCGGTGCGTTCTGCAGCGCGGCGGGCAGCGGTGTCTGCAGCCGCCGCACCGGGACGACCTCGCGCACGCCGGGCACGTCCCTGAGCGCGGATTCCGGCACGGGCAGGCCTTCGGCCGTCGCCGCCGGGCCCTGGAGGACTCCGGGAGCCATGAGCTGGGTCCAGGACTCGGCGGAGGCACGTGACTCGACGGCGGCGAAGACCGACTGGCCGAGCGTGCTGGCGAAGACGAGCAGGACCAGGCCCGTCACCACCCGGGTCGCGGTGGCGGCCTCGACCTCCAGACGGCGGGCGCCCAGCAGGACGGCGACCGATCGGGCGAGGCGGCCGAGCAGGACGCCGATGGTCCTGGCGATCAGGGGGGTGGCGGCCGTGACACCGACGAAGGTGAGCAGGAGGCCCGCGCCCATCACCAGAAGCATGGGGGTGTTGGGGTCACCCATCTCGGGGGCCGGGCTCAGGGCGGCGTAGCCGCTGAGTGCGGCGCCGAGCCCGAGGGGGGCCAGGCGCCACGGGGACAGGGGCTTGGGAAGCGCGTCCGCGCGGGCTGCCCGGGTGACCCCGGTGACGCGGCGCACCGCGACCGCGCCCACGCAGACGGCCAGCACGGGGACGGCCAGGAGCAGGGCAGCGGTCTGCCACAGCGGGGGCTGGAGGTCGGCGGAGAACCAGCCGTAGCCGGCGACGGTCCAGCTCGACGCGGCGGGCAGCAGGGCTTCGAAGACCGCCAGGCCCACCAGGACGCCCAGTGTCGAGACGACGGCCGTCTCGCCGGCGTTGACGACCTGGGTCTGGCGCGGTGTCAGCCCCAGCAGGCGCAGCGCGGCCAGGCGCCGGTCGCGGGTGGCGGCGGACAGGCGGGCGCAGGAGGCGAGGAAGAGGAGGACCGGGGTGAGGACGGCGATGATCCCGACGATGAGGGTCACGGTGTTCTTGCGGGTGTCCGCGACGGCGCCGGCCTGGGCGACGATGGCTGGTCCAGTCGCGCCGTGGGCCTGGGGCCCGTACCCGGCGGGGTGCTGGACGTAGGCGTCCGGGGTCTGGTCGACGCCGATGTAGGCGAGGAGTTCATCGGGCTGCAGGAGTCCGGACGGTGTGATCACGGCGGTGAGGCGCCCGGGCAGGCGGTCGCGCAGGGCTTGGTTCCCGGGGGTGTCGTAGAGCTTCTTGAGTGCCGGGGAGACGATGAGCTCGCCGGGCCGGGGAAGGCCCGTGAGGCCGGGCGGCGGCGCGGTGGCGCTGTGGGCGGCGGGGACGAGCTGGCGTTGCAGGGGCGTGCCCTGCCAGGTGTCGGACACGCTCTCCCCGATCAGTCCGCAGCCGGCCGCGGGTTGGCCGTCGGTGGCCGCGCACAGGACCGTCCTGGCGTCGGTGCGCTCGGCCCGGTGCCCCAGCATGCCGGGGACGGCGAGGGCCGTGAGCAGGACGACGGCGCCGAGCGCGGTGCCTCCGGTCATCAGGCAGACGCGTGCCCATCCCGAACGGCCGTAGCCGCGGACGAGCCTGAGGCCCAGCAGGAGGGGGAACAGGCGGGCGCGCAGCATCACACCCGTCCCTTCACGCCGACGATCTCGCCGTTGCTCATGAGGACTTCGCGGTCGGCGCAGGCGGCGACGCGGGCTTCGTGGGTGACGATGACGACTGCGGCGCCCTGGTCGCGGGCGGCGGTGGTGAGGGCGGTGAGGACGCGTTCGCCGTTGACGGTGTCCAGGGCTCCGGTGGGTTCGTCGGCGAAGACGACCTTCGGCCGGTGGATCAGGGCCCGTGCCACGGCGGCGCGTTGGGCCTGGCCCCCGGAGACCTGGGAGGGGCGCTTGTCCGCCAGATCCGGTATCTCCAGGCGGGCGAGGCCTTCGGCCGCCCGCTGGGCCGCCGCCTTGCGGGTAGTGCCGGTGAGCCGTAGGGGAAGGGCCACGTTCTCGAGGATCGAGAGTTCGGGGATGAGTTCGCCGAGCTGGAAGACGAACCCGAAGTCCTTGCGGCGCAGTTGGCTGCGCCCGGCCTCGGGGAGGTCGTCGATGCGCTCGCCGTTCAGGTGGACCGTTCCGCTCATCGGCCGCAGGATGCCGGCCAGGCAGTGGAGGAGCGTCGACTTGCCGGAGCCGCTGGAGCCCGTCACGGCGACGATCTCCCGTGGTGCGACATCGAAGGACACCCCGTTCAGGGCTCGGGTCGAACCGAAGTCGAGCCTCAGCTCCTCGGCCACCAGAAGACTCATCGTGCGCCCTCTCTATTGTCACGCTCAGTGCGGATCAACGGCGATCATCCCATCCGGGAGTTCCCTTTGAGAGCGGTTCCACATTCGGAATACTCGCCTCCGCCATGGCTTCGGGGCCGATGAACTCCTTGAACAGATCCTGGTGAACCTTTTCGGCGACCTGGGAGCAGGGGAAATCCGCGACGGCTGCGGCGATCTCCTTGCGATGGAATTCCTGATATCCCGAATCACTCTTCGCCCGGGCCTCCGGTTCGCCATGCGAGAGCTCTCTACCCGAGATCACCCGGCCGCTGATTCTCCTCATCACGCAGCCTGGCACTCCGCGCGCGCAGGTCGGCGATGTGGGAAATCCTGGAGGCGCATCCATATCCGCCGGTCTGAGGAGTGCAGCTTTCTTGACGACGACCCGGACCTATCGGTGAAAGCGCGAGGCTAAGGCCTGCTCTGGGTCTGGGTCTGGGGCTGGGTCTGGGGCTGGGTCTGGGTCTGGGTCTGAGGATAGGCGGGGGCGGTCGGCCGGTTGGTGCTCGGCTTGGTCCAGACGCCGACGCCCAGCTTTCCGGTGGTGCCGAGGTCGAGATAGGCGGGGACGGTGACACGGGGGCGGCCCGGGAGGGGCGCGACATCGAGGTACTGGCCGCTGTCCTTGGTGCCCGAGGTGACGGTGTTGCGCCAGACCAGTTGGAACACGGCGGACTCCTGGGGCTGGAGCGTCACCGGGGCCGGGGCCGCGTCGAAGCCCTCGATGGTCGCGATGCCCGCCGAGCCGCGGCGGACGTTGACGTCGAGTGGCTCGCGTTCGGCGCCGAGGACGCGGACGTCGGGGCGGCCGTTCAGCTTGTAGGGGCGGGTGCCGCAGTTGGTCAGCCGGATCGCCATGACGCGCAGCCCCATCGCGGCGTTCGCCTCCTCGGCGGCCAGCAGGACGCCCTCCGGGGAGCAGGTGGGTTCGGGGGTCGGCGTCGGTGTGGCGGTCGCGGCGGAGGTGGAGGTCGCGGTGCCGGTCGCCGTCGCGCCGGTGGGGCCGCCCGTGCCACGCCCCGGCGCGGGCGCTCCCCCGCCCGCGCCCGTCACCTGCGTGCTGCCGCAGCCTGCCAGCAGGGCGGCGCCGGCCAGCAGCAGGGCCGTGCGGGAGAGGGGCGGTATCCGACGGGTTCCGGTCCGGGGCGTCGCGTCCATGTGGCGATCATCGCACGGACGTTCGGCACCCCTGCCGGATCCCCGTCCACCCTCGGTACCACCCCTGCCACCGCCTCACGGCCCGATGCGGAGAGGGGCGAGCCGGGTGGCGACCAGGTTGGTGGCACCGCGATCGCGTTCGATGCGGCCGTGGACGAGCAGCCCGGCGCGGTCGAGGGCGGTACGGCGCTGAGGCTCCCAGACCGGCCGGCTGCAGATCACATTGATCAGCCCGGTCTCGTCCTCCAGGCTGAGGAACAGCACCCCGCCCGCCGTCGGCGGCCGCTGCCGGTGGGTCACCAGGCCGCCGACCACCACGGCGGTGCCTGGCGGCACGTCCGGCAGTTCGGCCGCACAGAGCGCGCCGCCGCGCTCCAGGTGGGCGCGGAGATGCTGAACGGGATGGCTGGTGGCGGAGGTGCCGGTGGCCCAGAGGTCGGCGATAGTCTCCTCCACCGGGGTCATCTCCGGCAGCGGCGGCGCCTCGGTGCCGGGCGTGGTGCCCGGGATCAGCGCCGCCGTGACCCCGGCGAACGCCCCCGCCGCCCAGAGCGCCTGCCGCCTGCTCAACCCGAAGCAGCCGAACGCCCCCGCCGTGGCGAGGGCCTCCAGCACCGGCGCGGCCAGACCCGTCCGACGGGCGAAGTCCTCCAGGTCCGCGTACGGCTGCCCGGCCGCGATCACCTCGGCCTGCGGAGCGCCGATACCCCGGACGGTCTCCAGGCCCAGCCGGATGGCCGGCTGCGGCTTGCCCGCGGTGAGCGGCGGCTTCGGAGTCGGCCCCCGGTACGGCTCCAGGGTCGGCCGCGGCCCGCTGGCGTTGACGTCCACCCCGCGCACCCGGACGCCGTGCCGCCGGGCGTCCGAGATCAGGCTGAGCGGCGCGTAGAAGCCCATCGGCTGGTTGGCCAGCAGCGCGCAGGTGAAGGCCGCCGGGTAGTGGTACTTGAGCCAGGCGCTCGCGTACACCAGGTAGGCGAAGCTGATCGCGTGACTCTCCGGGAAGCCGTAGTTGGAGAAGGCCTCGATCTTGGTGTAGACGTCCTCGGCGACCTCCTCCGGGATGCCGCGCTCGGCCATACCGTTCAGCAGCCGCTCCCGCAGGCGGGCGACGCGCTCGTGCGAGCGCCTGGACCCCATCGCCTGGCGCAGCCGGTCCGCCTCCGCGGGGGTGAACCCGGCGCAGTCGATGGCCAGTTGCATCATCTGCTCCTGGAACAGCGGCACCCCGAGGGTCTTGCCCAGCGCGTTCTCCATCAGCGGGTGCGGGCAGCCGGCCGGTTCGGTCCCGGCCCGGCGCCGCAGGTACGGGTGGACGGAGCCGCCCTGGATCGGGCCCGGGCGGATCAGCGCGACCTCGACCACCAGGTCGTAGAAGTGGTCCGGCTTCAGCCGGGGCAGGGTCGCCATCTGGGCGCGCGACTCCACCTGGAAGACGCCGACGGTGTCCGCCCGCCGCAGCATCGCGTACACGCCCGCGTCGTCGTCCGGGATGGTCGCCAGGTCGTAGCGCAGGCCGTGGTGTTCGGCGACCAGGTCGCAGGTGTCGTGCAGCGCGGCGAGCATGCCGAGGCCCAGCAGGTCGATCTTCACCAGCCCGGCACCGGCCGTGGAGTCCTTGTCCCACTGCAGCACCGACCGCCCCGGCATCCGGGCCCACTCGGTCGGACAGATCTCGCCGATCGGCTCCCTGGTGAGCACCATGCCGCCCGAGTGGATTCCCAAATGGCGCGGCAACCCGTGGAGTTGCCCGGCCAGCCCCAGAACGTCGGCCGGGATGACGGCGTCCGCGCCGGGTGGGGAGCGGAAGTCGCTCTGCCGGCTGAACGCGTCCACCTGCCCCTGCGGATAGCCGAGCACCCGGGCGGCGTCGCGCAGCGCCAGCCGGGGCCGGTAGGTGATCACATTGGCCACCTGGGCGGCGTGCTCGCGCCCGTAGCGGCGGTAGACGTACTGGATGACCTCCTCACGGCGGCGGTTCTCGATGTCCAGGTCGATGTCGGGCGGTCCGTCCCGGGCGGTGCTCAGAAAGCGCTCGAAGAGCAGCTTGTAGTGCACCGGGTCGACGGCGGTGATCCCCAGGGCGTAGCAGACCGCCGAGTTGGCCGCCGAACCCCGGCCCTGGCACCAGATGGACTCGCGGCGGCAGAAGTCCACGATGTCGTGGACGATCAGGAAGTACCCGGCCAGGTCCAGGTCCTCGATGACGTCCAGCTCCTTGGCGAGCTGCCGCCGGGCCGGCCCGTTCCCCGGCCCGAACCGGGCCGGACCGCCCTCGGCGACCAGCGTCCGCAGATGGCTGATCTCGGTGTGGCCGGGCGGGACGGGGAAGCCGGGCAGCTCGGGGTCGAGCCTGGTGAAGTCGAAGGCGCAGGACCGGGCCAGTTCGACGGTGGCCTGCCGCACCCCAGGGAAGCGGGCCAGCCGGGCGGCCATCTCCCGCCCCGAACGCAGATGCGCGGTGCCGGCCGCCTGCGTCCAGCCCGCCGCGTCCTGGAGCGTGCGGCGCCCGTGCAGCGCGGCGAGGCTCTGCGCCAGCCGCCCCTGGGCCGGGCCCGCGTGGTGGGCGTTGGTGGAGGCGACGACCGGGAGGCCGAGCCCGGCAGCCAGGGCTGCGAGGGCGTCGTTGCGCAGGTCGTCGCCGGGCAGCCACTGGTCGATCAGCTCGACGTACACGTTGCCGCGGCCGAACGCCTCGACGAGGGTGTGCAGTTGAAGCTCGGCGGCGGCGACGGGGGACCGTCCGGAGGGGCCGGGGGCCGCCAGGGCGGCGGGGACCCGGCCGAGGCGGCAGCCGGTGAGCACCGCCCAGTGCCCGTCGTGCGCGTCCGCCAGCGCCGCGAAGTCGTACGCCGGACGGCCCTTGGCTCCGCCCGCCAGCTGCGCGGCACCGATCGCCGCGGAGAGGCGGCGGTAGCCGGCCGGATCGCGGGCCAGGACGAGGAGGTGCTCGGCCTGGGCAGCTTTGTGACGGATCGTCAACTCAGCGCCGAACACCGTGCCGACGCCGGCCTCGCGGGCCGCCTCGGCGAACCGGACCGCGCCGTAGAGGCCGTCGTGGTCGGTCAGGGCCAGCACCTCGATCCCCAGCCGGGCCGCCTCGGCGACCAGCGCCTCGGGGTCGCTGGCGCCGCCGAGGAAGCTGAAGGCGGAGTGGACGTGCAGCTCGGCCCAGGGGACGGGGGGCTCTCCGGTGGGATCGGTGGGGTCGACGGGGTGGACCGGGTCGGCGGGCGGTCGGCGGAGGGGGACGACCTCGCCACCCGCCGGGCCCGGCCGGCCACCGGCCAGGCGTCGGTGCAGCTCGCTCCAGGGGAGCGTGGGGTGGCTGGTGAATCCCATCGGAAGTGCCTTCGTTCCTGCTGTTCGCCCCCCTGGGTTTGCCTCCTGTCGACCGGCCGCCGGACGTCAGTCGTAGCCGGCCTCCATGAACCACTCGCCACCCTCCACCGTCAGCAGCAGGGCACGGCCGTCTGCGGACGCGACCTGGAAACGCGCCCGGCGGCGGGCGAGCGACTGGTCCCACCAGTACTCGACGGCCGGCCAGGGCCCGGTCCAGCCGTCCACCAGCAGCTCCCGCCCCCGCACCACGACGGTGGACGGCCGGGCCGACACCCCTGCCCGGCCGTCCACCGTCACCGGCCGGCCGTCGGCGTCCACCACCGCGACCGGCACCGGGGCCCGGTGCACCACGGCCGGCCACACGTCCCGCAGCCGCCCCGGCCAGGGGGCATCGACCGGTGCCCCCGGCTCGTGGGGTTCACCCCACGGCACCCGGACCGCCTGCTCGCCCGGCCCCCGCCCGCCGGCCGGTTCGATCCGGCGCAGCCCGGCATGCCCGAGCACCGCCTGGACCCGGGCCACCGCGCGCTCCACCCGGTCGTCCACGACCGCCTGCCCCCAGAGCGCCAGTTGCCACCCCTGGTCGGGGGCCAGCCCGTCGGGGACGAGGCGCAGGGCGGTGAAGCCCGCGTCGTGTGCTCCCTCGGGCGCTCCGTCTCGCCCTTCGCCGGGCGCGTCGAACGCGCCCGTGCTCTGCCAGGCCTGGAGCTGCCAGCGAACGCGCTCGGCGAGCGCCGTCGCCGACAGCCGGCCCTCGTGCCGCCAGAGCCGCGAGGCCGTCCGCCCGTCGGCGCACACCACCTCGACGGCAACCCGCCCGCAGGTCAGCCCCGCCCCGGTGAGCCGTTCGTGCAGCCGCTCGGCGAGGGGGCGGGCGACGAACACCAGCGGTTCGGCCAGCGGTTCGGGCGGGTCGAAGCGCTGCTCGACGGAGAGGTCCGGCCCCTCCTCGCGTGGCACCGGCGGACGCGGCTGCAGCCCCCGGGCCAGCCGGTGGGCGGCCGTACCGGCCGGGCCGAAACGGTCCGCGACCGCCTCGGCGGGCAGCGCGGCGAACGCCCCGACGGTGGGCAGGCCCAGCCGGTCCAGCAGTTCCGCCGACACCTCGTCACCGAGCGCGGCCACCGGGTAGGGCGCGAGGAACTCCGCCGTCCGCCCGGCCGGCACCAGCACCCCGGCCCGGGCCGCCAGCACGGCGGCGAACAGGCCGTCGGCGACGCCGACCTGGGCGTGCGGAGCCTCGGCACGCGGACCGGAGGGGTGGTCCAGCCCGGCCGGATCCGCGTCGGCGGGGTGCGCGCCGTCGGCGGGGTGCCCGGGGTGCGCGGAGCCCGTCGCCCACTCCCCCGCCAGCGCGGCCGCCACCGCCGTACGGACCTTCGACGCCAGCGCCTCCTCACCGCCGAAGTACCGGCCCGGCCCCTTCACCGGGATCGCGCACAGACCCGGACGCAGCACCTCCACCCGGGGCGTGAACGCCTCCACCGCCGCGGCCACCGGCTCGAAGCGCCGGGTCTCCGCCTCCGGGTCGCGGTCCCGCAGTTCCAGCGCCGGGCAGAGCCGCTGGGCCAGTTTGAGCCGCTGCCCCTGCCGCACCCCGGCCGCCCGGGCCACCTCCGAGCAGGCCAGGATCCGCCCGCCGGCGGTCACCGCCACCGGGCGCCCGTCGGTCCCCGCGCCCTCGACGGCCGCGACCGGCCAGTCCGGACACCAGACCACCAGCACCCTCGGCGTGCCGGGCGTACCGACCGTCCCGGTCATCGCGCCGTCCGCCATCTCACACCACCGCCATGCGTTCGAGGCCGACCCCGGCCCCCGGCGTCACGTCCTCCCCCATCCCGTGCACCTCGTGCATCTCGTCCGGCCCATCCAGCCCATCCAGCCCAGACGTCCCGGTCACCGCCCGCGCCTCTCCGC
This sequence comes from Kitasatospora sp. NPDC088548, assembly GCF_044753005.1. Lineage (NCBI taxonomy): Bacteria > Bacillati > Actinomycetota > Actinomycetes > Kitasatosporales > Streptomycetaceae > Kitasatospora > Kitasatospora sp. NPDC088548. The sequence continues at coordinate 21,493 of NZ_JBIVMI010000021.1, forward strand.
GCTCGTCCGGCAGCCAGAGCCTGGCGGCACGGCCGCGCACCGCCGAGCCACGCCCCTCGGCCACCACCTCCACCTGCCGCCCGGTGAGCTGCCCGTGCCCGTCCCCCAGCCCGAACCACCGCCCGGACCGCACCCCCACCCGCAGCACCGCGCCCGGCCACGGCCCGGCCACCAGCAGGACGCACCCGCTGTGCCGCAGCACGGCCGCCAGCCGGGCGGCCGCGCTGGGCGCCACCGGCCCGTCCGGGCGCAGCATGACCAGCTCGACCGCACCGGCCAGGACCGACACCACCTCGGCCCAGTGCGGCCCGGGGTCGTCCGCCACCAGCAGCCGCCGCAGATCCAGCCCGTACCCGGCGGCCGCGGCCAGCCCGAGATCCGGCAGCCCGACCGCGGCGACCCAGCCACCCTCCGCCTCCCCCACCCCGGCCGCCAGCGCCAGCAGCAACCCAGCGTCCCCGCCCCCGACCGACACCGCCGTCCCCCGCCGCAGCCCGCCCTCCGGCAGCACCGCCCCCAGCGCGGGCGGCACCGGCAACAGCCCCCGGTCCCCGGCGACCACCCCGCCCCCACGCGACGCAGCCGTCGACACCACCGGCCGGAGCGGCTCCCGCTCGGCGATGGATTCGAAAGCAGATTCGAAAACGGGCACACCTCAGGATCGAACATTCGTTCGTAAAGATTCAAGTCCGATTCGTCCACCCGCCCGGTCACCCACCGTTGTCCCTCATCGAAGAAGGCGTTCCCCTCCGCCTGCGGCTTGGTCGAGGAAGGTTCCCGAGCCGCCGTCCACGGTCCCGCGCCGGCCGCCCGCAGCATGTGCCCGCGCTCTGCCGCCGACCTGCGCCATGCGCACTTCTACAAGACGCCGTCTCCATCCCGAGCACAGGCTTCTCTCCAGGAACGAAGCCGCCGGGTGTCGCGCGGTTTCGTTGGCACCGAAAGAGGGGCGGGAGAATGAAGATCAAGACGAGCCGACGGCTCACCACTGTCATCGGGGGGCTCGCGGTGGTCGTGGGGGCGGGGGTGGGCCTGGCTCCGGCGGCCAGCGCCTGGGACGGCAACACCCACATCAACCGGTGCGGCGTCTTCCGCACCGAGAACTGTGGTCACGGTGGTGTCGGCGACGGCAACAGGAGGGTGTTCGCCTATGACCAGCGTTCTGACGACGCCGGCTTCCGGACGAACTACCGGATGATCAACGGCGTCGTTGACTTCGTCAAGGACCCCGACGGCAACGGCGGCGGCTCCGGCCAGGTGTGGACACCCGAGCTCGTCTCCGCCTACCAGGTGTGCTCCGAGCAGCCCGGCGGCCCCGCCTGGTGGTTCTGCAGCGACTGGATCTCCGTCATCTAGCCTCGACACCAGTGGCCCGCGCCGTTCACCACCGGCCGGCCACCTGGCGTGACGCCCCGCCCGGGCCGGTGGCGAACACCGGCCCGGGCGGGCCCGGCGCCGTTACGCCCGCCCCGTGAGGAGGGAGACCCTGACCTGCTCGGGGTAGGCCGGACCGGGCGGGAGTGCGGCGCGCAGGCGGGCGGCGAAGGCCGGGCGGGCGGGCGGGGCGGGCAGGTCGGGGGCCGGGATCGCGGAGTAGAGGGAGCCGAGGAGCTGCTCGAAGGTCAGCTCCGCCGCGTAGTCGAGGGTGGTCTCGTGCACGTCGGCGAACCCGGCGGCGGTGAGGGCGCGGGCGTAGCGCTCCCGGTCGTCGGCGGCGGTGCCGCAGGAGGTCGCGAGGGAACCGCCGAAGTGGTCCTCCAGGGCGGTGCGCAGCGCGCGGGACCAGTCCGTCTCCTGGGCCCAGATCGGGGTCCCGTTGGCGATCACCGCGACGCCGCCGCCGGGGCGGGTGAGCGGGCGGATGGCGCGGAAGAGCTCCTCGTACCGCATCCAGTGGACGGCGTTGCCGATCACCGTCAGGCCCAGCCGCGCGGGCAGTACACCGTGGAGCGCGGGGACGTCGGTGTCCGAGCCGAGGACCCAGAGCGCGTTGCCGACCCCGCGCCGGGCGGCCTCCGCCCGGGCCTGGCGGAGCATGTCCGGCTCGGGGTCCATGCCGATCACCGTACGGACGCGGGTGGCGAGCGGGAGGGCGAGCTGCCCGGTGCCGCAGCCGAGGTCGAGGGCGAGGTCGCCGATGGCGGCGTCGGCGTCCAGGGTGAACGCCGTCTGCAGGGCGTCGAGGACCGCCGACGGGTAGCCGCGCCGGAACTCTGCGTAGTACTCGGCCACTTCACCGCTGAAGGCACCGGAGTCGCTGTCGGCGGTGGCGGATCCGGTGCTGCTTCCCTGGGCCTGTGCGCGCGTCGTCATGGTGCGCACTCTGCCACCCCGCCACCCCCGGCGGGGTGCTGATCGCTGTCGGCCGAATCCGCGAGCCGGGCCGCCCGGAGGGTGAGGTAGTGGCGTTCCGGGAGGCTGGCGGTGCGCCGGGCGGCGGTGCGGTAGTCGGCGACGGCGGCCTCGCGGTCGCCGGCCAGCTCGGACAGGTGGGCGCGGACCGCGTACAGGCGGTAGTGCTCCAGCAGGGCCGGGGCGGCGGCGAGGACGGCGAGTCCGGCGGCGGGGCCGTCCACCATCGCGGTTGCGACCGCCCGGTTGAGGGTGATCAGCGGATTGTCGGAGATTCGCTCCAGCACCCCGTACAGGGCGAGGATCTGCGGCCAGTCGGTCTCCCCGGCCGTCGGGGCCTCGTCGTGGACGGCCGCGATCGCCGCCTGCACCTGGTAGGGGCCGACCGGCCCGCGCGGCAGGGCGGCCGTGATCAGTGCGACGCCCTCGGCGATCGCGGCGGCGTCCCAGCGTCCGCGGTCCTGCTCGGCGAGCGGGACGAGTTCGCCGCCGGGGCCGGTGCGGGCCGGGCCGCGGGCGTCGCTGAGCAGCATCAGCGCCAGCAGGCCGGTGACCTCGCCGTCGTCCGGGAGCAGCGTGTGGACGGCCCGGGCCAGCCGGATCGCCTCCCGGGAGAGTTCGACGCGTCGCAGGTCGGGCCCGGCGCTGCTGGTGTAGCCCTCGTTGAAGATCAGGTAGAGCACGTGCAGCACCACGTCCAGGCGGGCCGGCCAGTCGTCGGCGTCCGGCATCCGGAACGGCACGCCGGACGCCTTGATCCGCTGCTTGGCCCGGCTGATCCGCTGCCCCATGGTCGCCTCCGGCACCATGAAGGCGCGGGCGATCTCCCCCGTGGTCAGCCCGCCCACCGAGCGGAGCGTGAGCGCGATCGCCGAGGCGGGCGAGAGGGCGGGGTGACAGCAGAGGAAGAGCAGGGTGAGGGTGTCGTCGTGAGCGGCCTCGCCCCCGGCGTCCGCCGCCGGCGCCGCCTGCCGGTCGGCCGGCACCTGCCCGGCCACCAGGTCCTCCCGGCGGCGGCGGGCCTGCTCATTGCGGACCTGCTCGGTCATCCGGCGGGTGGCGACCTGGATCAGCCAGCCGCGCGGGTTGCCCGGCAGGCCCTCCCCGGGCCACTGGACGGCGGCGTTCAGCAGGGCCTCCTGGACGGCGTCCTCGGCGGTGTCGAAGTCGCCGTAGCGGCGGGTGAGCACGCCGAGGACCTGCGGCGCGAGTTCGCGCAGCAGGTCCTCGACGGTACGGTCGCCGGTGCTCACAACTCGGTGGGCGGCGCCGACATCACCTGGCGCACCTCGATCGGCATGTTCAGCGGCCGCCCCCCGGGGCCGGGGGCGGCGGAGACGTCCGCGGCGATCTCGACCGCCCGCGCATCGCTCTCGCAGTCCACGATCCACCAGCCGGCCAGGAACTCCTTGGTCTCCGGGAACGGCCCCTCGGTGACCACCGGCGCGCCGCCGCTGTGCGAGCGCACGATCCGCGCGGTCTCCGGCATGGCCAGCCCCTGGGCGTCGGCCAGTTCCCCCGGCCTCGGCGAGCTTCCGGTTGGTGTCCTGCATGAAGCGGATGTGCGCCTGGACGTCCTCGGGCTTCCACTCGTCGATCTTGGGGAAGTCGACGGTCTTCTCGCTGAACTGCATCAGCAGCATGTACTTCATGGCCCTGCTCCTCGTTCTCTCCGGTGCCGCGCCCCTCGTCCGTCCCGCCGGGGCACTCTCACGGGCAGGTAGAAGCACGGCCCGCGATTTCGACATCCCCGGCGAGGATTTCCGGAGAAAAGTTAGCGGGCCCCCGGGCGCCGGCCCGGCAGCGACGCCCGGACGGCACCGACGGGACCCGTCCCGCCGGCGTTGGCCCGTTCGCGCTGACCCGTTCCGGCCGAGCCGACCCGTCCGCGTTGACCCGTTCCTGACCGGCCCCTATCGTCGGCCTGTGCAGCGATACGACTGGCTGAAGCGGATTCAGCGGATGGATCCCGAAACCGAGTTCACCGAGATCTACCGGATCAGCAGCTGGTACGAGTTCCCCTGGGACACCACCCAGTCGCTCAGCTTCGCCCTCTACCGCACCTACGCCGTGCCCGGCATCGGCCGGCTGCTGGCCGGGACCGGTGAGTTCACCCGGCGCGCGCAGAAGCGGTACGACGACACCACGCTGATCCTGGAGGCCGTCGTCGAGCACGGCTTCGCCTCGGAGCAGGGGCGGGAGGCGATCCGGCGGATGAACCAGATGCACAGGCGGTACGACATCACCAACGACGACTTCCTGTACGTGCTCGCCACCTTCGTCGTGGTGCCCAAGCGCTGGCTCGACGACTACGGCTGGCGCCCGTACTCGCCGCACGAGGTGCGGGCCACCACCAACTACTACCGGGAACTGGGCCGCCACATGGGGCTGAGCGGGATCCCGGGCACGTACGAGGAGTTCGAGCGGCTGCTGGACAACTACGAGCGCGCCCACTTCGGCTACGACCAGGGCGGGCGGGACGTCTCCGACGCGACGCTCGGGCTGATGGCGTCCTGGTACCCGGCGCCGATGCGGCCGTCCATGCGGACCTCGTCGATCTGCCTGCTGGACGACCCCCTGCGGGAGGCGTTCGGATACGCGAAGCCGCCGGCGGCCCTCCAGCAGGCCGTCCGGGGCGGCATGCGCCTGCGCGGGCGCCTCGTCCGCCTGCTGCCACCGCGCCGCCGGCCCCGCCTGGCCCGGGACAACCGGCAGGTCAGGGGCTACCCCGGCGGCTACCGAATCAGCGAGCTGGGGACGTTCCCGGACGGCGCGGGCCCCGGGCGCGGCTGCCCGTTCCCGGCTGCGGGACCGGGCGCTGTGGGACCCGCCGCCCGTCAGGAGGGCTGAACCCGCGCGGCGCGCGTAGAGCGGAGAGCGGAAGTCCGCTCGGGTCCCCTGCGAAGACCACGGGATGGAACTTCAAGCTCGCTTGAGGTCACGTGCGGGTGACGCGGGAGAGACCACCGCCGCCGGCGGGTCGGGGAGGCGGCGGCGGGTGCGGATCGGCGAGAGGTAGACCGGGAGGAAGGCCACCGCGAGGAGGACGCCGCCGACCCAGAGGGCGGGATGGAGGCCGGCCAGTTCGCCGAGCAGACCCGCCAGGGCGGCTCCGACGGCCATGGCGCCGGTGAGCAGGAAGCGGAAGGTCGCGTTCATCCGGCCGAGCAGGGCGTCCGGGGTCATCCGCTGACGCAGGCTGACGCCGAGCACGTTGTCCATTCCGGTCTTGAAGAGGAGCAGCAGCCAGCCCGCCCCGGCCACGCAGAGCCAGGCGCCGCCGCCGATCAGCGGGACGAGCAGCCCGGCGGGCGCCACGCAGAGGCCGACGAGGCCGAGCGCCCGGCCGTAGCCGAGGCGGGCGGCGATCGGGCGGGCGCAGCGGGAGCCGAGCAGGATGCCGGCCCCGCCCACCGCCCAGAACAGACCCAGGGCGCCTGCCGGGAGATGGAGTTCACGGACGAACAGCACCGGGAGCAGGGTGTTGACGATCTGGAAGCCGAGATTGGTGATGGCGGCGGAGACGGCGAGGGCCCGTAGTTCGGAGTTGCCGAGGACGTGCCGCAGCCCCTCGGCGATCTGCGCGCCGAGGCCGGTCCCGGCGCGGGCGGCCGCCGGGGGCGCGGGGGTTCGGCGCAGGGCGATCAGGCGCAGGGCCGAGCCGAGGTGGCTCAGCGCCGTCGCGCCGATGGCGAACGGGGCGGTCAGGAGCTGGACGAGCGCGCCGCCCGCGCCGCGCCCGGCGATGTTGCCGACGGCCATCAGGCCGACCACGGCGGAGTTCGCCTGCACCAGGTGTGCGCGGCCGACGAGTTGCGGCAGCACGCTCTGCGAGGCGATGTCGAAGAAGACGGTCGCGCACCCGCTCAGCAGCGCGACCGCGTACAGCTGCCAGAGGGTGAGCGCGTCCGCCCACCAGGCGAGCGGGACGGAGGCGTAGAGCGCGGCCTTCACCAGGTCCGCCGCGATCAGCACGCGCCGGTGGCACATCCGGTCCACCCACGCGCCGGCGGGCAGGCCGATGAGGAGGAAGGCGAGGGTGCTCAGGGTGGCGATCGCCCCGACCTGCCCGGCGCTCGCGTCGAGCGCCGAGACGGCGATGAGGGGGACGGCGACGTAGCCGATGTTGGTGCCGAGCTGGGCGAGGGCGGTGGCGGTGAACAGGGTGCGGAAGTCGGCTATCCGCCAGGGTGATTCGGGACGCATGGTCGCTTCGTTCAGTCGGAGGGGCGGCTCGGGAACGGTGCGGGCGGTGCGGGTGGAGCGGGTGGAGCGGGTGGAGCGGGTGGAGCGGGTCGGGCTCGGGGTCGTACGCGAACAGAGGCGATCATGCCGTGTGCACACCGACCGTGGCCAGGGAGATCCGGGCCCGGGCGGCCGCCGTCGGCGCGACGCGGGCGCCGACCTTGGACTTCGGCGGCTTCATGACGGCTCCTGGCGGGGAGGGCTACGGTCGGTTCGGGTGGACTCGATCTCCGGCGACCGGGTCGGCACCCGTACAGCGGACGGCGAAGGCGGACAAGAGTCCGCCGGAATCCCTTGGCAGAGACGGAACAGCGGCGGCCGGGGGTGAGAGGAGAGAACGTGGAACCGGAGACGGGCGAGCTGTACCGGAGGTTCGCGACCCGCGAGGCCCGGGGGAACTCGGCGAGCTATCAGGAGCTCTCCGAACGGTGCGCCGAGGACGTCGAGTTGATGGGGCTGGTCAGCGCGCTGCCGGCCCCGAAGCGGCAGCCGAACCTGCTCTTCGGGGCGGTCCGGTTCCTCGGCGGCCCGGTGGGCGACGGCTACCCGGCCTTCCGTGCCTGGGTGCTGGCCCGCTGGGAGGACGTCCGCGCGGCCATGCTGCGGCGCCGGACGCAGACCAACGAGCCCGGGCGCTGCGCGAGCCTGCTGCCGCTGCTGGCGGCCCTGCCGCAGCCGCTCGCGCTGATCGAGGTGGGCGCCTCGGCCGGGCTCTGCCTCTACCCGGACCGGTACCGCTACCGGTACGACGGACGGCCGGAGTTCGGGCCCGGCGACGGTCCGGCGACGCTGGAGTGCGCCACCAGCGGCCCGGTGCCGTTCCCGGCCCGGCCGCCCGAGGTGGTGTGGCGGGCCGGGGTCGACCTCAACCCGCTGGACGTCCGGGACGAGGAGGACGTCCGCTGGCTGGAGGCCCTGGTCTGGCCGGAGCAGACCGCCCGGCTGGAGCGGCTGCGCGGCGCCGTCCGGATCGCCCGGGCGGACCCGCCGGAGCTGGTGCGCGGCGACCTCAACGAGACGGTCCGGGAGCTGGTCGCCCGGGCGCCGGAGGGGGCCACACCGGTGGTGTTCCACAGCGCGGTGCTCAGCTATCTGCCCCCGGAGGCGCGGGAGGAGTTCGCGGCGACGATGCGCACGCTGCCCGGGCACTGGATCTCCAACGAGTCGCCGGTCATCCTGCCCGAGGTCCTCCGTCGGCTGCCCCGGCCGGCACCGGCCGACCTGGCGGTGTTCGCGCTCGCCCTGGACGAACAGCCGGTGGCGATCGCCGCACCGCACGGGCAGTGGCTGGACTGGTTCGGGGCGTAGCGCGCGGTCCCGGGGCCCGAGGTACGCGCGGCCGCTCCGTACTACGGGATTGGCCGGACCTGCCCACCTTGATTCCCCACCCGTAGGAGGCTGACCGGGACGTCAGGGGTCAGCCTCCGATGGCGGCCTGGAACTCCTTCGCCTGGGCAGGCGTCAGGATCTTCGAGACCCGTAGTGAGTCGGTGAATGTCACCTTCGAGGTGTATTGGCCGGGCCGTCCAAGCAGGTGGTTGGGGTCGTCCTCGGCGGTGACGGTCTTGCCGAGTTTCGCGGTGGGGACGGCCTTGGCGACCGCTGTGAATGCGGCGGCGGCTGCTGCTGGGGTCGCAGTGGTAGTAGCGGTACCCGGTGCGGCGGCTGCCGTGTCCTTGGCGAGGGTGGCGCCATTCGTGGCTGTGGGCGTGCTCGGGCCTTCCGATTTGTCGCTGCTGCTGGAGCATGCGGTGGCTGTGGCGATGAGGCCGGCGGTGAGCAGGGCGATGGTGGCGCGGCGCATGAATGTTCCAGAGCGTGTGGTGAGTGTGGTGAGGGGGACCGTATCGGCGGTGCGGGTGGTGTGGGCACGCCGTGACGGACCTGTGCAAAGAGGAAACGGGCAACGGTCAGCGAACGACAGGGCCCTCACCCGAGCGCCAGTCAGCGAGCCGCTTGCGGATGCTGGCCACCATCGGCAGCTCGTCCGTCTCGGCCGGGGTGACCCAGGCGACCTCGGTCGACTCGTCGGACACCTGGATCTCGCCACCGACCGGGCGCCCGAGAAGGCAGATGGAGAACTCCTGCCGGACCTCGCCGTCGTCGTAGGCGAAGACGTGGCCGGGGTTGGTGTAGGTGCCGACGATGCCGGTGATCTCGACGACGATGCCGGTTTCCTCCAGCGTTTCCCGGATGCCGCAGTCCGCGAGGGATTCGCCCAGGTTCATCTTGCCGCCGGGCAAGGCCCACATGCCGTTGTCGGTGCGGCGCTGGAGGAGGACGCGGCCGTCGTCGTCAACGACTACGACGCTCGCGGCCGGCACCAGCGAGTTGGCCTTGGGAGCGTTGGGGTCGTCTTCGTAGTCACGCCTGGGCATCGGCCGTCACCTCTGCTGTCGGGATTGTCCATACGTCACGGCCGCGTGCCCACAGGTCTTCGACGTGGCCGGCGAAGCGGTCGAAGACGCCGTCATCCTGTGCCCGCCGCAGGTGCATCATCGGGGCATCGTGGCCGATCCTACCGGGCAGCAGCGGTGTGACGATCATGTCCTGGTCGAACCTGAAGACGGACAACGAGACGTGCCCGGTCTCGTACCGCGCCTCGACGGTGGTGTCTTTCAGCTTGGCCAGCTCGGACAGCGTCACCTCGATTCGGGTGGACAAGGTCAGCGGCACGTCCTCCGCCAGCTCGCGCTGCCGGGTGACCGGGCTGGCGGGGTCGCCGAGGACGAATCGCACGCGGCATCCCCGCGCCGTCTTATTCCGTAGGAGGTCGCCGAAGTTCGACTGCTCCAGCCATAGGAAGTAGTTGGTGTAGCCCGCGAAGGTCAGCTCGTGGTCGGCCTGGTGGATGAGCTGCCGCCACAGGGACGTCGGCGCGGCCGACCGGTACGGGTACATCTGCACCAGCGGAGATGCACCGGAATCGTTGACTGGATCACCAATCACGTCGGGTGCGTACGCCCAGCCAGGCCTCAGGTGAGCACTGGCGGCGGCGTGCCTGCGGAGGCCCCGGTCGAGCTGGGTATCTGTCCGAACTGTGGCGCCCGGGTGTACGGGCGGTTCATCGAGGACCTGACCGCCTACACGTCCAGCGTCGAACACGATGGCTGCCCGATTCCGGAGCCCGACGATGTCTGAGTTCGAGACTCCTGGCCGGCCGCGCTGCGGAGCCGGAGCTGGCCGCGACCGTCGAGCGGGTCACCGCGACCATGAGCGAGGCCGAGATCGAGGCCGGGCAGCGCGAGCGCACCGCGCTGATGGTCCGGCTGGCCGAGCTGATGGCCGCCGGCGTGCCCGCCGACGCCGAGGCCGTCCAGGCCGAGGCCGACGGGCAGTACCGGGCGCTGGCCGCGCTCCGGCCGGTCTCCGCCGAGGAGTACCGCGCGATCGGGCGCTCCTGCGTGGAGAACGAGCAGTGGCGCGCGGCGTACGAGGCGATCGCCCCGGGTCTGGCCGCGTACCAGCGGGACGCCATCGAGGCGTACGCCGCCCGGCTGGGCTGAGCCGCACCGGGCCGGGCCGTCGCCGCGGAGGGACGGGCTCCGCGGCGACGGCCCTCGCGCACGCTGCCGGGGCCGCCGACCGCCCCGACTCCGAGGGGGATCTCCCCGCCGCCACGGCCGTCATTTACGCTGGTCACGTGCTCATACTCGTTCGCCGCCGCCACGTGGACCTGCTCCGCGTCACGAGCATGTCCTGTCGACGCTCCGGCTGAACCTCGCGCCTCCCACCCTCAAGCGCGGCCCCACCCGGCCGCCTCCCCCTCCCGGCACCCGGGGCACCCGCCGCACCAGGCGTGGCCCCGGCGCCCCCGGTCGACCACCGGGACCGGCCGGGACGAGACCCAGCGGATGTCATCCATGACGCAGCAGCGCCCCTCCTCCAGCTCCTCCTCCGCCCCCGCGGACGACGCCCTCCCGGTGATCGACCTGTCGCTCGCCGACGGCGGTCCCGACGACCGGCTCCGGCTGCACGACGAGCTGCGGGCCGCGGCCACCGGCGTCGGCTTCTTCCAGCTCGTCGGCCACGGCGTGACCCCGGCCGAGACGGCCGCCCTCACCGACGCGACGCGGGCCTTCTTCGCGCTCCCGGAGGCCGACCGGCTCGCCGTGAGCAACCTGAACTCCCCGCACTTCCGCGGCTACACCCGCACCGGTGACGAGCGCACCGGCGGCAGCCGGGACTGGCGCGACCAGCTCGACATCGGCGCCGAGCTCCCCCCGCACGTACCGGGCCGGGGGGAGCCGCCCTACTGGTGGCTGGAGGGCCCGAACCAGTGGCCCGAGGCGCTCCCGGAGCTGCGCACCGCCGCCCTCGGCTGGATCGACCGCCTCGACGCGGTCGCCCGCCGGCTGCTGCACGAGCTCCTCGCCGCGATCGGCGCCCGCCCGGACTTCTACGACCAGGCCTTCGCCGGCCACCCGCACCTGCGGCTCAAGCTGGTCCGTTACCCCGGCACCGCCCCGGACGGCGCCGGCCAGGGCGTCGGCGCGCACAAGGACTACGGCTTCATCACCCTCCTCCTCCAGGACACCGTCGGCGGCCTCCAGGTGGAGCGCGCGGACGGCAGCTTCCTCGAAGTCCCGCCCATGGCGGGCGCCTTCGTGGTCAACCTCGGCGAGCTGCTGGAGGTGGCCACCGACGGCTACCTGAAGGCCACCAGCCACCGTGTGGTCAGCCCGCCCGGCGCCCGCGAGCGCTTCTCGGTCCCGTTCTTCTACAACCCCCGCCTCGACGCCCACATCGAGCGCCTCGACTTCCCGCTGGCCCACCACGCCCCCGGCGCCACCCAGGACCCGGACAACCCCCTCTACGCCGACTTCGGGCTCAACGAGCTGAAGGGCTACCTGCGCGCCCACCCCGAGGTCACCCGCCGCCACCACCCCGCCCTGGCCGACACCGCCGCACGCTGACCGGCCCGCACCCTCCACCCGGGATTCGGGCTCAACGAGCTGAGGGGCTACCTGCGCGCCCACCCCGAAGTCAGCCGCCGCCGGCCCGCGCCCTCTACCGGCCGAGGGCGCGGGCCGGTTCCGCGTCTCCGGGGTCCACCCGGCCCGGTGGTGACGGGGGCAGGCAGTGGACCGGGGCTGAGCGACACTGTCACACTTCCGCTGTCACAGCAGTGGTGCGACAGAGGTGGAGGCGGCGGATGGGGGCGCGTGAGGTGGGGGTGCGGCTGACGGTGGACGAGTTGGCCGCGCGGGCCGGGGTGACGGTGCGGACGGTGCGGTTCTACGGGACGAAGGGGCTGTTGCCGCCGCCGGTGCTGGGGCCCCGGCGGGTGGGGCTGTACGGGGCGGAGCATCTGGACCGGCTGGGGCTGATCGGGGAGTTGCAGCGGCAGGGGCTGACGCTGGCGGCGATCGAGCGGTATCTGGCGCGGCTGCCGCAGGACAGCACGCCGCTGGATCTGGCGATCCACCGGGCGCTGGTGGCGTCGTGGACACCGGAGGCGGCCGAGGAGGCGGGCCGGGTCCAGCTCGAACGACGGGCCGGGCGGGGGCTGTCGGAGGAGCAACTGGACCGGCTGGTGGCGATGGGGGTGCTGGAGCGGACGGCGGACCCGGAGGTGTTCCGGGTGGATCCGGGGCTGCTGCCGCTGGGGGTGCGGGTCCTGGACGTGCCGATCCCGCTGGAGACGCTGCTGGCGGCACGGACGGTGGTGCTGGAGCACAGCCGGGCGACGGCGCACGAGTTGCAGCGGCTGTTCCGGGAGACGGTGTGGAAGCCGTACCGGGAGAGCGAGCCGGCGCCCGAGGAACTGGAGCGGATGAAGGAGTTGACCGACCACATCCAGCCGATGGTCGCGCAGGCACTGGTGACGGCGTTCCAGCGGTCGCTGCGGGAGGAGTTGGGCGAGGCCGCGCGCGACGGCGCGGGCTCGCCCGGCTGATCGGCGCCGGGCCGGTACCGGTCCCTACCGGCGGCGGTGACGATGGCCGGGTCGGGTGACGGCGGGTTACCGCGTTCGGCCTGCTACCGCGTTCGGCCTGTTACCGGGGTCGGTCGCACACGGTGCGCTCACGCCACAGGCCGGACGGCCTTGGCGGCCGATGCCGGACGGCTGTCAACGGGACGCGCCAAAGTGCCATCCACGCATAAGGATTGACACTTTGTCACCAGGCGACCGCCACGTGTCCTTGCGGGGGTGCGCGGCGCCGTCCGACACTGACGGGATCGTCTCCTCACGGAATGGATCCGTCTCATGGCGCACCGTAAGGTCTACCTCGCGGTTGGCAGGAAGAACACCCGTGCTCAAGCGGAAGGTCTTCCTACCGGCCGAGGCCAGCAAGGCCGGCGGTTCGCGGAAGTCGTACTCGGCCACGTTCTTCGACTCCGTCGGCAACTTCTACGCCCTCGACTCCGCCGGCAACGTCAACCACCTCGACCTCACGGGCGCCACCATCCCCGACCGGGCCGAGCGGATCGGCCACGGAAAGATCCCCGTCGACGAGCTGGAGGTCATGAACGGGGCCGGGCGCATCACACCGATGCCCATCCCGCCCAGCTACGACGAGATCGTCGTGAAGAAGAAGTTCAACGGCTCGTGGGGCAGCAGGACCTACAGCTTCGAGCTGACCCTCACGGCCGTCGGCAGGACCAGCGGCAAGGGCCATGACGTGAGCAGGTTCCGGATCTCGTTCGACCTGCCGACGGTGCCCGGGACGAAGGTCGAGGCATCCGGCGTCGACGTCACCTACGCGGACGGCAAGGCCTACATCGACTCCCAGGCCGATCAGCTGCTGTCGGCGGGGACGTCACGGCCCATCGGCGTACAGATCACCGTCCCCGGCGACCCCGACAAGCTCCCGAAGGAGTACCCGCTCGACGGGCTGAAGGCCACCCGCCTGGCCTGACCCCCGCCCCGGGCCGCCGCGCTCTCCCGCGATCGCGGCGGCCCGCACCCTGTCCGGTCCGGGCGACGCCGGGTGCCGCAGTCGGAGCACTCGGCGGCCTCGGGCGGGGCCCCGGTGCACGGCTCCCGGGCGGACCCTCGGCACGGGCGGCGGCGGGCCGAACCGGGTGCCAGGACCGACCGCCGCTCCGCGCACAGGACTTCGGCAACTTCTTCGCCAAGCACAGCGGCACGGACGATGTCTACCAGGACCTGTTCTCGCTCCTCCACCTCACCCACAAGTCGAACGGGAACATCACCCTGGTGAGCCAGTGGAGCAACGAAGACCCCAAGCTCCTGGAGGCTTTCGTCGACGAAATCGAGAAGGGTGGGCCGGGTCTCCTCGACGGGCCGGCCGGTCGGCGGAGCAGCCGGGGAGGCCCCTGGCTCTCAACGCCGGGGAGGAGACGCCCGGTCAGGAGCGGCCGAGGGTGAGGGTGTAGAACTGCGCCCCGGCGGGGGCCGTGGTGACGCCGTAGTCGTAGCTGGTCGACCGGATGGTGAGGCCTGCGGCTTCGGCGTGGGCGAGGAGGTCGGGCTCGCGGTAGGGACGGATCCGGTCGCAGGTGGTGAACTCCTCGCGCAGGCGGCCGCTGTCGTCGTGGAGGCGGTAGCGGCGCTCGATCCGGTGGCACCCGTCGTCGAGCACGGTGATTCTCTTGTCCCGGGCGAGGAGGCCGTGGGCGTACGGACGACGGTAGTCCGGACGGAACTCCTCGTGGTGCTGGACGGCCTTCGGGACGAAGCCGTCGAGGACGAGGACGCCATCGGGTTCGAGAAGGCCGCGGGCGGCGGCCAGGAAGTGGTGCAGTTCGCCCGGCGTCGTGAGGTAGGTGACGAGCGAGTACGGCGCCAGGACGGTGGTGAACGGCCCGCGCAGAGCAAGGCGCTGGAGGCTCATCCGGGCCACCCGGGGAGTCAGGTCCAGCGCGGCCGCGTTCCGGCGCAGGCGGCGCAGCATCGGCAGGGACAGGTCGATGCCGATGGCGTCCGCGCCGTCCCGCAGGAGCGGGAGCAGGATGCGCCCGGTGCCGCAGCCGAGTTCGAGGGTGCGGCCACCGCGTCGCCGACAGAGGTCCCGGTACCAGCCGATGTCGTCGTGGGGCATGCTGTGCCCCATGTCCTCGGCGTAGATGTCGGCGATCAGGTCGTAGGACCAGGTGTCCGGCTGGGCGTTCACGGCGGTGTCGCTTCCTGCTGGGAGGGGTCAGACGAGGTCGCCCGGCGTGACCCGCAGCGGCAGTCCGGCGGTGCGGGCCTGGTGCCAGGAGAGTGCCTGCTCGGCGAACATGGCGCTCCAGACGTTGAGCTGGAGCGGCCGGGCGGCCGGGTCGAAGGGGATGGCGCCGTCGGCGCGGACCCTGGCGGCGAGTGCGGCGGCCGTCCGGTCGAGGCCGGGTTCGTCGCGGTGCAGGAGCAGGCCGAGGCGCAGGGCCTGGGCCATGACGTCGCTGCGTCGGACGGTGGGCGTGTCGAGTGATTCGGGCAGCGTGCCGGCCGGGTCGCACTGTCCGAGGAGCTCCGCGAGGACGGCGGTGGCTGCGGCGTGGTCGGCACCGGGTGAGGTGAGGTGGCCTTCCAGGAAGTACAGGGTGGGGTGCAGCGGGTGGTCGAAGGCCCGGGCGGGGTCCGGGCGGTGGCGGGTCAGGTGACGGGCACAGGCCTGGGCGAGGGCCGGTGGCAGCGGTACGACGGCCGCGGCGGCGAGGACGCGGGCGGCGGCCTTGGCGAGGAAGGGGCCGCTGCGGGTGGACCAGCGGGGTGCGGGCGGGGCCGCTCCGGGCTCGGGGCGGAACGGGCGGAGCGTTCCGTCGTGGTCCACGAAGTCGACGAGTGCTGTCAGCAGTGCCCGCAGGGCCCGCTCGGGCGGGTTCAGCAGCCCGGCGCGGGTGGCCGCGGTGAGGCCGCCGACGAGCATGGCGAGGTCGAAGAAGAACTGGGCGTCGTTGCGCCAGTCCTTCTCCGCCGCGCCGTGGAGGTGGATGCGGGTCGGCGGCAGCGGGCCGGTGGTGCAGCGGCGTTCGACCCACTCGGCGGCGGCGCGTGCCGCGGGTTCGCGCCGCGGGTCGGCCGGCAGGTGCGGGGAGGCGAGCCAGTGCAGGTAGTAGCCGGTGATCTCGCCGTAGACGTAGGCGGCGCGGCCGTCGGGTGCGAGTGCGCCGGCGACCGCCCCGTGCTCGCTGCCGTGCCGCTGCTGGGCCGGTCCGTCGAGAAGCCATTCGCGCAGGGCGCTGGCGGCGTCGGTCATGCGGTGGCCTCCCGGGCGGGGTTCGGCTGTCCCGGGCCGGACGTCCTCGGCCGGCTGCGGATGAAATGGGCGAGCCGCCGGGCGATCCGCTCTCCGGCCCGGCCGTCCCCGAACGGGGCGGTGCGGTCGAATGCCTGGGCCCTGGGCCTCGGTGCGGCGAGCAACTCGTGCGCGGCGTCGAGGACCAGCTGCGGGTCGGCCGCGACCAGCCGGGTGGTGCCGGTGGTGAGGGCCTCCGGGCGCTCGGTGTTCTCGCGGGCCACGAGCACGGGGACACCCAGGTACGGCGCCTCCTCCTGGATCCCGCCCGAGTCGGTGACCACGAGGGCGGCACGGGCCAGCGCGTGGACGAAGACCGGGTAGGGCAGCGGGTCGGTCAGCGTGATGCGGGGGTGACCGGCGAACCGGCGCTGCAGGCGCGCCCGGACCGCGGGGTTGGGATGCTGGGGGCAGAGCACGTGCAAGTCCGGCCGGGAGCGCAGAAGTTCGAGGACCGCCAGGCAGAGCGGGTCGAGGCGTCGACCGACGTTCTCGCGGCGGTGGAAGGTCACCACGACCAGCGGGGCGCGGGGCGGTACGAGTTCCCGCAGGGCGTGGGGGGCCGGGCGGCCGAGCGTCTCGCGCAGGACGTCGATGATGGTGTTGCCGACGGTCTCGACGCACCTGCCGGTGATGCCTTCACGGCGGAGGTTGGCGGTGGCCTCGGTGGTGGGGGCGAAGTGCAGGTCGGCCAGGGAGCCGACGCGGCGGCGGAACAGTTCCTCCGGGAAGGGGCGTAGCGGGTGCGCCGTACGCAGCCCCGCCTCGACGTGTGAGAGCGGCACACCGGCCGCGCGCGCGGCGAGCGCCCCGGCGTAGGTGGTGGAGGTGTCGCCGTGGACGACCATCAGCCGGGGCGCCAGGCGCCGGATCGCCTCGTGCACGGCCTCGCGCAGGCCCCGTACGGTGGCGGCCAGCGAGCCGGAGCCGCGGGACGGGGCGAGGCCTTCGGTCGGGGCGAGGCCGAAGGGTGCGAGCGCGGCGGCCACCATGCCGGGGTGCTGGCCGCTGTCGACGAGGACCGTCTTCACACCCCGCTCCGGTAACGCGCGCAGCAGCGGGATCAGCTTGAGTGCCTCGGGTCTGGTCCCGGCGAGCAGCACGGCGGGCCCGTGCGGGGGCTGTGGGTCGGGCGAGTCGGAGGTCACGATGGTGTTCTCTTCCCTGGGCCGGATCGGCGTGAACGCGGAATCTCACATTCACTCAGATCTCGTCGGCCGGGCCGGCCTGGCGGCCGGATGCGGGCCGAGGCTTCCGTCGGATCGAGCACCGGAACCGCGCCGGAGCCGGACCAGGGCTGCACGAACCGTCGCGGAGCGGGGCGGTTGCGGGGCGGTTGCAGGACGGTCGCGGCTCAGGCCTGCCGAGCCGCGACCACTGACCACCCGTTGGATCAGCACACCCGACGGCCCGGCACCGGCTGGTCGGTGAAGGTCCGGCCCTCGGCGGCGATCCGTTCCAGCAGGGCGGGCGGTGCGAAGCGCTCGCCGTGGGCGGCGGCGAGTTCGCGGGCGCGGGCCGCGAAGCCGGCCGGGCCGCCCGGGTAGCCGTTGATGTACTGGAGGACGCCGCCCGTCCAGGCCGGGAAGCCGATGCCGAGGATGGAGCCGATGTTGGCGTCGGCGACCGAGGTGAGCACGCCCTCCTCCAGGCAGCGCACCGAGTCCAGGGCCTCGCTGAAGAGCAGCCGCTCCTTGAGGTCCTCGAACGGAACCCCGGAGGGATCTGAGGTGGGCTCTGCGGTGGGCTCTGCGGTGGGCTCTGCGGCGCCCGGGCGGGCGAAGTGCTCGCGCAGGCCGGGCCAGAGCCGCCCGCGCCGGCCGTCCTCGTCGTACTCGTAGAAGCCGGCGCCGCCGCTGCGGCCGGGGCGGCCGAACTCGTCGACCATCCGGTCCACCACGGCGTCCGCCGGGTGGGCCGCCCAGCTGCCGCCGGCCGCCTCGGCGGCGCGCCGGTACTCGTCGCGGATCCTGCGGGGCAGGGTCAGCGTCAGCTCGTCCACCAGCGAGAGCACCTTGGCGGGGTAGCCGGCCTGGGCGGCGGCCTGCTCGACGGTGGCCGGGTCGACGCCCTCGCCGACCATCGCCACGCCCTCGTTGATGAACCGGCCGATGACCCGGGAGGTGAAGAAGCCGCGCGAGTCGTTGACCACGATCGGGGTCCGGTCGATCTGCCGGACCAGGTCGAACACGCGGGCCAGCGCCTCGTCACCGGTCTGCGGCCCGCGGACGATCTCCACCAGGCGCATCCTGTCGACCGGCGAGAAGAAGTGCAGGCCGATGAAGTCGGCGGTGCGCCCGACGCCTTCGGCGAGCAGGCCGATCGGGAGGGTGGAGGTGTTGGAGCAGAGCAGCGCGTCCGGTGCGACGACTCCCTCGATCTCCTGGAACACCTTCTGCTTCAGCTCGGGGTTCTCGAAGACGGCCTCGATCACGGCGTCACAGCCGGCCAGGTCGGCGGCGTCGGCGGTGGGGGTGATCCGGGCCAGCAGTTCGTCGCGCGCCGCCCCGGTGGAGCGTCCGCGCGCCACGGCCTTCTCCAACAGCCCTGCGGAGTAGGCCTTTCCGCGTTCGGCGGCCTCGACGGTGACGTCCTTGAGCAGCACCTCGATCCCGGCCCTGGCACAGGCGTACGCGATGCCCGCGCCCATCATTCCGGCGCCGAGCACCGCGACCCGCCGGACCTCGCGCCTGGGGATGTCCTTCGGGCGTCCGGCACCGGAGTTGACGGCCTGCTGGTCGAAGAAGAGCGCCTGGATCATGTTCGTGCTGGTCTGCCCGCAGGCCAGCTCGGTGAAGTAGCGGGCCTCGGTGACCATCGCGGTGTCGATGTCCACCTGGGCGCTCTCGACGGCCGCCGCGAGGATGTTGCGCGGCGCCGGGTACGGCGCGCCGGCCAGCCGCTTGCGCAGGCCGGCCGGGAAGGCGGGCAGCTGGGCGGCGAGCGCCGGGGTGGCGGGGGTGCCGCCGGGGATCCGGTACCCCTTGACGTCCCAGGGCTGGACGGCGGTCGGGTTGGCCTCGATCCAGGCGCGCGCCCGCGCGGTCAACTCCTCGGGGCTGGAGACGATTTCGTGGACCAGTCCGTGCTGGAGGGCTTGCGCGGGCCGGTACTGGCGGCCTTCGAGCAGCACCTTCAGCAGGGCGTCGGTGATGCCGAACAGCCGTACCGTCCGCACCACTCCGCCGCCGCCCGGGAGCAGGCCGAGGGTGACCTCCGGCAGGCCGATCCGGCTTGCCGGGGCGTCCAGGGCGATCCGGTGGTGGCAGGCGAGCGCGATCTCCAGGCCGCCGCCGAGCGCGCTGCCGTTGACCGCGGCGACCACCGGCTTGCCGAGGGTCTCCAGGCGGCGCAGGGCGCGCTTGATCCGCATCGACTTCTCGAAGACGGCGGCGGCGTCCCCCGGGCGGGCCGCGGAGAGCATCCGGAGGTCTCCCCCGGCGAAGAAGGTCTTCTTCGCCGAGGTGACGACGACGCCGCGCAGTGCGTCGCCGAGGCCGGCGAGCCGCTCGACGGCGGCTTCGAGGTCGGCCGTGAAGGCCTCGTTCATGGTGTTGACGGACTGGGTGGGGTCGTCGAGGACGAGGGTGACCAGGCCGTCCTGGTCCTGCTCCCAGCGGATGGTGGTGGTGTCGCTCATGGGGGTTCGGGTCTCCAGGTGAGCCGGGAACGGAGGTCAGATTCGCTCGACGACGGTGGCGATGCCCATGCCCCCGCCGACGCAGAGGGTGGCCAGGCCGTAGCGCAGGTCGCGCCGTTCCAGCTCGTCGATCAGGGTGCCGAGGAGCATCGCACCGGTCGCGCCGAGCGGGTGGCCGAGGGCGATCGCGCCGCCGTTGACGTTCACCTGGTCGTGCCGGAAGCCGAGTTCGCGGATGAAGCGCAGCGCGACGGCGGCGAACGCCTCGTTGATCTCGACCAGGTCGATGTCGGCCGCGGTCAGCCCGGCCTTGGCGAGCGCCTTGCGGGTGGCCGGGGCGGGGCCGGTGAGCATGATGGTGGGCTCGGAGCCGGAGACGGCGGCGGAGACGATCCGGGCGCGCGGGCGCAGCCCGTACCGTTCGCCGATCTCGCGGTTGCCGATGGCGACCAGGGCGGCACCGTCCACGATGCCGGAGGAGTTGCCGGCGTGGTGGACGTGGTCGATGGCCTCCACCCAGTGGTACTTCTGCAGAGCGACGGCGTCGAAGCCGCCTGCCTCGCCGATGGTCGCGAAGGACGGCTTGAGGCCGGCCAGGGTCTCCACGGTGGTGCCGGGCCGGACGAACTCGTCGCGGTCCAGCACCACCAGGCCGTTGCGGTCGCGGACCGGGACGAGCGAGCGGTCGAAGAGGCCGTCGGCCTGGGCCTTGGCGGCGCGTGCCTGCGACTCGGCGGCGAAGGCGTCGACATCGGTGCGGGAGAAGCCCTCGATGGTGGCGATCAGGTCGGCGCTCACGCCCTGCGGGACGAAGCCGGTCGCGTAGTTGGTCATCGGGTCCATCGCCCAGGCGCCGCCGTCGGAGCCCATCGGGACCCGGGACATCGACTCGACGCCGCCCGCGAGGACGAGGTCCTCCCAGCCCGAACGGACCTTGGCGGCGGCCAGGTTGACGGCTTCCAGACCGGAGGCGCAGAAGCGGTTCTCCTGGACGCCGGCCACCGTGTCGGGCAGGCCGGCCGCGATGGCGGCGATCCGGGCGATGTCGGAGCCCTGGTCGCCGATCGGGCTGACCACGCCGAGCACGATGTCGTCCACCGCGGCCGGGTCCAGCCCGGGGAGCCGGCGGCGCAGTTCGTGGATCAGGCCGACGACGAGGTCGATCGGCTTGGTGCCGTGCAGTGAGCCGGTGGCCTTGCCCCGGCCGCGCGGGGTGCGGATCGCGTCGTAGACGTACGCTTCGGTGGTCACGGTGGAGTGCCTTTCAGGCTCGGGGGACTGTCCGAGTTCGCGAGAGGTGGTCGGGGACTGTCCGGGGCGGGGCGGGGGTGTCGGGGCAGGGCTCGGGGCGGGGCCCAGGGCGGGCACGTCCCAGTCGCGGGCGACCTCGGCGGTGTGGACCCCCGGCCGGGCGGGCGGGCGGCGCAGCGCGCCGGGGGTGACGGAGAACCGCGGGGCGGGGGCGGGCTGGGTGACGCCCTCCTCCTCGACGTAGGTGCCGCGGGCGGCCAGGTGCTCGTTCACCGCTGCCTGACGTAGCGTCAGCACTGGTTCCACGCAGGCGTCGGACCCGGCGAAGACGGCCTCCCACTCGGCGCGGGTGCGGGTGGCGAAGCGGGCGGCGATCCGGGCGCGCAGTTCGGGCCGGCGGGCGGTGTCGTACTGGCCCGGCGCGTCCGGGCCCAGCTCCAGCAGACGGGCGAACTCGGCGTAGAACCGCGGTTCCAGCGCGCCGACGGCGAGATGGCCGCCGTCCGAGGCCCGGTACACCGAGTAGCAGGGCTCGCCCCCGTCCAGCAGGTTGGCACCCCGGCGGTCCTGCCAGTGGCCGGCGGCGAGCAGACCCCAGAGCATGCTGGTGAGGTGGGCGGCGCCGTCCACCACGGCGGCGTCGACGACCTGGCCGGCGCCGGTCGCGCGGGCGTGGTGCAGGGCGGCGAGCAGGCCGACGACCAGGTAGAGCGAGCCGCCCGCGTAGTCGCCGAGCAGGTTGACGGGGATGGCGGGCGCTTCGTCCGGGGAGCCGATCAGGCCGAGGACGCCGGCGACCGCCGTGTACCCGATGTCGTGGCCGGCCGTGGCGGCGAGCGGCCCGTGCTGGCCCCAGCCCGTCATCCGGCCGTAGACCAGGGCGGGGTTGCGGGCGAGGCAGGCGTCCGGGCCGACGCCGAGGCGTTCGGCCACGCCCGGGCGGTAGCCCTCGATCAGCAGGTGGGCCCGGTCGACGAGGTCCAGCACCAGGCCCGGCCCCGCGGGGGACTTGAGGTCGATCAGCACCGAGCGCTTGTTGCGGTTGGTGATGTCGTACGCCGGGTCGGTGCCGAGCGGCGAGGGGTCGGGCCGGTCGACGCGGACCACGTCGGCGCCGAGGTCGGCCAGCAGCATCGCGGCGAAGGGGCCGGGACCGATGCCGGCGAGTTCGACCACCCGGACGCCGGCCAGTGGGCCGGGGCCGGTCACGTCGGGGCTGTCTGTGTCACTCACCTGCTACTGCCCCTTCAAGGGTTTGACAGTAAAGCTGTAACACTCGCGATGATAGGGAAGCGACCGGCGGGTAACAAGACCTTCACCCCTCGCCCGGGACCGTGCCGGACTCCTCCACGGAATCCCTGGCAAACCCCTGTTGCGGCCCCCGCAACCCGAGGCCCGGAGGGTGCGTCAGTACACCGACGGACGTCCCGGTACGGTCGTCTCTGCTGTGGGAGGGGTTCTGACCTCTCGTCGGAGGAGAAGGAAGCAGACGCACACATGGTTTACCCAGGGTTCACCACCGGGCCGGTCGCACCGGCCCCCGCCACACCGTCGCCCAGCACGTCACCACTCGCCCGGCCGGTCAGCACGTCGGCCGGCACGCCGAGCCCTTCGCCCGGCCCGGCCCCGTCCGCGCCCACCACCCAGCTGGACAGCCCGCACGAGCTCAACGCCTCGGCCGGCATAGCCCGCCAGATAGCGACCGACCTCGACAACGCCAACGGCAAGGCCGGCCACGGCGCGCACAGCCTCGGCGAGTACGCGAGCACCGCCGCCACCAAGATCCGCGGGTTCTCCTTCGGCGGCGCCCTCACCAGCGCCACCGAACGCTGGACGCAGCAGTGCAAGACGCTGCACGACAAGCTGACCGGCACCGCCGACAAGCTCGACGAGACCCAGCGCAACTACGCCGCCAACGAAGCCCGCACGGCCGGCCAGTTCGGCTCGTCGCACTGAGGGAGGGGACCTCACGGACATGGTGTCATTCAAGGAACTGCACGAAGCCGACTTCTCCGGCGTCACCGACGCCGCCGAGGCCTGGGCCGGGGTGGCCAAGGCCCTCGGCTCGCTCGAGGGCCGGGTCGGCAAGGAGCTCACCAGCACCCCCCAGCGGGCCGGCTGGAAGGGCGCGGCCGCCGACGACGCGGGCCGGACGCTCCAGGGCATCGACACGGACTTCAAGCAGGCCGCAGGCGTCGCCACGGCCCTCTCGGCGATCATCCGCGACGCGGCCGAGGACTTCGCCGCCGCGCGCAAGGACCTCGACAACGCGATCCACGACGCGGAGTCGCAGCAGCTCACCGTCGCTGCCGACGGCACGGTCAGCTGGCCGCCGATAACCGGGCTGCCGCACAACGACCCCGACTCGCAAGAGGTCCAGCGCAAGTACCAGGCCGATATGAAGGGCAAGGCCGAGGGGATATCCACCCGGCTGACCAAGGCCGTCGAGAAGGCCACCGCCGCCGACCAGCGGGCCACCACCGCCCTGCAGACCGACATCGGCACCAGCACCACGTCCTTCAACGCCCACCCGCTCGGGGGCGGCGACGCGGCCGACGCCGACCGGGCCAAACTGCTGCTCGCCAAGGCCGGCAGCCTCTCCGACGAGGAGCTCAAGCGGCTGCAGGACCTGATGTCCGCCAACGCGGACTCCAAGGAGTTCTCCACCACCCTGCTCAACGGCCTCAACGTGGGCGGCAAGACCGGCCCGGAGGCGCTGCTGGAGTACTCCAAGGTCTACGGCGACCTCGCGCACGGCAACCACAACGCCAAGGGCTACGAGGACGTCTACGGCAGCCTCTCCCAGGTCCTCGCCACCGCCACCAAGGACGGCGGCATGGGCAAGGAGTGGGGGGACAAGCTGCTCAAGGCCGCCCGCAAGCCCGGCGGTTCGGCGGCCGGGTACAACGACAACTACCCGGCGCTGACCGAACTGATGGGCGCCCGGGGCACCTTCGACAAGTCGTTCCTGGAGAAGGTCGGCAACGACCTGGTCGACTACGAGCGCAACAGCAAGCTCAAGGGCGAGGAGCTCTGGGGTCCCGCCTACACCGCGATCACGGGCAAGCAGGGCGACCCGATGGGCGGCCTGATGCGGGCGATGAGCCGCAACCCGGAGGCGTCCAAGGAGTTCCTCGACCCGGGCAGCAACAAGAACCTCGACTACCTGCTCAAGGACCGCAAGTGGCCCAACCAGGGCTACGAGCAGAACCAGATCGACGCCTTCGCCCGGCAGTCGTCGCGTGGTGCCTTCGGCGACGCCCTGGAGGCCGCCACCACCGGCCGCGACCCGCACGGCAACCAGCCGCCGGCCCGCCCGCACGACGAGGCGATGGCACGGATCATGTCCGAGACCATCACCACGATCGGCGGGGACAAGCCGGGCAACGAGAACAACCTGCCGGCCGGTCTGCGGCGCCCGCTGGGCAACATGATCGCCGACTACGCTCCGGACACGTACGAGATCCTCGGCAAGAACACCGGCGGCACCTCCGAAACCAGCAAGCTGACCATCGGACGCGATCAGCTCATCCGGACCATCAGGGGCGTCGCCGAGGACCCCGAGGCCTTCCGGGCCATCCACTACGCGGAGAGCCAGGAGATCGCCCGGCGACTGGACGGCTACCCCGCCGAGGCGTTCAGACCCGACTCCACCGGCCGCCCCGATCACCGGATCGAGGGATTCACGCAGGAGGCCGGCCAGGTCATGGGCGTACTCAGCGGCACCCGGTCGGACGTCGTCACCGATCACCGCGACGACGAGATCTTCAAGAACAACTGGCGGGCCAAGATGGACTACCACGTGATCGGCACGCCCCTGACGGCCATCCCCGTCGCCGGCGACCTGGTCCAACGGCTGGTCGACGTCGGCACGTCCGAGTACGCGAACGGGCTCAACGCCGACGCCGAGCTGAAGGCCTCGCAGGAACTGTCGAAGACGTTCTCCTCGGGCTACAACCAACTGGATGTCATGATCCGGGAACGCGCCCAGATCGCCGGACTGAGCACGGATGAGATCAACAGAACCGGTGGCGTGACCCAGAACCTGCTGCACCAGGTCGACACCAGCTACCACACCGGGGTCAACGAGACCTACCGCATGGCACTGGGCCGGAGCTGAGGAGCACCAGATGAATCAGCGAACGAACACCTCCAGCGACCAGCACCCGGACGCCGAGGGGATCGGTCCAAGGCTCGACTCTGCTCTCACCCGACGCGGTTTCACCACCCGGCGGCTGCGCCTGCGGGCGGCGGCCGTGATCGTGGCGATCACGGCCGGGGTCTCGGGGGTTCTGCTCTACAACCTGACCAACGTGCTCGGGCCGGACACGGTGTGCGGTGGCGCGGCAACGGCCGACGACCTGCACGCCGCTCTGGGACCGGGGCGGATCAGCGAGGAGAAGAGCTCCGGTTATTCGCCGACCGCCTACGACCGGACGAACAGCTGCGTGGCGACGGTCAGCTCCGGGCTGTTCGGCAAGTCCGAGCGGTCGGCGTCGTTCAGCATCGGGTTCAACCAGAACAGCGTCGCCTACCGGCCGGACCCTGACACCCGCCTGTTCTCCGGGGCCTCGGCCGGAGGCGTGACACCGGACAGGGCGTGGGCGCTGCTACCGGAGGGCTGCACGAAGGGCCTGTTCACGGACATCAACGTCGGCAAGGGCAGCCTGGACGGCGACCGTGCCGAAGGGGCCGCCCGGATGGCCGTGGCATACGCGAACCTGGTCGCCAAGGACAAGAACTGCGGGGACGGGAAGATGCAGGCACCGGGGAACCTGTCCGCCACGGGCTCGCCCCAGCCCGTCGACCCCGGCGGTATCTGCGGCCTGCCCGGCATGGCCCCGGCCATGAACCCCGGCATCAAGGACAGGTACCGCCAACAGGCCACCACCGCCTTCGGCCCGGTCTGGTCCTGCAGAATCAGCGACCCGAGCGACCAGAACACGCTCGCGTCCTTCACGATCACCACCGATGCACGGGTCACCGGCCTCGACCCGGAAGAGGCCCGCTCCGAGGCCTACGGGCGCTCGCGGTTCATCACGGCGCCGGGTGAGAACGTCGTCGCCACCTGCCAGGGAAAGGCGACGTACTTCCACCTCGAGCGGAGCTACGACCCGAGCGTGAGCGGCAGCGGGCTCTTCGCGGACGGCAAGGACCTCTGGAAGCAGTTCCTCACCGCCGGCGGCAAGGCGATCGGCTGCGAACCGCTCATCCCGTAAGCAGAAACGGATCCACGGGCCCGCCCGGGCAGCACGCCCGGGCGGGCCCGTCGCGTTGTCGTCGGCCCAGTCCTCCATGAGCGAGCGGCGAGGCCGCCCCCGTGTCGCCCTGTGCGGCGAACTCCGTTGGTCATTCAGCACCTTCCGGCTTCTGTCGCGGTATCCCGCGAAGCACGTTTCGCACTCGGTGCAACCGCCCTCCGCTGAGCCACTCCGCGCCCGTTCGGCGGCTGGGGTCGATATCACCTTCCGAAGGGGGGCAGCGCGAAGGCGCGCCGGTCCCTTCGTGACAAATACCCCCACCTCCGAAGCAAGGTTGCGAAGGGGACTCAAGTATGTGGTGGATGCTTGAAGTTGCGATGTTTGTCCTGTTACGTTCCCAAGCGCCGGGCACCACCGGAATGCTCCTTATGTCGCGGTACATGCCACCTCGTGTGCCGCTGTTCGTCGTGCGCGGCGGCGTGTGAACCACCATTGACCGCGCCGACTCGGGGCTGGACCGGCTCGTAGCTCAGTCAACTGAAGACTCGTTCTTGCAAAGACAACCCTCTGAGGGGGAAACGGTGTCACACCGGATAGCCGCCGCGTGGGCGGGGGCACGTCGTAGTGGCGTGCTGGCCCTAGTGGCCGCGTTCGCCATGCTGGCGGGACTGATCGGGCCGGCGGTGGTCGCGGGTGCGGCCGGTAACGCGGTCCTCAGCGTCTCGATCCAGCCCGTCGACTCCCTCACCGGGCAGCCGCAGACGGACGCCTCCTACGGGGCCCACAACGACCAGCTCGCCTACAGGGTGGCGTACTCCTGTGCGGCCGCCGACTGTGCGGGCACCACCGTGCAGTTGTCTCCGGCGCCACCGAATCCCTACGGGCTGGCGACCGAACCGATCCTGAGGTACGCGAACTGGACGGCCCCGGCCGGGGTGTCGGGCGCGACGATCAGCGGCACGGCCACCACGGGCATCACGGTCAAGCTCGGTGACCTGTCCGCCGGTACGTCGGGCACGTTCCTGGTCGTCTTCAGCATCCTCGCGGACGAGACCTACACCACGCCCCGGCCGGCCCAGTACTACCCGTCCGGGTTCCAGATCCCGATGTCGGCCACCATGGCCGCGACCAGTGCCACCGGGCAGGCCAAGGCCGACGCGCAGCCGGTGACCTGGACGAGCAGGGTGCCGGAGCCGGGCATCGTCCAGACGAGTCCGGGATCGGTGAAGCCCGGTGTGAACGTCACGTGGTCGGTGTACATGGGGTCCGGTTCGTTCCCGCGCACCTCTGGCAGCCGCATCGCGGGGACGTCGGAGTGGGTCGCGGCGGGCAGTTACACCGTGACGGAGAAGCTGGATCCGCGGGCGACGTACGTGTCGAGTACGGGCGGCGGCGTGTACGACGCGGCGACGCACAGCGTGACGTGGTCGCTCGGCACGAAGGATGCCCCGGACGCGAACGCTTCGGGCGGTTGGGGTACCACCAGCACCAGCGGCTGGGTCACGCGCGGCCCGTACTACCCGCGTGCGGTCACGGTGAACTACCCGGCGGCCAAGTTCACTTCCGATCCGGGCGGTTGCAACTTCGAGGAAACCGTCACGCACGACTCCAGCGTGTCGCTCACCTACCTGGACGCGGCCCGCACCACCAAGAACGCCTCGCACCAGATGACGCACACCGTTTCGTGCTACGACCCGTTCGCCCGGGCCGACATGACGAAGGACAGCACCAACAACGCCGGCAACGGGAACACCCGGCTGGTGAACGTTCCGCCGGACGTGACCGGGCTGACCTGCCCGGCCGGCGGCCGTGACGACTGGAACCGCACCTGCACCCCGGGCGCGGCCCTCGCCCCCTTCGCGGACAACTCCTTCAACTGGGTCGTGACGGCGCGCAACCAGTCGAACGTCGCCGGTGTCGCGGTGATCGAGGACGACACTCTCGACCAGGCGGACGCGCGGGTCAACAGGATCACGACGACGGCCACGACGCCGGCGGCCACGGTCGAGTGGACGCTCAGCGACGGTCAGACGGGGACGTCGAGCGGGTCTGCCACCGCCCCCGCCGGCACCTGGTTCACCAAGGCGAAGGTCACGAGCGGCTCCATCGCGCCGCCGAACGTCCGGCCCAGTGACAGCGGTTCCGTCGCGTTCAACGTCAACTTCTCCTACACGGTGACGAAGACCGCCCCGATCGGTGAGCAGCGCACCAACACGGCGAAGGCGACGATGTCCTGGCCGGACAGCGGGCTGTCGCCGATGGGCCTGGGCCCGGTCTCCCGCACGATCCAGTTCCGCGAGACCCCGAAGACGACGGTGAAGCCCGCTTTCACCGCGGCCTTCGCCGCGCCCGCCGCGGTCGAGGGCGGTGGCAACGCCGTGCCGGGCAAGAACACCACCTTCAGTGTGAACGGGACGACGTCGAACGTTCCGGCCGATGCGCAGATCACGCCGCAGTACGTGTTCATCGCGCCCGCGGGCTGGACGATCAACAAGGGTTCGGCGGCGTTTCCGCCGAACAGTGTCCCGGCGGGTGTGAAGTTCGAGTACACGACGAAGACGATCGGCGGTGTCGCCCGCGAGGCCGTGGTGGCGACGTGGCCGAACACGGTCTCCTTCGGTGCGAACGGGACCTGGCCGACGATGACGGTGGTCGCCAAACCGACCTTCGCGGTCACGGCCGGCACGACGAGCGTGGCGACGGCGTGGGCGGGCGACTCCCGGAACACCTGGGACAACACCCAGGCCACGTACACGGGCGCTGTGCAGGACGGGCAGCCCGCGCAGTGGTTCTCCAGCGTGAACCAGAACGTGCTCGTCTCGGCGGCCGACGCCCTGAGCGCGGTCAAGGAGATCTGCCGGCCGACGCCGGGCGCCGCTGACGGCTGCACCTGGCTGTCCGACCCGGACGAGTTGGTCGGTGTCTCGCCGACGGCGACGGACATCAAGTACCGGATCACGCTGAAGAACACCGGCAACACGACGCTGGGCAACGTGGTCGCGTACGACGTGCTGCCGTACGTCGGTGACAAGGGCACCAGTGCGGGCACGGCGAACGTGCCGCGTGGGAGCACCTTCGAGGAGGCGCTGGCCAGTGTTTCCGATGTGTCCGGGAATCTGGCGCTGTCCTACTCGGCGTCGACGAACCCGAAGCGTGACGAGGTGTATCCGTCCGCGCCGGGTGCGGTGGACGACTGGGGTCCGGATGTGTCGGGCAGGAAGGCGATCCGCGCAGCCGTTCAGGGCTCGCTCGCGCCCGGCCAGTCGGCGGGCTTCACGTACGCGGCTTCCGTCAACCCGGGGTCGGCGGCGGACGCGCGGGCCTGCAACTCGGTGGCCATGAGGAGCGGGCAGACGCTGGCGGCCGAGCCGCGTCCGGTGTGTGCCACCACGCAGGAGGCCGACCTGAGCGTGGCCGTGCCGGACCGCCTGCCGCTGCAGGCGGGCCGTCCCGGTGTCGTGCCGTTCACGGTGAAGAACGGCGGTGGCTCACAGGCGTCCCCGGCGACGGTGACGGTCTCGGTGCCGGCCGGTCTGACGGTGACGAGCCTGAAGCCGCAGGGCTGGGCGTGCACCGCCCCGCCGGAGAACGCGCCGTACGAGGGGCCGCTGTCGCTGACGTGCACGCCGGTCGACGGCGATGCTCCGGCCAAGCTGCAAAAGGGGGCCGACGTTGCGCTCGACATCCCGGTGGTGCCCTCGATGGCGGGCAAGGTCTGCGTGAAGGCGTCGATCACCGGGCCGATGCACGACCCGGATCCGTCCAACAACGAGGCGACGGGCTGCACGGCGGTGGAGGAGGCGACGGCCGGGCTTTCGCTCACCAAGACCGACGGGCTGACCTCGGTCGCCCCGGGCCAGGAGTACACCTACACCCTGGACGTGATGAACCTGCTGCCCTCCGAGAAGATCAAGGGTGCGATGCTGACGGACCCCCTGCCCGCGGGCGTGGCGTTCGTCTCGGCGACCGACGGCGGCCAGATCAGCGGCCAGGGCGACCAGGACGCTTACGGCAACCGGCCCGGCGGCGTGGTGACGTGGGCGCTGGGCGACCTCGGCGGTGCGGCGGTCGCGTCCCCCGAGGGGGACAGGACCGACGGCGGCACGGACACCACCGCGAGTGTGAAGGTGACCGTGCGGGTGCTGCCCGGTGCCCAGGGCGATGTGGTCAACACCGCGGCGGTGACGGCCCCCGACCCGGCCGACGGGAGCGCGAAGCTGAGCGCGGAGGCGAGTGACACCGACGGGCTGCGTTCGCTCGCCGTCACCAAGGCGTCGGACGCCAAGGCCGCCGGTGTGAGCGAGGGCGACACGGTGACGTACACGGTGACGGTGAAGAACACCGGCACCGCCGACTACACCGACGCCGACCCGGCAGTCGTGACCGACGACCTGGCGGGCGTGCTCGACGACGCCGGCTTCGTCAACGGCTCGGCCTCCGTCACGGTCGACGGCGGTTCCGCGACCAGGGTCGACGACCCGCAGACCGGTCTGCTGACGTGGAAGGGCGCGCTGAAGGCGGGCTCCACCGCGACGCTCACCTACAAGGTGACCGTCAAGGACGGGGGTGACCACGCGCTGGTCAACACCGTCTACGGCGGGCTCGGCGGGGCGGTGTGCGACAGCGCGACCGGCCGGGACGGCAGCGGTGTGCCGTGCGCTGTGACCAGCGACGGCTTCACCGCGGAGCTGACCAAGTCGGTTCGCTCGGCAAGCCAGGGCGACGACGGCCGTTGGACGGTCGAGTACGCGATCGGCGTGGTCAACCCGAGCCCCGGGCACACGGTGACCTACGGCCTCGCCGACGACCTGCGCTTCGGTGAGGGCATCGATGTGGTCGACGCCAAGGTGACCACCGTGCCGGAGGGCGTGGCTGCGGCCGATGCGTGGCACGGCTCGGGCGCCGTCGCCTCCGCGGTCGAACTTCCGGGTGGCAAGTCCCACGAGTGGGTCGTGACCGTCACGGCGGACGCGCACGGTACTGCCGGGACGCAGCCCGG
Organism: Kitasatospora sp. NPDC088548; assembly: GCF_044753005.1. NCBI lineage: Bacteria > Bacillati > Actinomycetota > Actinomycetes > Kitasatosporales > Streptomycetaceae > Kitasatospora > Kitasatospora sp. NPDC088548. The sequence continues at coordinate 52,369 of NZ_JBIVMI010000021.1, forward strand.
GCAGTGCGTCGACGGTTCGGCCGGCGGCTTCGCGAACCGGGCCACGCTGGCCCTCGCGGGTGATGTGCAGCGGACCGCCGACGCCTGTGCGGCACCGGTCAAGCCGACGGTCACCAAGGCCGTCGACGGGGCGCCGAAGCAGAACGAGGACGGCAGTTGGGACATCGCCTACCTGATCGTCGTCAGCAACGACGCCCGGACTCCGGCCGGCGGGCTGAGCTACGGGCTGCAGGACAGGTTCGCGTTCCCCAAGGGCGTGGAGGTGAAGGAGGTGACCGCCACCGCCACGGGTGACGGTGCCGCGGTGAACCCGAGGTTCAACGGTGGCCTCGACAACATGGGCGGCGAGGCTCTCACGCCTGATGCCGTCCTGCTCACCGGGAACGACCGGGTACCGGCGGCGACCGACGAGGGGCCGGGTACGCGTGCGTACCGGGTGACCGTCACGGCGACTGCCGACCGCGCCGAGCTGAGCGCGCAGGACGCGAAGTGCTCGACGGACGGCGGTCAGGGCTACGGCAACCTCGTCGCCCTGACCTCGACGGACGCGGTGGTCGGGAAGGACAGTGCCTGCGCGGACATCGCCCTGCCCGAGGTGCGGTTCACGAAGTCGGTGGACAAGGCGGGGCCGGTGCGTGCCGGTGACGTCCTGACCTACACGATCACGGCCAAGAACACCGGTGGCGCGGACTTCCTCGCGGGCGACCCGGCCGCGATCGAGGACGACATGACCGATGTCCTCAAGCACGCGACCTACCGGAACGACGCCGACCCGAGTGCGGGGAAGGCTGAGGTCGACGGTTCGCGTCTGGTGTGGACCGCGCCGATCAAGAAGGGTGGGACGGCGACGCTCACCTACTCGGTGGTGATCGGCGAGGTCACCGAGAAGGGCACCCGGATCAGCAACGGTGTCTCGGTCGTCGGTTCCGCGCCCAGCGGCGACCCGCAGTCCTGCCCGACGGACTCGTCCGTGGAGGCGGGGAGGGCGTGCGTCGTGACGACGGAGCTGGAGCAGGAGCCCGAGCCGACGCCGACGCCGACGCCGACGCCGACGAGTTCGCCTTCGCCGACGGTCTCGCCGTCCCCGACGGTGGAGCCCTCGCCGACGGCCTCCCCCACCGCCACGGGTTCGCCCTCGCCGACGGCCTCCCCCACCGCCACGGGTTCGCCCTCGCCGACGGCCTCCCCCACCGC
>NZ_JBIVMI010000021.1:53661-80341 GCF_044753005.1 Kitasatospora sp. NPDC088548
GGCCTCCCCCACCGCCACGGGTTCGCCCTCGCCGACGGCCTCCCCCACCGCCACGGGTTCGCCCTCGCCGACGGCCTCCCCCACCGCCACGGGTTCCCCGTCGCCGGAGCCGTCGTCCTCGGAGTCGGCCGGTCCCGGGCCGACGCCCGACCCGTCGTCCTCGCCGGATCCGTCGTCTCCGGTTCCGCAGCAGCCGATGCCGGGAACGCCCCCGACCTCGGGTGTGGCGCCGGAGACGAAGCCGGGCGGGAACCTGGCCGCGACCGGTACGAACATCGCGGTCGCCATCGGGCTCGCGCTCCTCGCGCTGCTCAGTGGTGCGGCGCTGGTGTTCGCCAGGAAGCGGGCAGCGCGCGGTAGGTCCTGACGCGCGAACCGGGTGCAAGGCGCCCGGAGCGTGATCGGCCCGGCGTGAGTGAGTCGAGGTGAAACTCGCCCCACTCACGCCGGGCCTTCGCTTTCACCGCCCGGCGCGGGCCGGCCACCGTCTGACGTCTCACGGCGCCCGGGCGGGCGGCACCGTGGCCAGGCCCGCACCGAGGTCAGGCCGGCTCGGCCGGCTCCGGGGAGGCGGTCGGGGTGCGGCGGAGCACGGCGAGGGTGGTGGCGATGGCCGGCAGGGCGGCGGGCGGCGGAGTGGACGAAGAAGGCGGTCGCCATCACCAGGGCGGGCCAGGCCGACGACACGTCGAGCAGCCGCTGGAGGCCGGCCGAGAAGACGGGTTCGGAGTAGTCGTCCGGCCCGGCCCACGGCCAGAGGAGGACGAGTGCGCTCATCGGCAGCGCGAGGGCGAGAGCGGCGATCACCGTCTCGGCGCGGCCGTGGGCGGACCGGTCGACGCCGTCGGGCGGGGCGATGATCGTCCTGCCCGAGCAGCCGGGCGGCCGGGGGCAGTCCGCAGTGACGATTCTTCCGTCCCGGTCCTACCAGCGAGTAGAGTGCGGCGTTCCCCCGCCCCGACCATCCGATACCTCCCGTATCGCCTCGAACGAACTGGTGACCGTATGTCAGTCTGGATCCGCCCGGCGCTCTGGTGGCGCCTGGGCATCGTGCTCTCGGCGGGCCTCGGCCTGATCCTCCAGACCGCGCCGCTGGTGTACTTCACCATCCAGAGCAACGTGATCGTGCTCGGCTACTTCGCCGGCGCGGCGTACTGGATGGTCAAGCGCGGCACCGTGGACGCCCCCGCGCCCCGGCTGCGCGGGGCCGCCACCCTGTACATCCTGATCACCGGGCTGGTCTCGCACATCCTGCTGGAGCACGGTGCCAATCCGCTGCCCGGACTCTTCGACGGGCCGGACAAGCTCCAGCACTGGTCGTCGTTCTTCCTGCACTACGTCACGCCGGTGATGGTGATCGCCGACTGGCTGACGCTGAAGCCCCGCAACGCCTCCGCCTGGCGCGACATACCGCTCTGGCTGGCCTTCCCGCTCGGGTACGCGGCGATCGTGCTGGTCCGCAACGCGCTGTTCTCCAACTACCCGATGCCGTACCCGTACTTCTTCTTCGACCCGACGACCGAGGGCTACGGCTATGTCTGGGGCCAGATCGCCCTGCTGACCGTGGAGTTCGTGGTCCTCGCGGCGGCGGTGGTCGGGCTGGACCGGCTGGGCACCCTGGTCTCGGGAAAGCTGCGGCCCGCCCGGGCCTGACACGCCGTGGCAGGCCGGAGGGCCGGTTGTCGATCCTCCTCAGGTCCCGTTCCGCTCCTCCCCTGGTCCGCCCCGGGCCGCACCCCGCTCCGTCCTGGGACGGGCCCGGGCGACCGGCGGGACCACCACAGAGGTGGACGACCGGTCGGCCACCCGGCCCGTAGCGTCGACGGCAGGCGGCGGAGGGGTTCCGCGGGGGAGGCCTGGGGACGGTCGTGGGGACCGTGCGGGCCCGCTCACCCGTGTGCGGGCCCGGCAGGATCCCACCCGACCGGACCGACAGAGACGGCGGAGGCCGACATGCGGTTCAGGGGTACGGCACGGGCGGCGGGGGTCACAGCGGTGGCGCTCGCGGTGACGATCGGAGTGACGACGGGGGTGGCGGGCACCGCGCTCGCCGCGCCGGCGAGCGGGGCGCAGCCGGCCGCGAACCGGCTGGAGGGCGTCTGGCGGTCGGACGGGTACGGAATGGTCCTGACGATCGACCACGGACGGCTGACGACCTACAGCGTGACCTCGGGCAGCTGCGTCCCGGGGTTCTTCACGGCGGGGCAGGTCGGTAGCCCCGGGCGCGACGGGGCGACCCGTTACGGACGCGGGGCGACGGCCGACATAACCGTCACGCCACAGGGCCGCGACCGGGCCGCGTTGAAGGCCGACGACTCGGCCGGCAGCACGCACCTGGAGCGGCTGCCGGGGCTGCCCGCGCTGTGCACCACACCGGCGCCCGGGGACCCGCTGTCCGTCTTCGACCGGTTCTGGGAGACGTTCGAGGAGAACTACCCGTTCTTCGCCGCCAAGGGCATCGACTGGCACGCCGTCCGGGACCAGTACCGGCCCCAGATCGGCCCGCAGACCACCGACGACGACCTCCAGCGAATCTTCACCGCCATGATGGAGCCGTTGCACGACGCGCACACCAGCCTCGCCCGCGATCTCCACGGGGTCTTCTTCGGCCTGCGGCCGGGCACTCAGGAGGAGACCCCGGAGCTTGCCAAGCGGGCCGGGAAGGCCGTCGCGGCGCAACTGGTCGGGCCGGAGCGGATGTTCGGCGGGGGCAAGCTCGGGGTCGGCGAACTCCCGGGCGGTATCGGCTATCTGCGCGTCGGCAGCTTCGACGACTATGTCGAGGACGGCAGCTACCAGCAGCAGGCGGCCGAGCTGGACCGGGCTCTGGACGCTCTCCTGGCCGGCTCGGCCGGGCTGCGCGGACTGGTGATCGACGTCCGGCTGAACGGCGGTGGCTCGGACGAACTCGGGCTGCGGATCGCCGCCCGGCTCACCGACCGCCCGTATCCGGCGTACACCAAGCGGGCCCGGAACGACCCGGCCGACCCGAGCCGCTTCACCCGGCCGCAGCCGATCACCGTGCGCCCGGCGGCGGCTCCGCGCTTCACCGGACCGGTCGCCCTGCTGACCGCCGGCACCACGGTCAGCGCGGGCGAGACGTTCACCATGGCGCTGATGGAGCGCAGCCCGCGGGTGACCAGGATCGGCGAGAACACCCAGGGCGTCTTCTCCGACGTCATGATCCGGCTGCTGTCGGCGCACTGGGCGGTGGGTCTGCCGAACGAGGAGTTCCTGACCCGCGACGGACGCACCTTCGACGGGCCGGGCATCCCCCCGCAGGTGCCCACGCCGGTGTTCACCGAGAAGGAGCTGGACACCCTCAAGGACTCGGCGCTGACCACGGCCCGCCGGCTCCTCGGTGGCGACCGCTGAGGAGCCGGGGGCCCCGCGGGCCTGGCCTCGCATCGGCCCCTCGGCGTCCGCCTCTCACATCGGCTCCACCGCCCGCAGTTCGCCGTCCAGCTCCAGCCACCGGGTGAGGCCGAGGCCACGCAGGAACGGCAGGTCGTGGCTGGCCACGATCAGCGCGCCCTGGTAGGCGGCGAGCGCCTGGGTGAGCTGGCGGACGCTGGCCAGGTCCAGGTTGTTGGTCGGCTCGTCGAGCAGCAACAGCTGCGGCGGCGGGTCGGCCAGCAGCAGGGCGGCCAGTGCGGCCCGGAAGCGCTCGCCGCCGGAGAGGGTGGCGGCGGGCTGGTCGGCCCGGCCGCCGCGGAACAGGAAACGGGCCAGCCGGGCCCGGATCGCGTTGTCCCCCGCCGACGGGGCGAACAGCTTGACGTTCCCCGCGACGGTGAGCCGGTCGTCCAGCAGGTCGAGCCGCTGCGGCAGGTGGCGCAGCGGCACCGGGGTGGTGATCTCCCCCTCCAGCGGGGCGAGTTCACCGGCGATGGTGCGCAGCAGGGTGGTCTTGCCGGAGCCGTTGCGGCCGACCAGGGCGATCCGTTCGGGGCCGCGCAGGTCGAGGTCGGCGGTGGTGCCGTAGGGCAGCCGGACCTTCTGCAGGGTGAGCACGGTGCGGCCGGCCGGGACGGCGGTGCGGGGCAGGTCGATCCGGATCTCGGCGTCGTCGCGGACGGCCTCCTCGGCGGTGGTGAGGCGCTGCTTGGCCTCCTCCAGGCGCTCGGTGTGCATGCCCTGGAGCCGGCCCGCCGTCTCCTGGCCCTGGCGTTTCAGCTTGCCGGCGAAGATGTGCGGGTCGTTGCGGGTGACCGAGCGCTTCTTGCCGTAGCTGGCGCTGCGCTCCAGCCTGCTCCGGGCCTCGACCAGGTCCCTCTTCTGGCGCTGGACGTCGGCCTCGGCGTTGCGCAGCAGCCGCTCGGCCGTCTCCTGCTGGGCGGCGACGGTGCGCTCGTACTCGGCGAAGTTACCGCCGTACCAGGTGACTTCGCCGTCCCGCAGGTCGGCTATCTGGTCGACGTGCTGGAGCAGTTCGCGGTCGTGGCTGACGATCAGCATGACCCCGCTCCAGCCGGCCACCGTCTCGTAGAGCCGCTCGCGGGCGGCGCGGTCGAGGTTGTTGGTGGGTTCGTCGAGCAGCAGGACGTCGGGGCGGCGCAGCAGCAGGGCGGCCAGCCGCAGCAGGACGGCCTCGCCGCCGGAGAGCTCGCCGGTGGTGCGGTCGAGCCCGAGGCGGTGCAGGCCGAGCCGGTCGAGGGTGGCGCGGGCACGCTCCTCGACGTCCCAGTCGTCGCCGACGGCGTCGAAGTGCCGCTGGTCGGTGTCGCCGGACTCGATCGCGTGCAGGGCCTCGCGGACGGCCCGGATGCCGAGCGCCTCATCGACCCGAAGCGCCGTGTCGAGCGTCAACCCCTGGGGCAGGTAGCCGAGTTCGCCGCTGACCCGAACGGCACCGGCGGTGGGGGTGAGCTCGCCCGCGATGAGCCGCAGCAGCGTGGACTTGCCGGCGCCGTTGAGCCCGATCAGTCCCGTCCGGCCGGGGCCGACGGCGAGGTGGAAGCCGTCGAGGACGGTCTTGCCGTCGGGCCATTCGAAGGCGAGGTCGGTGCAGAGGACGGAGGTGGTGGATGGTGCCATGGACGGCCTCCCGGATGGTTGCCTGACGTGATGAGGGGGAGCAACACGGGAGACACCGCGGGTGCGGCGGGAGCGGGAGCGCCGGGTCGGGCCCGGCGGGGCCGGATCGGGCCTGGCCGGGTCGGAGCGCCGGAAACGAACGGCGGCGGGACGCCGGGCCTGCTCACCACTGAGGTCGCACACTCGCGCACCACGCACAGCAGGGCTGCGGCACGGCGGGGGCGGTGTCTCGGGACCTCAGTAGAGCAACGGCCTTCTCCTGTTCTGGCGGGTGGCGGAGCTCACGCTACGGAGGCCCGGACGGCCCCGCAACCGGTTTTCCGGCCCTGCCCCCATGGCCCGGCCCGTCCCCCCGAACACCCGGCCCGGACACCCGGCCCGATGGCACCCCGGGCCCGCGGCCTCCCGCCGCGGGCCCGGGGGCGCTCCGGCGGCTTTCCGCCCCCGGCCCCGCTGCTCCTAGAATCGGGAGCATCATGAGCGCCACACTCGTAGTCAAGGACCTCAGCGCCGGCCACGGCGACCGCACCCTCTTCTCCGGCCTGGACCTGGTCGTCGCCCCCGGCGACGTGATCGGCCTGGTCGGGGTGAACGGCGCCGGGAAGTCGACCCTGCTGCGGCTGCTCGCCGGGCTGGACACCCCCGAGGGCGGCACGCTGCGGCTCAGCCCGGCCGGCGCCAGCATCGGCCACCTGCCGCAGGAGCCGGAGCGCCGCGAGGGCGAGTCCGTCCGGGACTTCCTGGCCCGCCGCACCGGCGTCGCGGCCGCGCAGGCGGCGCTGGACGAGGCCACCGAGGGCCTGGTCGAGAGCCGCCCGGGCGCCGACGACGCGTACGCGACGAGCCTGGACCGCTGGCTGGACCTCGGCGGCGCCGACCTGGAGGAGCGGGCCGAGGAGGTCGCCGACTCGCTCGGGCTGAAGGTCTCGCTGGACCTGCCGATGACCGCGCTCTCCGGCGGCCAGGCCGCCCGGGCCGGTCTGGCCTCGCTGCTGCTCTCCCGCTACGACGTCTTCCTCCTCGACGAGCCCACCAACGACCTCGACCTGGACGGCCTGGAGCGGCTGGAGGCCTTCGTCAAGGGCCTGCGCGCGGGCACCGTGCTGATCAGCCACGACCGCGAGTTCCTGGCCCGCACGGTGACCAGGGTGCTGGAGCTGGACCTCGCCCAGCAGCAGGTCAACGTGTACGGCGGCGGCTACGAGGCGTACCTGGAGGAGCGCGCGGTGGCCCGTCGGCACGCCCGCGAGGAGTTCGAGGAGTACGCCGACACCAAGGCCGGCCTGGAGGCCCGGGCGCGGATGCAGCGCGGCTGGATGGAGCACGGCGTGCGCAACGCCCGCCGCAAGGCGAGCGACAACGACAAGATCGGGCGCGCGGTGCGCGCCGAGTCCACCGAGAAGCAGGCGTCCAAGGCCCGGCAGACCCAACGGATGATCGAGCGGCTGGACGTGGTCGAGGAGCCGCGCAAGGAGTGGGAGCTGCGGATGGAGATCACCACCGCGCCGCGCTCCGGCTCGGTGGTCGCCACCCTGCGCGGGGCCACCACCCGCCGCGGCGACTTCGCCTTCGGCCCGGTGGACCTCCAGATCGACTGGGCCGACCGGGTCGCCATCACCGGCGCCAACGGCGCGGGCAAGTCCACGCTGCTGGCCGCCCTGCTCGGCCGGCTCGAACTCGACGGCGGCAGCGCCGTCCTGGGCTCCGGCGTGGTGGTCGGCGAGGTGGACCAGGCGCGCGGTCACATCTTCAAGAACGAGCACAGCCTCGGCGGGGCGCCGCTGGCGGAGGCGTTCGCGGCCGCCGTACCGGAGTTGACGCCGGAGGAGGTGCGCACCCTGCTGGCCAAGTTCGGCCTCAAGGCGGCGCACGTGCTGCGCCCGGCCGGCACCCTCTCCCCCGGCGAGCGCACCCGCGCCGCGCTGGCGCTGCTGCAGGCGCGGGGGGTGAACCTGCTGGTGCTGGACGAGCCCACCAACCACCTGGACCTGCCCGCCATCGAGCAACTGGAGTCCGCGCTGGCCTCGTACACCGGCACGCTGCTGCTGGTCACGCACGACCGGCGGATGCTGGACACCGTCGCGGTGAACCGGCGGATCGAGGTCAGCGGCGGTCGCGTCCGGGAGAGCTGAACCCCTGCGGACGGCCGGGGCGGGCGGACGCATCCGTGGTCCAGACCTGACCCCTTCCCCGACCGTCCGTCATGTGCTCTGCTGTCGACCATGGTTGAGAGCCCCATGGTTGACAGCACGGCGGCGGCCGGCGCCTCGTACCCGAGCGTCCCGCTCCGCCCGATGACGGTGCCCGCCCACGAGGCCGAGGCGCGCAGCAAGTCCTTCCACGACGTGATGGACCAGCGCAGGACCGTCCGCGACTACTCCACCCGCCCGATCCCGGACGGCGTCGTCGAGTGGGCGGTCCGCACCGCGAACACCGCGCCCAGCGGCGCCCACGTCCAGCCCTGGCGCTTCGTGGTGATCACCGACCCGGAGCGCAAGCGGCGGCTGCGCGCGGCCGCCGAGGCCGAGGAGCGCGAGTTCTACGCGCACCGGGCCTCCGAGGAGTGGCTGGCCGCGCTGGCGCCGATCGGCACCGACTGGGAGAAGCCGTTCCTGGAGGACGCGCCCGCCGTGATCGTCGTCTTCGAGGTGCACAAGGGCCCGCACTCGCCGCGCCCGTACTACACCAAGGAGTCGGTCGGCATCGCGGTCGGACTGCTGCTCGCGAGCCTGCACCAGGCCGGGCTGGCCACGCTCACCCACACCCCGAGCCCGATGAAGTTCCTGAACGAGGTGTGCGAGCGGCCGGCCGAGGAGCGGGCCGCGTACGTGATCCCGGTCGGGTACCCGGCGGACGGGGCGCGCGTGCCCGACCTGCGGCGCAAGGATCTCGACGAGGTGCTGGTGCGCCTCTGACGCGCCCGTCGCGCGCTCCGACGCTCCCGGCGCCCGCCCCGAAACTCGGTGGTCCCCGGTTTGGGCCGCCGACATAATCGCTGTCATGAGTCACGTCATGCCACGGTCCTGCAAGGAAGCGCCCGAGCCGGGGCCGCGCGCCACCGTGCGGGGCGAGACCCCGCGTGCCGGGGCGCCGGGCGAGGTCACCGCCGGCCGGCCGCCGGAGCTGCTGCGGCTGGCCGGCGGTGTCTCCCTGCACCGCCGCTGCGCCTGGCACGCCACCGCGCTCAACGCCGCCGTCCGCGCCAACCTCGACCATCTGCGGCCCTGGATGGAGTGGGCGGCCGAGGCGCCCACCCGCGCGCAGACCGGCCGGCTGACCGCGGCCGGAGCCGCCGCCTGGGACGCCGGCACCGACTTCATCTACCTGGCCGGGCTGGACGCCAGGCCCGGCAGCGTCATCGGCGCGTTCGGCCTGCACGGCCGGATCGGGCCGGGCGCGCTGGAGATCGGCTACTGGGTGAGCGCCGAGCACGTGGGCCGCGGCATCGCCACCGCCGCCGCCCGGGCGCTCACCGAGACCGCCCTCGCCCTGCCCGGCATCGAGCGGGTGGAGATCCGCTGCGACCAGGCGAACGGCCCCAGCGCCGCCGTCCCGCGCAAGCTCGGCTACCGCCTGGACCGGGTGGCCGACACCGCGGTCAGGGCACCCGGCGAGACCGGGCGGCAGCTGGTCTGGGTCAAGGAGCGCTGAGCGCCCGGCGGCGGGCGGCGGGTGCCGTTCGGAACCGCTCAGTACCGCCCGCCGGTCGGCGCGGGCAGGGCGTCCAGCTCGGCCAGGTCGGCCGCGCCGAGCACCACCTCGGCCGCCGCCGCGTTGTCCGCCAGGTAGCGGGGCGTCTTGGTGCCCGGGATCGGGAAGACGTACCGGCCCTGCGCCAGCACCCAGGCCAGCGCCACCTGCGCGGGCGTCGCCCCGACCCGCGCGGCGACCTCCTTCACCTTCCCGACGAGCGCCAGGTTGGCCGCCAGCGCCTCCTGCTGGAAGCGCGGCAGCGTCCGGCGGAAGTCGTCGGCGGGCAGTTCGTCCACCGAGGAGATCCGCCCGGTCAGGAAGCCCCGGCCGAGCGGCGAGAACGGCAGGAAGGCGATGCCCTGCTCCTCGGTGTACGGCAGCACCTCGGCCAGCGCGTCGCGCGTCCACAGCGACAGCTCCGACTGCACGGACGCCACCGGGTGCACCGCCTGCGCCCGCCTGATCTGCTCGACGCTCACCTCGGAGAGCCCGATCCGGCGCGCCTTGCCCGCCGCGACCGTCTCGGCGAGCGCGCCCCAGGTCTCCTCGATCGGCACCTGCGGGTCCACCCGGTGCAGCTGGTACAGATCCACGTGGTCGGTGCCGAGCCGGCGCAGGCTCTCGTCGATCGCCCGCCGCACGTGCTCCGGCCGCCCGTCGTTCGCCACCCGCGTGTCGGTGCCCGGGACGAGGCCCACCTTGGTGGCGAGCACCGCGCGCTCCCGGTAGGGGCCGGCCAGGGCGGTGCCGACCACCTCCTCGTTGTTGTACGGGCCGTAGATGTCGGCGGTGTCGATCAGGGTGACACCGAGGTCCAGCGCCTCCCTGATCACCCGGACCGAGACCTCGTCGTCGCGGTCGCGCAGGTCGTAGGCCCAGGTCATCCCCATGCAGCCGAGGCCGACCACCCCGACCTCGGGGCCCTCGGTTCCGAGCGTGGCGGTACGCATCGCGGTTCTCCTTCGTGTCGGGATTCGTCGGGATCCGTCGGGATCCGGTGTCACCGGGACCAACGGGAACCAGCCTTCACCTTCGAGCGCACTCAAGGTCAAGTGCGGCACACTCGAACGGTGCGGCGCCCGGGCCGGCGCCCGCCTCGACCACACCCGCGGCCGCCCGGTGAGCCGACGGTGTGGAACCCGAGCGGCCGCCAGGATGAGAGCACTCTTAAACCATGCACAAGCCGGGCTGTGGCGCGCCTTGATGTCCCGGAAATGCTTGACGTGCACAGCTGGTCTAGTCCAGTTTGATGCTCAGTACCGCGCACCTCCCCCGCATCCGGACACCCCGCCCCCAGCCCGCCGCCGCCCGCCCGCGCACCCCGGTCCTTTTCTGCGCCCGTGGTCGGCGGGGCACCGTCCCCGAGAGGCACCCCCATGCCACGCGCGCCCCAGCACGCCCCCGTCCAGCACGCGCCCGCCCAGCACCGCCGCCCCGCCGGCCGCGCCAAGCTGCTCAGCCTCGCCGCCGCCGTCGCCCTGGCCGCGGGCGGACTCGCCGCCCTCGCCGGCAACGCCGGTGCGGCCGACGGCAACCTGCTCGCCAACGCCGGCTTCGAGAGCGGCTCGCTCGGCCCGTGGAGCTGTTCCGCCACCACCGGCAGCATCGTCAACACCGGTGCGCACAACGGCTCGTACGCACTCAAGGGCGCCGCGGGCAGCAGCGACACCGCGCAGTGCGGCCAGAGCGTCACCGTGCAGCCCAACACCACGTACACGCTCAGCGCCTGGGTGCAGGGCCAGTACGTCTACCTCGGCGCGACCGGCAGCGGGGTCACCGACCCGGCCGTCTGGACGCCCGGCGGGGCCGCCTGGCAGCAGCTGTCCACCACGTTCACCACCGGACCGGCCACCACCAGCGTCACGGTGTACCTGCACGGCTGGTACGGGCAGGGCTCCTACCTCGCCGACGACGTCTCGCTGACCGGGCCCGGCGGCGGCAACCCGTCCACCCCGCCGCCCACGTCGGGCACCCCGACGACCACCGCCACGCCCACCGGCCCCGGCACCCCGCCGCCGAACGTGGCCGTCCCGGTGGCCCCGTACATCGACATGGGCGCCTGGCCGACCCCGTCGATGCCCGCGATGGCCAAGTCCGGCAACCTCAAGTCCTTCACGATGGGCTTCGTCACCGGCGTCGGCTGCAAGGCCAGCTGGTTCAACGCCTATGACCCGCGCACCGGTTGGGCCAAGGACCAGGTGGACGCGCTGCGCGCGGCCGGCGGCGACGTCAAGGTCTCCTTCGGCGGCGCCAGCGGCACCGAACTCGCCGCCGCCTGCACCACGGTGGACTCGCTGTTCGCCGAGTACGACGCCGTGGTGAAGGCCTACAACCTGCGCTACGTCGACTTCGACATCGAGGGCGCGGCGATCGCCGACACCGCCTCCAACACCCGCCGGTCCGCCGCGCTGGCCAGGTTGCAGCAGGCCAACCCCGGTCTCAAGGTCTCCTTCACCCTGCCGGTGCTGCCCGAGGGCCTCACCGCCGACGGCGTCGCCATCGTCAAGTCCGCCCGGGACGCGGGCGTGGACGTCAACCTGGTGAACGTCATGGCCATGGACTACTACCGCACCGGCACCGACTACGGCGACGCGGCCGTCCAGGCCGCCCAGTCGCTCTACGGCCAGCTCAAGACCCTCTACCCGGCGAAGAGCGACGCCCAGCTCTGGGCGATGGTCGGCGTCACCCCGATGATCGGGGAGAACGACGACCACCAGATCTACAACCAGGCGGACGCCCAGCAGCTGGTCTCCTTCGCCCAGCAGCACCACCTCGGCGTGCTCGCCTTCTGGGACGCCACCCGGGACGCCAACGCCTGCACCGGCGCGCTGTTCAAGTGCACCAACATCCCGCAGCAGCCCTACGAGTTCGCGAAGATCTTCGCCCAGTACGGCGGCTGACCAGGCCTGACGCGGGTGCCGGCGGCTCGGGGAGCCGTCGGCACCCGCACGCCCGGGCCGCCGATGCACGTGCCCGGCAAGGGCATCGCCACCAGCGTCCGCCGCCGTCTGGACGCCCTCGGCGCCACCGTGGTTGGCATATGTCATTCGTAAACTCTTGTTACCGCAAGGAGGTTTGGAAACTAAAGTTGTCGCCATGAAGCCGACCGAAGCCACCTCCGCCGAACTCGCCTCTCTCGACCGGGCCCTCCAGGACGCCCTCACCCCGCTCGCCACGGCCCTGCGCGCCCGGGCGACCGGGCTCACCGAGGACCGCATGTGGAACGCGGACCCGATCGAGGTCACCCTGTCCGTCCTCGCCGCCTGGAAGGTGGTGGACACGGAGGTCGAACGGCTGACGGCGATCGCCGCGCGGACCGCCGGCTCCTACGGCGCGAACTACGAGCAGCTCGGGGCCGCCTGGGGCATCACCCGGCAGGGCGCCCGCAAGAAGTGGCCCGACGCCGTCGAGAGGCCGACCGCGCAGCCGGACCGGGCCACCGTCGAACTGTTCGGCGGAAAGGCCGAGTTGTCCCGCGATCCGGCATCGGGCCACTGGCGGTGGACCGCCCGCGGCGCCGACGGGACGGACGGCGCGGCCGACAGCGGCACCTCTTGGGCCACCAAGGAGGAGGCCGCCGCCCACGCCGGCGCCTTCCTGAACGAGCACGCCACCGGCCGACGCTGATCCCCCGGGCCCCGGGCCCCCGCGCTCCGGCGAGCCGCGGAGTGGGAAGTCGGCCGGTCCGACGTCCCACTCCCGAGGGGAACCGCCCGGCCGCCCGGCGGCCAGACGCCTCGTCACAGCCTCACCGCCAGGACCCTTCCCGGCAGGGCCCTTCCCGGCAGGCCGGGGCAGCCGAGGACGAACAGGCCCGCGAAGGACGCCAGGACGACCGCCATGACCAGGCGCCCCCTCGCGGTGGTCCGCCTCGCCGGCCTCGCGACCGGCCCGCAAGCGCACCCGGTCACCGGTGACGTGCGGCTCGACACTCCTCCGATACTCCTGGCGCTCCCGGCCGTTCAGGGTCCAGGTGCAGAGGTGCGGTCGACGACCCACCCGCTTGCGCAGACCCGCCTGCACCTCTCCCACGCGCAGCACCACCCCCGAGAGTGGCGAGGCAGGCCGCCCCGTAGAGCAGGCTGTCCTCCTTGGAGGACGACGGGCACCCGGGCACCGACACCACCGCGCGAACACCGCAGAGGATTCACCCTCCGCACGACAGCGGGCTGCGGGCCTCCGAGGCGGCCCTGGACGAATCCGTCCAGGGCCGATTCCGTCCAGCCAGGAAACCTTCCACCCGCCCTGCGTTGCGGGAAAGCTGGTACTCGCCACCAGGGAGCACCGCCCAGGGGTGCAGGCCGGAGGAAGCGTCACCGCGGGACGCGAAACCGGAGACCACACGTCACCCCCCGACTCTCGCAAAGGACTCCGTCATGCCTGACACCACTCTCACCGAGGCCGCCGCGGTCGCCATGCCCGCCCGGGGCGGGTCACCCCCGGTATCCGGGTTCCCGCATCCCGGCCCGGCCACCGCCGACACGACCGCGGTCGCGACCGCCGACACCGACGCGCCGCCGTCCGGCACCATCTGACCTCAACCGGGCTGACCTCAACCGGGCCGGGCCACCCCGCCCCAGAAGCACGTGCGGTCGCCCAGCAGCCGTGCCGCCCGCCCAGTACGCCGCCGGCCTGCCCGCGCTGCCCGGGCTTCTCGGCAGAGTCGCTCCCCCGCTCCTTCCCGCGGCCTTTCCCACCACCCCGGCATGCGCGGTCGATCCCCCTGGCACGAGCCAGTACCCGCAACTAAGCACGGATCCAAGGCACTTACTGATGCACCCCGGCCCGGACCGAGTCCCGTCCCGGGCGCCGCTCAAGGCCCGTCCATTCGACCAACCCACCTCAGGGGAGACAACCATGTCCACTTCGCGCTCCGTCCTGCGTTCCACGTCCCTGCTTCTCGCGGCCGGCCTCTCGATCGCCGTGCTGAGCACCACCCCGGTACAGGCGCAGCCCGTCCCCTCGGCCGGCGCCTCGACCACCGCCGCCCCGGCCGCCGTCCCCGGCACCAACGACAAGGGCGGCGCGGGCCAGGGGTCCCCGTCCTTCGGCAAGGGCCAAGGGGCGGACGGGTCCAGTGCCGCACTCCAGACGGCGGGCCCGGCAATCAGCCGCTCCACCGCCCTGGCCAGGGCGGCCGCATGGGTGCCGCTCGGTCTCAACTACAGCTGGACCACTTACCACGACGGCTACCGCCAGGACTGTTCCGGCTACGTCTCGATGGCCTGGAAGCTGGGCACCCCCGGCCTGGACACCACCAGTTTCGTCCCCGCCGGTGTCGCCTCGTGGATCGGCAAGGGCGACCTCAAGCCGGGTGACGCCCTGCTGAACGACGCAGCCGGCGCCAGCGGCCACATCGTCCTCTTCGACCACTGGACGGACGGCGGCCAGAACTCCTACGTGGGCTACGAGTTCACCGGAACCGGCGTCCACCACCGTGTCATCCCCTACCCGTACTTCTCGGGCTACGGCACCTACAAGCCGGTCCGCAACAACAGCATCGTCGACGACGCGCCGCCGGCCAACAACTGGCAGTCGAAGCCCCTCATCAGCGCCGCGGCCACCGGCACCACAGACCGGGTGAACCTGATCGGCTCCGACGGGGCGCTGTACTCGACCAACGGCGACTACTCCGGCCCGGGCTGGGACAACAAGTGGTTCCGCCTGGACGGATCCGGCCTCAAGGCCTTGACCAGCGTGACACTCGGCAACAAGGTGATCACCTTCGCGCTGGGCGGCACCGGCAAGGTGTACAGCAAGTCGGCGGACTACAGCGCCGGTTCGTGGTCCGACGGCTGGGTGGAGGTGCCGGGTGGCGCGGCCGGCGCGACGGCCCTGACGGCGACCCTGATCGGCAGCACCGTCCATCTGGCGATCGTCGGCGCCGACGGGGCGCTGTACTCGACCAACGGCGACTACTCCGGCCCGGGCTGGGACAACAAGTGGTTCCGCCTGGACGGATCCGGCCTCAGGGGCCTGACCAGCATCGCCCTGGGCAACAAGATGATCGTCTTCGCGCTGGGCGAAACCGGCAAGGTGTACAGCAAGGGCGCGGACTACACGGCCGGCAGCTGGTCCCCGGGCTGGGACGAGGTCCCGGGCGGTGCGGCCGGTGCCAAGGGCATCACGGCCTCGGTCACGGGCAGCACGGTACACCTGGAGATCATCGGCTCGGACGACGCGCTGTACAACACCGACGGCGACTACTCGGGCCCCGGCTGGTCCAACATCTGGACGCGTATCGCCTCCAACCCGATGAAGAGCCTGACCAGCGCGGTCTCCAACAACGTGATGCACGTCTACGGTGTGGGCACCGACAACCGCGTCTACTCCATCGGCGCCGACTACAACGCCGGCAGCTGGTCGTCCTGGGGTGCCGTCCCCGGTGACGCCGTCTCCGGCTGACCGGCTCTCCTCCGGCGCGGCCCGGCCCCCAGCGCACCACTTTCCCGGACTCCGAACGGGAAGGGGGTACGCCGGGGGCCCGGTCTTCGCCGGGCGGGCCTTCCGGCTACTCCCGTGCCATCCCCGCATGGGCGCGCATCGCCGCGCGGTCCTGCGGCAGCCCCCGGGCAGCCAGGATCTCCAGGAAGTTCACCCATCGCCACGTCTCGCCGTCGAGCGAGGCCACGACGCGGACCAGGCGCTGCTACCGCTCCCCCAGCTCCGCGAACGCCGGGATGCCTGCCGGAGGTTGCGGCCGAAGGCCAGGCGCAGGTCGGACACGGTGATCGTGAAGGCGGCGGGGCCCAGGCCGGCCAGGGCGGTTGCCGCCGCCCCCGCCCGTCAGCGCAGGTGGGCCAGCACGGTGAGGTCCCAGTCGAAGCCGACCAGCAGCCGGCCGTCCGGTGCCAGGGCCAGCGCTCCCACGGACATCGGGACGTCCAGGGCCTCGCCGATCTGCTCGCGGGTGGCCAGGTCCCAGGTCCGCACCTCGTACCAGCCGCCGGTGACGGCGACCTGGCGGCCGTCGAGGGTCGCGGTCACCACGGTGGTGGCGAGGCCGGTGAGCGGCGTGCCGAGCTGACGGCGCGTGGTCAGGTCCCAGACCCGGACGGCTTCAGGACCGGCGGTGACGGCGACCGGGCGGCCGTCGAGCCGGGTGGTCGCCACCGAGGTCACCCGGCCGGTGTGACCGGTGAGGGGCTCGCCGAGGGGCCGGCGCGTGGTCAGGTCCCAGAGCCGAACCGTGCCGTGCTCGCCGCCGGTGACGGCCACCCGGCGGCCGTCCAGCGCCGTCGTCGCCACGGACAGCACCTCGCCGGTGTGGCCGGCGAGCGACTGCCCGACCTGCCGGCGGGTGGCGAGGTCCCGCACGCGCGCCGTTCCGTCCTCGCCGCAGATCACGACCACCGGGCGGCCGTCGAGCCGGGTGGTCGCCAGGGCCGGTACCCGGCCGGCGGGGCTGATCAGCGGTTCGCCGATCTGCGCGCCGGTCACCAGGTCCCAGACCCGTACGGTCGCGTCCTCGCCGCCGGTGACGGCGACCGGCCGGCCGGCCAGCACCGTCGTCGCCACCGTGGACACCCGGTCGGTGTGGCCGACGAGAGGTCCGCCCAGCGGATGCCCCGTGTCCAGATCCCACACGCGGACCGCCTCCTCCTGCCAGCCGCAGGTGACGGCGAACCGGCGGCCGTACGCCGTGGCCGCCGCCACCGCCGTCACCTCACCGGTGTGCGCGGCGAAGGCCAGCCGGAGGCGGCGCTCGACCGGGGAGGCGGTGGCGTCGGCCCGGTCGAGCGCCTCCCCCGCCGGGGCCGATGGACCCCACGCACCCCGTCCGCCCTGGGCCCGGGCTCCGCGCACCCGCGCTCTCATCTCCTCCAACCACCCGCCACCGGCGCCCCCGCCGGTCCGGTCGGCGTCGTGCGGCACAGTGTCAGGCATGGGCTCACCCTAGAACTTCTCCGTTGGACGTCGTCGCACGGGCCCGGTGCCACGGTGCGGAGACCCGTCCGGCGCGGTGGTGGACGGCCGGCCTCGGGGTGGGTCGGGCCGGTCAGCCCTGGGGCTTGTTCCGCCGGTTCTTCAGCATCAGGGCGCGCGAGAACTGGTCGTCGGCCGTCGTCGTCCCCTGGGGGAAGTTGGCGCTCATCAGCTTCTGGTAGGCGTCGGGCCGGAACTCGGCCATGAGGAGCCAGCCGCTGCGGACGTAGGTGGTGGGCCCGCTGTTCCCTGCGCCGTCGGCGCCGTCGATGCGCCCCGCGTAGTGGCCGGGCTCCTTGCTCATCACGTCCACGAAGGTGTTCGCGAGCGGGGCGAGCATGGCCGGGGTGATGCCGTACCGGCCGGACAGGTAGGCCCGGTAGAGGCCCGCGCAGTCCAGGCTGCCGTGGTTGTTGTCCTCCTTGCCGTTGGTCGAAGGGGCGTATCCCCAGTCGTAGGCGGTCTTGCCGGCGCCGTCGGTGTACTTGCGCGCCTGCGAGAAGAACCAGTCGATGCTGGCCTGCACCAGGTCGTCGTACCGGTTGACCCGCTTCGGGTCGTCGCCCAGGAGCTGGTGCGCGATCGCGAGGTTCTGGAAGGCGTAGTCGAACATCATCTGCTGGTTCCACGGCACCGGCTGGCCGCCCTTGTAGGGCGAGTCCGCCGCGAAGTACTGGCGGTTCCCCTTGGAGACGTCCAGCAGCCGGGCCAGGATGTGCCGGTCGACGGCGGTGTCGGCCTCCGCGACGAACCGCTTGGCCCGGTCGAGGTAGGTGGCGCCGTACCCGTGGGGGTCGCCGCTGGTCACGGGCTTCTGCCAGATGCCGGGCGTCCGCAGGATGAGCCGGGCGCAGTTGGCGAGGTGCCCCACCGGGTCGCCCTGCTCGCCACCGGTGCCGATGGGCTTGGCCGTGACGTCGTTGGGCCACGCGGGATCGACCTTGCCGGTCCAGAGCACGTGCTGTCCGACCGGGCGGGCCGCCAGGTCGTTGCGCTCGGAGAGGACGGTGTCGCAGAAGCCGATCATCCGGTCGAGGATCGCCCGGTCCGCGGAGACCTCGTACACCAGGCCCATCGCCTTGGTGGACTCACCGCTGTGCCCCTGGGCCCACTGGTTGCCGATGTTGTCGGCGGCCGGCGTGAGCGTCTGAATGTAGGACTTGTACGACTTGATCTCGTCTGCGGTGACCGGGCCGTCCAGGCTGCTGAACTTCAGGACCGGGCGGGCGTTTCGCGCCGACGCCGCCACGGCCGACGTCGCCCCGGTGCCCTCGTGCCCGGATGCCACGCCTCCGATCGCGATCACGCCGGCGCTCAGGCAGACCAGTGTCGTGCTTCCGAGCAGGATCTTCGTGGGTTTCCTCGGCGCCATTGCGGACCTCCTGGGGAGCGGTCAGGGCACTGACCGTGGTGAGCCGTTGTCCGGAGCGCGCCGTGCACGCGGGTGTCCGAACCGGCCGGCCCGGAGGGCCGACACCTGGGTTGACGGCCCTCGCACCGGCCCGGGTTCACCCGATCAGCTTGTGGTCCGGCGTCCCGTTGACTCAGTGTTCGGCCGCGTTGCGGAACTTCACCGCGAGGTCGGCAGCGTCGTGGATATCCGTGATGCCCAGCAGGACGAGGGCTCCGGACGTCGAGGCGTCGTCCCAGGCGCAGATGGTGTTCGCACCCTTGCCGCCGCACTGCATCTGCCCGCCGAGGGGGCCCGGGTCGACGGCCTGCGGGCGGTCGATCCTGGCCCCGGCGAAGAAGTTCTGGAGAGCCCAGGAGGACGAATGCGTGGCCTTCTCGTGGGCGAGTTCGGGGCTCCACTCGTTCGTGGCGGCGGTCAGCACGACCTGCGGGTGGGTGTCGTCCGGCGAGTTCGCGTAGAACCAGCTGCGATGCGACGCGTCATTCGCCATCCGTGCCTCCAGCTGTGCGGCGTTCTCCCCGACGAGCAGGTGGTAGTCCCCGACGGAGGCCGGCGCGACGACCGTGCGGTCGGTGGGGCCGGAGGACGCGGCGGCATCACGGAAGTCGTTCCCGGAGGCCTTCACGCCTATCGCGGTCGTCCCGACGGCGGCGAGTGCGCCCATCACGGCCAGGACGATGTTCGTACGCCTCCGGCGCAGCCCGGCGATCCGGGTGGCGTCCTCGGGGCTCCGGGGCGGCTGCTGGTCGACCACGCCGCGCCATTCGCCGGTCGCCTTCCAGAGGAAGAGCAGTCCGAGCGCACCCACGATGGCGTATCCGGTGTACTGCCCGTACTGGTAGGCATGTGACTCGACGTCGATCGACAGAAGCATGGGCCGGATCGTACCGGCGCGGCCCCATCCGCGATCTCGCCGGGCTGCCCACGGGAAGGCACCGCAGCAATCTCCGAATTCCATCCGTGATCCGCCCGGAGGAGGCGGCGGGTCGCCCCGATTCGGGCCTCGGAGCCGGGCACCCGGCCCTCAGGGGTCGGGGGTTGGGGGCTGGGCCACACACCCGGGCTGTCCGTCCCACGGCGGACAGCCCGGTTCTGTACGGCCGCCGCCCCTCCCCCGTACGGGTCCGTCAGGCGCTCCTCCCCGCCCGCAGCGAGCGCGCCGCCGCCCGGACCACCTGGCCCGCGAGCAGGCCGGGGGCCGCGCCCAGCGCGAGGCCGAGCAGGCTGTCCCAGACGTCCTGGGCGTCGCAGGCCCGGCCGAGTCCGGGCAGCGCGTACTGGACGGCCTCCACCGCGAACGGCAGGGCCGCCGCACCGAGCAGGGCGGCCGCCGCCCGGGGCCTGGTCCCGGCCAGCGCCGCCGCGAGGCCGACCGGAACGAACATCGCGATGTTCAGCTCCGCCTGCCGCGAGGTCAGCCACTCATCGGGCGGCCGCAGCCCGGCCCCGGCGAACGCGCAGTGCCGGACGGCGTCCCGGGAGAGCTCCCAGAACGCCCCCTGGCTGTCGGGCAGCAGCGTCAGCGTCACCACCCCGCCACCTGCCAGCAGCAGCACGAACGCCACCGCCCAGTGCGCCCGCAGCAGCCGCCCCACCGGCCGGTTCAGCAGCGCCGCCGGTACCAGCGAGCAGAGCAGCCCGGGCCAGAACAGCGGCACCCCGCTCAGGAGACCTGTGATCACGCCTGAACGGACGCCCCGGACGCCCGCCCGGTTCTGGCCGCGCCGGTTTCCGGCGCGGCCAGGGACGCAGGGCCGGAGTGCTCAGCGGTGGGCGGAGAACTGCACCACCTGCTGGTACGTCGGCCGGTTCTGCCAGGTGGTCTTGGCGTCGGTCACCCCGCCCAGCGGCCGCTGGATGACGGTGTCCGCGCACCACTGGTTGCCCGCCGCGCAGTCCGCGTCCCCCGGGTAGACCTGGGCCGGGGTCTGTGCGGCGGCCCGCTTCAGGGTGTCGAGCAGCACCGACCGGCAGGCCGCGAGGTCGCCCCCGCCGCAGAACGGGCGGGCCAGTGGGCCCGCCACCGGCTGGCCGAGCACGGCCCGCAGGTCCTTGTCCAGGTAGCTCCACCAGCCGTACTGGAACGCGGAACCCTTGTGCGGGATCGACTCGTTGGCGCTGACCGGGCCGCCACCGGGGCCCGGCTGCCCGCCCGACGGCGACTCGTTGATCTGCAACGCCCCGGTCAGCGCGGCGAAGAGCTGGTCGCCCAGCCCGGGCCGCATCACCCCCTCCGCGGCCAGCGGCCACCAGGCGTCCATGATCCGGATCGCCGCCGCGTCCGCGTACGTCTGGCTGCCGGCCGAGGTCTCCCGGCGCTGCGCGCCGTGCGCCAGCCAACTCTCCAGCTGCTGCACGGCGGTGACCGCGGCCGGGTCGGTCACCGGGGCGCTGCGGATCACCCGTAGCAGCTCGGGCAGCACGTCCTCGGCCCGCAGGTCGGCCAGCGCGGCGCTCTCCATGGCCTGGGTGAGCGAGACCCGGCTCGCCCTGCCGCCGTTCTTCAGCAGGGCCTTGACCCGGTCGTCGAGCAGGTTGGCCCGGTGCACCGAGCCGTTGCCGTAGCCGGCCGGGGCGTACCCGGCGGCCTGTTTGTTGTTCCAGGAGATGTAGTAGTCCTGGTTGACCGACTGCGGGTGCTCGGCCGGCGGGGTGTACCGCGCGGTGTTGGCCACCGGGTCGAAGTCGGCCCACTCGTAGGCGGGTTCGGCCCGGACGGGCAGGCCGGGGTCGACCCCGGGGGCGCGGACGGGGTTGGCGCCGGAGTTGTAGTACGCGATGTCCCTGGAGTCCGCGTAGAACCAGTTGAAGGTGTAGTTGATGTCCTGCGCGGTCCGCTGGAAGCTCGCGGCGTCGTGCACCGCGCCGGGGTCGTTGAGCTCCTGGAAGCCGATGATGGAGTCGGCCTCGTGGCGGTAGGAGGAGCGCAGCGAGGTGAAGGCGACGGGGGCGCCGCCGACGATGCCGCGCGCGGTCACCAGGCCGTAGCGGGAGCGGTACATCACCAGGGTGTAGGAGCCGGCCGCGGTGGAGTCGGCGGTGGTCGGGCTCCAGGCGTTCTTCCGCTCCAGCCGGTCGAACGGCAGGCACTGGCCGTGCCAGCGGTAGGAGTTGGCGGCGGTGGTGACGGGTGAGCCGTCCGTGGTGCAGAGCGGGACGGCGTAGGTGTCGGTGATGTCCTGGCCCGCGGAGGTGGCGCTCCAGGCGTAGTCCTGGCCGCGGCCGAGCTGGACGTAGAAGCTGAGGCCGGCGAAGGCGGCGCCGCGGGCGCTGATGCCGGGGCCCTGGATCTCCTCCAGCATCAGCAGCTGCGGGGCGAAGTAGCCGGTCTGCGGGCCGAAGACGGCGACGGGGTGGCCGTCGTCGGTGTGGCTGCCGGAGACCAGCAGGGCGTTGGACATCCCGTGCCGGTCGCGGAGCAGGTTGCCGGGCAGCACGCCGCCTGCCGGGGTGGTGAGCTGTCCGGCCGAGCCGGTGGCGTCGTAGACCAGCCGCTCGGGCACCACCGATCCCGGGTCGGGCAGCGCGGCGCCCTGCGGGTCGTCGGGCGCCTGGGCGTAGGGGAAGCTCTGCCCGTCGTGCAGGGTCTGGACGGCCTCCGGGTCGTCGGCCTCGCGCAGCGACTTCCAGACGGCGTCGCCGGCCTCCTTGCCGTAGCGGGCCTCGGCGGCCGACTTGACCTGGGCGGAGGCGAGTTCACCGCCGCCGCCGGAGCCGAAGAGGGCGCCGACCACGGAGGCGAGGGCCACCAGGTCGGTCAGCTTGAACGGTGCGATCGAGCCCTGGTTGGTGATCGGGTCGATGTGCCCGGTGAGGTCGTACTCGCCGGGGAAGTAGCGGCCGTCGTACGCCTCCTTGACGTACTGGTTGATGCCGTCGAGGTAGGCGGTGGCATCGTTGAGAGCCTGCTTCGCCCGGTCGCCCTGCCCCGCGATGGCGTCGATCTGCCGCTGGAGCTCGTCCTCGGTGTACGGGGCGGCCTGCCAGAAGCTCTGCTCCAGCTGGCGGTTGGCCGCGGCGCCGCCGGCGAAGCCGGAGAGCTCGCCCCGGCCGACGTGCCGGAAGAGGTCCATCACCCAGAGCCGGTCCTGCGCGGCGGCGTAGCCCGCGCCGAACTCGGTGCCGTAGCGGGTGGTTCCGGTGATGTGCGGGACACCGGTGGCCTTGTCCCGGACGATGGCGACGTCGGCGCGGGGCCGGGTGGTGCTGGCCACCTGGTCGGCGGGGACGCCGAAGGAGGCGTCGTTGAAGAAGCTGCGCAACTGGGCCTCGGTGAGGCCCGGGTAGCCGGCCGCGAGCGCCGCGTACGGGCCGAGCTGGTCGTCGGTGTGGGCGGGGCGGCTGCCGAACATCCGGTTGAGGATGATCTCCGCGAGGGTGGCGTTGCCGTTCTCGCCGGGCGGCAGGATGTCGAGGCAGCGGCCGCCGCAGTAGTCGCCGGCCGCGACGGGGGTGCCGGGCACGGGGGTGGCCGGGGCGGGTGTCGTGGTGAGGGCCGCGGTGATGAGGAGGGCCGCCGAGAGGCCGGCGACCGGGAGCCTGAGCGCATGGGGGCGTCGGTGCATATCAGCTCCTCCGTCAGAGCTAAGAGGGTTCGACGGTAGGGCTGTTACTGGCCGGTTGCCTAGTAGCGTGCATGCCATTTGCCGCGCGCCCCGCACGTCCTGCCGAGTGCGTCCCCGGCAGCAGGTGATCCCCAACTCCCGTATATCTGAAGACAATCATCTATCTCGCTCGATCGAGCGAACTATCCGTCACGCCCACACTTTTGCCTCCTCATGGGGGAACATCAGCACGTCCGCGCCCGAACGGCCCATGTCCGGGCGGCACCACCTCAGGCCACTTGGATCAGCCCGTGACTACCTCCGCCCCCGTGTGGGACTGCCCGTTCAACCACACCGCAGGCCTGGAGTTCGACCCCCTCCTGAAGCAACTGCTCACCGAGGACCCGATCGCCAGGATCCGGCTGCCGCACGGCGAGGGCGAGGCCTGGCTGGCCACCCGCTACGAGGACGTCCGCGTCGTCACCACCGACCGCCGGTTCAGCCGCGCCGCCGGCATCGGGCGGGACCTCCCCCGCATGACGCCCGCCCCGATCGCCCAGGTCGAGGCGATCAACCTGATGGACCCGCCCGCCCACAACCGGCTGCGGCGGCTGGTCGCCAAGGGCTTCACCAACCGCCAGGTCGAGCAGATGCGGGCGAAGACCCAGCGGATCGTCGACGGCTTCCTGGACGAGATGGCCGAACACGGCTCCCCCGCCGACCTGGTCCACCACCTCTCCAGCCGGCTGCCGCTCACCACCATCTGCGAGATGCTCGACATCCCCGAGCGGGACCGCGCCGAACTCCGCGGCCACGCCGTCGCGATGATGTCGATGGGCCCCGGCAGCGGTGACGGCCAGGTCCGCGCCAAGACCGCCCTGCGCGACTACTTCGCCGAGCTGACCGCCGCCCGCCGCCGCGCCCCCGGCGAGGACCTGATCAGCGCCCTCGCCACCGCCCGGGACGGCGAGGAACTGCTGGACGACCAGGAGCTCGCCGTGATGGCGATGGTCCTGCTGGTCACCGGCCACGACACCAGCACCTACCAGCTCAGCAACATCACCTACACCCTGCTCACCCACCCCGAGCAGCTCGCCAAGCTCCGCGCCCAGCCCGACCTGCTGCCGCGCGCCCTGGAGGAGCTGCTCCGCTTCATCCCGTTCCGCCAGGGCGTCGGCATCGCCCGGGTGGCCACCGAGGACGTCGAGCTGGGCGGTGTGCTGATCAAGGCCGGCGAGGCCGTGCACGTCTCCTACCTGGCCGCCAACCGCGACGGGCGGATGTTCGACCGGCCCGACGAGCTGGACCTCGACCGCGGCACGGCCAACCACATGACCTTCGGCTACGGCACCCACCACTGCCCCGGCGCGCACCTGGCCCGGATGGAGCTCCAGGTCGCCATCGGCACCCTGCTGCGGCGCTTCCCCGGGCTGCGGCTCGCCGTCCCGGCGGACGGGCTGGACTGGCGGACGGGCTCGATCTGGCGCTACCCGCGCACCCTTCCGGTCGCCTGGTGACCCTCCCCCCGCGCCACCCAGGCGCACGTCCGACGCACCCGTAGGCACCAGGGGAGACCTCATCCATGGCAACACTCTGCCGACCCGCCATCGCGGTACCCGAGCACGTCATCACGCTCGGCCAGACCCTCGACCTGGCCCGCACCCTGCACGCCGGCCACCCGCAACTCGCCCTGGCACTACGGCTGATCGAGAACACCGGGGTGCGGACCAGGCATCTCGTCCAGCCCATCGAGCAGACCCTGGAGCACCCCGGCTTCACCACCCGCAACGCCGTCTACGAACGCGAGGCCAAGCTGCGCGTCCCCGAGGTGGTCGAACGCGCCCTCGGGCACGCCGAGCTGTCCGCCCGGGACATCGACCTGATCGTCTACGTCTCCTGCACCGGCTTCATGATGCCCTCGCTGACGGCCTGGCTGATCAACACCATGGGCTTCCGCTCGGACA
This sequence comes from Kitasatospora sp. NPDC088548, assembly GCF_044753005.1. Taxonomy (NCBI): domain Bacteria; kingdom Bacillati; phylum Actinomycetota; class Actinomycetes; order Kitasatosporales; family Streptomycetaceae; genus Kitasatospora; species Kitasatospora sp. NPDC088548. The sequence continues at coordinate 78,240 of NZ_JBIVMI010000021.1, forward strand.
CCCGCCAGGTGCCGATCGCCCAGCTCGGCTGCGCGGCCGGCGGCGCCGCCGTCAACCGGGCGCACGACTTCTGCCGCGCCTACCCGGGCTCCAACGTCCTCATCGTGGCCTGCGAGTTCTGCTCGCTCTGCTACCAGCCGACCGACCTCGGCGTCGGCTCGCTGCTCTCCAACGGCCTGTTCGGGGACGCCGTCGCCGCCGTGGTGATGCGCGGCCGCGGCGGCACCGGCGTGCACATCGAGCGCAACGGCTCGCACCTCGTCCCGCACACCGAGGACTGGATCTCCTACGGGGTCAAGGACACCGGCTTCCACTTCCAGCTCGACAAGCGCGTCCCCGGCACCATGGAGATGCTGGCCCCCGCCCTGCGCGCGCTGGCCACCGAGCACAGCTGGGACGTCTCGGGCCTCGGCTTCTACATCGTGCACGCCGGCGGCCCCCGCATCCTCGACGACCTCTGCCACTACCTCAATCTGGAGCCCGCCGCCTTCCGTTTCAGCCGCGCCACCCTCACCGAGCGCGGCAACATCGCCAGCGCCGTCGTCTTCGACGCCCTCGCCCGCCTCTTCGACGAGGGCGCCCTTCCCGACGGCGCCCAGGGCCTGATCGCCGGTTTCGGACCAGGCATCACCGCCGAGATCTCGCTGGGCAGTTGGGTCGCCACCCCGGTCGGGGCCACCATCCCCCACCGCTCCCGCGCCCTCGGCACCGCCGGCCTCGCCCTGGCCCGTACCGCCACCCCCCTCCGTCTCCCCGCCGGCACTACGATCTCGGAATGACCGATACCACGGACCGAACGGACACCACTGGCAGAGTCGCCGAACTGGCGGCGCGTTTCCCCACGCTGCACGCGCCGCAGCACTGGGCGTGGGGGCCTTACGACGCGCAGTTCTCGACGGAACTGCCGCCGGACGAACTGGTCACCAACATCCATCTGGTCGGGTTCAGCGAGGGATTGGTGGTGCTCTGCCGGGACGAGCGCGACCACTGGTTCCTGCCGGGCGGGACGCGGGAGAGCGGGGAGAGCATCGAGTCCTGCCTGGTCCGGGAGTTGCGGGAGGAGGCCGGCGCGCAGTTGCTCGGGGCGCCGGTCTGGCTGGGGGCGCACCGGTGCGTGACGGACGCCCCGGAGCCGTACCGGCCGTGGCAGCCGCACCCCGAGAAGGCCTGGCTCTGGGGCTGGGCGGAGGTGACGGTGGACTCCGCGCCGACCAATCCGGCCGATGGCGAACAGGTGGTCGAGGTGCGGGCGATGGAGGCGGGCGAGGCGCAGCAGCTGCTGGCCGGTGGGCGCGACGCCTGGTGGGCCGAGCTGATCGGCCTGGCCGTGGAGCTGCGGGGGCGGGCCGGGGGCTGACGCGCGGCCCGGCCGACGGCTGAAGCGCGGCCGAGACGCCTGGTCGGCGAGGTATTCCCATCGGCGCCGGAGATCACTTGAATGGCCGAGCAGCGCAGCGCAATGTCCAATATACGGTGATATGAATCGGGTGACGCCTGTAGCCAGGGGGTCGCACCGATGGGAGCACCATGGACAACTACCCGCTGCTCAACATCTTCTGGACGATGCTGGAGCTCTTCCTGTGGATTCTCTGGTTCTTCCTGCTGTTCAAGATCATCACGGACATCTTCCGCAGCCATGATCTGGGCGGCTGGGCAAAGGCCGGCTGGCTACTCCTCGTGATCGTGCTGCCACTCATCGGCGTGCTCGTCTACGTCATCGCGCGCGGCAGGTCGATGAGCCAGCGAGACGTGGAGCAGGCCCAGCGGAACGAGGCCGCCTTCAAGGAATACATCCGCAGTGCCGCCGCCCCGCCGACGGAGGGCGGAGGCGGCACCGGGGCCGCCACGGGCGCCCGCAGCCATGTCGACGATCTGGCCAAGCTGGCGGAGCTCAAGGCCACCGGCTCGCTCACCGAGGAGGAGTACCAGCGGGCCAAGGAAAGACTGTTGGCCTGAGCACCGGCCGGGCAGCGAGGGAAGCGACGGCGGGGGGGGGGGGGGGGGGGCGCGGGGGCCCCGCCCCCCCCCCCGGCGGGGGGGGGCGCCCCCCCCCGCGGGGGGGGGGGGGCCCCCCGCCCCGCCCCGCCGCCCCGGGGGGCGGG
>NZ_JBIVMI010000021.1:80351-138955 GCF_044753005.1 Kitasatospora sp. NPDC088548
GCGGCGTTCCCCCCGGGCCCCCCACACCCCGGGGGGGCCCCCCCCCCCGCCCGGCGCGGGGGGGCCGGGGGGGGGGGGGGGGGCGCCCCCCCCCCCCCCCCCCCCCCCCCGCCGTCGTCTGCTCAGCGCCGCCCGGAGCGGCGGTTGCCGGACCCGCCCTGGCCGCTGCCCTGGCCGCTGCCCTGGCCACTGTTCTGGCCGCCACCGGTCAGACCGGCCCGGCGCAGCGCGTCCGCCATGGCGCTGTTGCCCAGCGGCGCCGACCCGCCGGAGCCGGAGCCCGAGCCGGAGCCGCGCCGGTCCTGGCGCGGCGGACGCGCCGCCCGCTCGCCGCCGCGCTCGCCACCACGGCCCCGGTCACCGCCCCGGTCACCGCGGTCGCCGCCACCGCCCCGGCCGACCTCGTCGTCCAGCCGCAGCGTCAGCCCGATCCGCTTGCGCGGCACGTCCACCGAGGTCACCCGCACCGTGACGATGTCACCGGGCTTGACCACCTCGCGCGGGTCCTTGACGAAGTTCTTCGACAGCGCCGAGACGTGCACCAGCCCGTCCTGGTGGACGCCCACGTCCACGAAGGCGCCGAAGGCGGCGACATTGGTCACCACGCCCTCCAGCACCATGCCGGCCTCCAGGTCGCCGATCTTGTCGACGCCCTCCTTGAAGGTGGCCGTACGGAACGCCGGGCGCGGGTCGCGGCCGGGCTTGTCCAGCTCGCCGAGGATGTCGGTGACGGTCGGGATGCCGAAGGTGTCGTCGGCGAAGTCGCCCGGCCGCAGCGCCCGCAGCGCGGTGCCGTTGCCGATCAGCTGCCGCAGCTCCCCGCCGGTGGCGGCGAGGATCCGCCGCACCACCGGGTACGCCTCCGGGTGCACGCTGGAGGCGTCCAGCGGGTCGTCGCCGTCCGGGATCCGCAGGAAGCCCGCGCACTGCTCGAAGGCCTTCGGGCCGAGCCTGGCGACGTCCTTGAGCGACTTGCGGGTGCGGAACGGGCCGTTGGCGTCACGGTGGGCGACGATGTTGTCCGCGAGCGTCCCGGTGATCCCGGAGACCCGGGTGAGCAGCGGCGCGGAGGCGGTGTTGACGTCCACGCCGACCGCGTTGACGCAGTCCTCCACCACGGCGTCCAGCGAGCGGGAGAGCTTCACCTCGCTGAGGTCGTGCTGGTACTGGCCAACGCCGATCGACTTGGGGTCGATCTTGACCAGCTCGGCCAGCGGGTCCTGGAGGCGGCGGGCGATGGAGACCGCGCCGCGGATGGACACGTCCAGCTCGGGCAGCTCCTGCGAGGCGAACGCGGAGGCCGAGTAGACCGAGGCGCCGGCCTCGCTGACCATCGCCTTGGTGAGCTTCAGCTCGGGGTGGCGCTTGAGCAGGTCCTCGGCGAGCTTGTCGGTCTCCCGGGAGGCGGTGCCGTTGCCGATCGCGATCAGGTCGACGGAGTGCTTCTTCGCCAGCGCGGCCAGGGTGGCCAGGGCGGCGTCCCACTTGTTGGCGGGCTGGTGCGGGTAGATCGTGTCGTACGCGACGACCTTGCCGGTGTCGTCCACGATCGCGACCTTCACCCCGGTACGGAAGCCCGGGTCGAGGCCCATGGTGGCGCGGGTGCCGGCCGGGGCGGCGAGCAGCAGGTCGCGCAGGTTGGCGGCGAAGACGCGGACGGCCTCGTCCTCGGCCTCCTGCCGGAGCCGGCCGCGCAGGTCGATGCCGAGCCGGACCAGGATGCGGGTGCGCCAGGCCCAGCGGACGGTGTCGCCGAGCCACTTGTCGGCCGGGCGGCCGTGGTCGGCGATGCCGAACCGGGCGGCGATCCGCTGCTCGTAGTCGCTCTCCCCGGGCAGGTCGCCGTCCTCGCCGTCGAACGGGGACAGCTCCAGGTCCAGCACCTCCTCCTTCTCGCCGCGCAGCATCGCGAGGATGCGGTGCGAGGGGAGCCTGGTGTACGGCTCGGCGAAGTCGAAGTAGTCGGCGAACTTGGCGCCGTCCTGCTCCTTGCCGTCCCGGACGGTGGCGACGAGGCGACCCCGCGTCCACATCCGCTCACGCAACGTGCCGACCAGGTCGGCGTCTTCCCCGAACCGCTCGACCAGGATGGCGCGGGCGCCCTCCAGCGCGGCGGAGGCGTCGGCCACCGACTCGTTCAGGTAGCCGGCGGCCAGCGCGGCCGGGTCCTGCACCGGGTCGGCGAGCAGGGTGTCGGCGAGCGGCTCCAGGCCGGCCTCGCGGGCGATCTGCGCCTTGGTGCGCCGCTTCGGCTTGTACGGCAGGTAGATGTCCTCCAGCCGGGCCTTGGAGTCGGCGGCGAGGATGCGGGCGCGCAGCGCGTCGTCCAGCTTGCCCTGCGCCTCGATGGACTCCAGGACGGCGGTGCGGCGCTCCTCCAACTCGCGGAGGTAGCGCAGCCGCTCCTCCAGCGTGCGCAGCTGGGTGTCGTCGAGGGAGCCGGTGACCTCCTTGCGGTAGCGGGCCACGAAGGGCACGGTCGAGCCGCCGTCGAGCAGGTCGACGGCCGCCTTCACCTGCCCCTCGCGGACGCCCAGCTCCTCGGCGATCTGCCGCTCGATGGCCTGCTGGGCCTGCTTGACCACCTGTTCGGCTGACGTGCTCACGAAGCCGGTCACCTTCTCCAGAGTTGCTGTCCCCGTTGTTCCCCGTACGCCCTGCATTCTGGCAGGTACCGGTGACCGGTCCCGGACGCCCCCGGGCGCGCCGGGCGTGGCGCGACTCCGTTCCCGGCTCCGTTCCCGGCCGCGCCGCCTCCTCCGCCGCCGTCTCCGTCCCGCCCCCGCGTCAGCCGAAATCGGTTCGGCGGGCGGTACCGGCGCGGGGTAGCGTCCGCCGGTATGGAGAAGAGCGACTACGCGGCCGCGATGCGGCGTGACACCACCCGGTTCCTCACCGCCGTCACCGGCGATCTCGGCCTGACCGTGCCGAGTTGTCCGGGGTGGCGGGTGGCCGACCTGCTCTGGCACGTCGGCGAGGTGTACCGGTTCTGGACCAGGGTGGCCGAGGGGGAGATCACCGACCCGCACACCCAGTACACCGAGCCCGAGCGGCCCGCCGACGACGCCCTGCCGGGCTGGTTCGCGGAGGGCGCCGAGCAGTGCGCGGCGGTGCTGGAGCGGCTCGACCCGGCGGAGCCGAGGTGGAGTTGGTCGACGCAGGCGAACGCCGGCTTCATCCAGCGGCGGATGGCCCAGGAGATCGCCGTGCACTGCTGGGACGCGGTCAACGCGGTGGGCCGGGACGAGCCCGTCGAGCGGACGCTGGCCCTGGACGGCATCGACGAACTGCTCACCCTCTTCCTCCCCCGGGCCGCCCCCGACGGCCTCCCGGAGGCCGGCCTGCACCTGCACGCCACGGATGCCGAAGGCGGCGCCGGAGAGTGGACCCTCCGCGCGGTGGGCGGGAGTTGGCAGCTCGGACGGGAACACGGCAAGGCCGCGGCGGCGGTCCGCGGCACGGCCTCCGACCTGCTGCTGATGCTCTGGGGCCGGCGCGACGCGGACCGGCTGGAGGTGTTCGGCGACCCGGAGGTCATCAAGGCCTACCGGGCGGCCTTCGAACTCGACTGATCCGGCGGGCCGTTCGAGCCAGGCCCGTTCAGGCCTGCTCAGGCCCGCCCGGCACCTCCCCGGCCCGTTCAGGCCGGGGAGACCGACGAGCGGGGCTCCCCCGACTCGGCCAGGTCGATCAGGTGGACCTGGCCGGTCGAGAACACCAGGGCGACGAAGAGCAGCACGAGGATCAGCGTCCCGAACAGCAACGGCTCGTCAAGCCACTCCCGCAGCACCAGCAGCCCACCGGACCGCCGGCTGAACCGCCCGGTCACCGCCGCCACCGCCAGCGCCGCCACTCCGCCGAGCGCCCCCCACAGGACCCAACGCTCCCGCCTGTTTCTCATCCCCTTCTCATCCCCACACCCTGGTGTTCGAAATCCGGCTGAGGGTCGGGGAGATCCGCTATAGGCTGCCCGCCATGTGTGCTGCCGCGCGGATGCATCCCGACGAGCCGGACATCGACGCGGCCCTGGTCAGGCGACTGCTCGCCGTCCAGTTCCCGCAGTGGGCGTCCCTGCCGCTGGAACGGGTCGCCTCCTCCGGCACGGACAACGCGATGTTCCGGCTCGGGCCCGAACTCGCCGTGCGGCTGCCCCGGGTGGGCTGGGCCGCCGAGAGCGTCGACCGCGAACAGCACTGGCTGCCCCGGCTCGCCCCGCAGCTGCCGCTGCCCATCCCCACGCCGCTCGCGCAGGGCCGGCCCGGCTCCGGCTACCCCTGGCAGTGGTCGGTGATCCGCTGGCTGGGCGGCGGCAACCCGATCGTCGGCAGCATCGCCGAGCCGGTCCAACTCGCCCGCGACCTGGCCGGGTTCGTCACCGCTCTGCGCGCGGTCGACCCGGCCGACGGCCCGCCGTCCTCCCGGGGCGTCCCACTGGCCTCCCGGGACGGCGCCACCCGCGCCGCGATCGCCAGGCTGGACGGCGCGATCAACACCGAGGCGGCGACCGCGGTCTGGGACAAGGCGCTCCGCCTGCCCGAGCACGCCGGCCCGACCGTCTGGGTGCACGGCGACCTCTCCCCCGGGAACGTCCTGCTCGCCGGGCGGCGGCTGGGCGCCGTCATCGACTTCGGCCTGATCGGTGTCGGCGATCCGACGGTGGACCTGATCGTCGCCTGGAACCTGCTGCCCGGCATCGCCCGGTCCGCGTTCCGGACCGCCCTCGCCGCCGACGAGGCCGCCTGGGCCCGCGGCCGCGCCTGGGCGCTGTCGATCGCCCTGATCCAACTCCCCTACTACCGCCACACCAACCCCGCCCTGGCCGCCAACGCCCGCCATGTGATCCGCGAGGTCCTCGCCGACCGCAGCGTCTGAAGCCGGGCGCCCGACCTCGCACACGACCGTTCGGGCCCCCTCGCCCGGGGTGCCACGCCACGGCCTCACCGCCGGGCGGGTTGTCCGGGGCGCCGGTCCGGTCTCAAAATGTGGTGGCATACGCATCTGATGTGACGTCATAGAAAAGGTGGCGGGCTGGAGATGGATCCCGAACTGGTAGCGCTGGCCTCGACGGCCGCGGCCGCGCTGGTCGGCCGGCTGGCCACCGACGGCTGGGAGCAGGCCAAGCAGGCGCTCGAGGCGCTCTGGCGGCGCCGGCACCCGGACCGGCCCGAGGAGACGGAGGCCGTCGAGGCCCGGCTGGTCGAGACGCGCGAGGAACTGCTGGCCGCCCGGCTCTCCGGCGACCGGCAGGTGGAACAGGAACTGGCCGTCGAGTGGCGCACCCGCTTGCGCGACGCGCTCAGGGCCGACCCTTCGCTCGCGACGGAGCTGCGCGGGATGCTGACCGAACTCGACCGCGCGAGCCCCGAGTCCGGCGCCGGCGGAAACCGGGTGACCATGCGGGCCACCGCCTCCGACCAGGCGAAGATCTTCATGTCCGGCAACGACATGCACATCACCGGCCAGTGAGTGGACCGGGGCTCCGGCTGGAGGCCTACGCATCCGGCTACGGCACCATCTACCTGGCCGCCGGGGACCAGCACATCACCGTACGTGACCTGCACGTGCACCACGGGGACGGTGTCCACCGCGTCCGCCGGATCGAGTCCCACCCGGAGAGCGGCGACGACTGCCCGTACCCCGGCATGACCGCCTTCGGAGCGGAGCAGTCGAAGTGGTTCTTCGGCCGGGACAGAGCCCTCGCCAAGCTGACCGGCCGGCTGGACGAGTGCCTGCGGGACGGCGGGGCGGTCGCGGTGGTGGCGGCCTCCGGCACCGGCAAGTCCTCGCTGCTGCAAGCCGGTCTGGTGCCCGCGCTCGCCCGTGGGACGCTGCCCGGCTCGCGCCGGTGGCCCTGCCTGCTGTTCACGCCGGGCGCCCACCCCGTGGCCGCGCTCACGAGGCACCTGGCCGCGCTGACCGACAGCGAACCCGACGACGTCGAGGGCGAGTTGGACGGCGATCCACGGGCCCTCGCCGACCGGCTCGGCGGCGCGCTCCGCAGCCGGGGCGCCGACCGGCTGATGGTGATCGTCGACCAGGCGGAGGAACTGTTCACCCAGACCGCCTCGGAGGACGAGAGACGACGGTTCATCACCGCGCTCGCCCGCCTCACGGACTCCCCCGGCCCGTCCACCGGCGGCCCGCCGGCTCTGGTCGTCTACGGCGTCCGCGCGGACTTCTACGCCCGCTTCGCCCAATACCGCCCCGTCCACGAGGCGTTGGAGCGCCGCCAGGTCTTCATCGGCCCGATGTCGGAGACCGAGCTCCGGGAGGCGATCCTCTTCCCCGCGCAGCGGGAGCGGCTGGAGTTCGAAGAGGGCCTGGTCGAACTGCTCCTGAGCGACCTCGGCGTCGCCGCCGGCGGTCTCCACCGGCCCGAGGAGGACGGGAGCGCGGAGCCCTCGGCACCCGGGCGCGGCTACGAGGCCGGACGCCTCCCCCTGCTGGCCCACGCGCTCCGCACCACCTGGCAGCAGAGACACGGTTCGACCCTGACCGTCGACGGCTACAAGGCGTCCGGCCGGATCCAGGGCGCCGTCTCGGACACCGCCGAGACCATCTACCGGGGGCTCGACACAGCCGGGCGGGAAGCCGCCGAGGTGCTCTTCCGGCGTCTCGTCAGAATCGGCGAGGGATCGGAGGACACCCGGCGCGCGGTCACGGAGGAGCGGCTCACCGAAGGGCTCGTCCCCGCTGCGGCCGAGGCCGTGCTCGCCGGGTTCACGGGCCGCCGGCTGCTCACCCGGAGCCGTGACACCGTACAGATCACCCACGAGGCCCTGCTGCACGCCTGGCCCCGCCTGCGCGCCTGGGTGGACACCGACCGCGCCGACAACCTCCTCCGCCAGCAGCTGGAGGAGGCGGCCGCCGCCTGGGCCCGAACGCCCCGCCGCGACCCCGCCCTGCTGTACCGGGGCAGCCGGCTGGAGGCCGCCCGTGCCTGGGCAGCCCGCACCGGGCGGGCCGGTCTCGGCGCCACGGCCTCGGCCTTCCTGGACGCCTCGATCCGCCTGAGACGACGCACTACCCTCACCCGCCGCACCGCCGTCGCACTGCTGATCGCGCTCTCGCTGATCGCCATGACGGCCGCGGAGTCGGCCCGGGACCAGAAGAAAGTGGCCGATCAACAGCGCCGGACGGCCGTGGAACAGGGCAACCTCGCCATGGAACGCCTGCTCCAGGCCCGGGCCGAGAATCTGCGCGGGACCGATCCCCAGCTGTCGCTCCAGCTGAGCCTGGCCGCGCTGCGCCTCCATCCGACCCAGGAGGCCCGGACCGGGCTGATCACCACCCTTCAGCAGACCCGTCTCGACGGCGGTTCACAGCCGGGCGCCGTCGGATCGCTCATGGACACCGCCGCCTTCAGCCGGGACGGCGGCATGCTGGCCGTCGGGCGGGCGAAGGGCCAGGAGAAGGGGACGGTCCGGCTCTGGGACACCACCGATGCCGGGTACCCGAGTCTGCTCGCCACCCTGACCGGTCATGCCAACGAGGCCCAGGCGGTGGCCTTCAGCCCTGACCTGCGCCGACTGGTCACCGTTGCGGCCCCCACCCCCGATGGCGCGGCCGCAGGCGAGAAGCCGGCCGACAGCGATGTCATCCTGTGGGACCTGACGGACCGCCACCACCCGCGGCGGATGGCCTTCGACGCCGAGGTCGGCGACCGGGTACAAGCCGCGGTGTTCAGCCCGGACAGTCGCAGGCTGGCCCTCCTCGCCGGCGGCTCGACCGGCACGCTGACCCTGTGGGACGTCGGCGACGGCGCGGCCCCGCGCCGGCTCGCCGGCCCGGTCGCGGCCACGCAGGCCCAGTACGCGGCATTCAGCGCCGACGGCCGCCTCCTGGTCACCGGTTCGGGAACGTTCGAGGCCAAGGACGAGTCGGGCACCCCGGGTTCCGTCACCCACGGGACGGGTTGGCAGGTCTGGGACGTGACGGACCCGACGGCCCCGAGGGCGACAGCCGAAGAGCGGCTGATCAACGGGCCGGTCGTCCTGAGCCCGACCGCCCCGGTCCTGGCCACGGGCTGGAGGCGGACGGTCCTCCTCTGGGACCTCACCGACCCGGGCTCGCCGAGGAAACTGGCGGCCCTCAACAACTCCGACGACGTTTCGGCGTTCGCGTTCGGGCCGGACGGCCGGTCCCTCATCACCTCCTCCTCCGACGGCGGCTCCGTGCTCTGGGACCTCACGGACCCGGCGCACCCCCGGCCCCAGCCGCCCCTGGTCGGCTCGCACGGCGCCGTGGCCGCCTCCCGGAACGAGCTCGACCAGCAGACCCGGGCCGGGAGTTTCCGGCGGATCGAGTCCGTCGCGTTCAGCGGGGACGGCCAACGGGTCCTCCAGGTCGACGGCGGCGGGACGGTCTCCCAGTGGCTGGTCGGCGGCCGCCCGGCCCCGGCCGTGATCGCCCCGGTTCCGGGCACGGATCTGCGCAGTGCCGCGTTCAGCCCCAACGGCCGCCGACTGGTCGTCGGCGGGCGGTCGGGTGACGCGCACCTCTGGGACACCTCCGACCCGGCCAGGCCGCAGGAGCTGGCGGTGCTTCCCGGCCGCGCCGGGTGGCAGGCCGTGGCCGTGGGGTTCAACCGGGACTCCACCGTGGTGGCGGTCGGCACGCGGTACGGAGTGTCCTCCGGGCAGGGCGGCGAGGTCACCCTCTGGGACGTGTCCGACCAGGGCCACCCCCGGCGGCTGACCACTCTCGCGGTGCCGTCGGGGGTGGGATCGCTGGCGTTCAGCCCACGGTCCGGAGTGCTCGCCGTCACGGGCGGCAAGGACTGGGCCGACTCCTGGGTGGGCCTCTGGGACACGGACGATCCCTCCGCCCCCGTCCAGCTGAAACTGATCGAGCGGCTCAGCCCGCTGGTCAACTCCTTGACGGCCCCGACGGGCTCCGGCGGCGGACCCCTCGTCACGCTTCCGGACCCCCTGCCCTCCATTCAGCACACGCCGACGGTGTTCAGCCCCGACGGGCGGCGGCTGATCCTTCCGGGATCGCTCTGGGACGTCTCGGATCCCGCCGCGCCGGTTCTGGTGCCCGTCGCCAAACCTGCCGACCCGCTGGCCGGCCTGCTGGCCGGCATCACCAGGCCGCTGTCCGGCACGTCCGCCGCGGCCTTCGGACCGGACGGAACAGTCCTGGCGGACGACGGCCTCGACGGCGTCCGCCTCTGGCAGTCGGGGCAGAGCATCGGACCGGCCCCGCTGGCCACCATCCCGGTGACCGCGGAGCTGGTCCAGGTCGCCTACCACCCGGACGGTGGGCTGATCGCCCTCGGCCAGCGGAACGGTGTCGTCCGGCTCTACGAGACGGCCGATCCGACCGTGCCGGGCTGGGCCGCCGACCTGCCCGATTCCGCCACCGACCTGGCGGACGTCCGTTTCAGCCCCAACCGCAGATCCCTGTTCGTCGTCCGCGACGACGGCTCCGGCCAGCTCTGGGATCTCGGTGCCCTTCCCGCCATCACCGCCGACCCCGTCGGTCTGGCCTGCCGGATCGCGGGAGGCGGCCTCTCGCGCGGCGACTGGGAGCTCACCTACGCCAAGGGGCTGCCCTACCAGGACACCTGCGCACGAAGCTGAGCCCTCACGCCGACGGAGCCGACGGGAGAGGCGTCCGCCCGGGGACGGGGCCGGCCCCGGTCAGTGCCCGGTGAGCTGCTGGTGGACGCACTGCTGGTACTGCCGGAGGCTGTCGGGCCGGTAGCACTCCTGCGTGTTGTTGGCGTACCAGACCATGAAGACGGCGACCAGGACGGACACCACGATCGCGAGGAACGACGCCACCACTCCGGTGATGGCCATGCCCCGGCCGACGCCGCTCCGCCTGGCCTTCGTCAGGGCCACGATGCCCAGGATCAGGCCGATGACGCCGAACAGGCCGCCGACGGAGATGATCGAGGTGATCAGACCGATGACACCCAGCACCATGGCTGCCACGGCCAGGCCGTTCCTGCCGACCGGGGACCGCATGCCATGACCGGGACCCTGGGAGCGGGGGGAGTACGGGTCCGTCCCCGTGGCCCACGTCTCGCTGCCTTGCGTGTTCAACAACCGTCCTCTCGTCGACTGAGCAGGACACGATCCTCGCCTCCGGGGTATCGGGCGCGCATCGCGGGAAGGCGGGAGAAAACGCTCCCCCGATCGGGGGAGGCCACCGGTGAGCCACCAGGACATCGGCGGCCGGCTCGGGCACCACGCACGGCGGAAGAGCACCGGAAGAGCACCGGATGAGCAGAGGAAGCCGGGCCCGTCGACTTCCTGTTCAACCGCCCCCACCGGTCCGGCCGGATCCGTCGTCAGGCCGGGGTCGGAAACGCGAACCGCACGTCGGTCAGCTGCTCCGACACCTCCCACAGACGGCGGCCGGTCCCCTCATCGGCGGCCCCGGCCGACAACCGCACCCGCGTCGGTCCGCCGCGCAGCTCGGCCGGTCCGTCCGGGCCGATGAACTGCCCGCCCTCCACCGTCGGCTCGGTCGCCGCGTACAACTGGGGCAGGGCGCCGCGGTCCGGGGCCTGGGCGAGCAGAGGGTTTCCGACGCTGCCGAACACCACCCGCCACAGGCCGACCGGCCCACTCGTCTGCAGGCTGGTGGCGGTGTAGCCGGGATGGGCAAGCACGCTGCGCACCGGGCTGCCGGCCTCGGCCAGCCGTCGGTGAAGCTCCCGGCCGAAGACGGCGTTGGCGAACTTCGACTGGTCGTAGAAGGCCATCGGCGAGTAGCCGCGCCCGCCCGCGAGGTCGTCGAAGCGCAGGCGACCGTTCCGGTGCCTGAGCGAACTCACCGTGACCACGCGGGGATCGCGCCCGACGGCCAGCAGGTCGAGGAGCAGCCCGGTGAGCGCGAAGTGACCGAGATGGTTGACGGCGAACTGCAGCTCATGGCCCTGCGCGCTCAGCGATCGCGGCGGCGCCATCACGCCCGCGTTGTTCACGAGCACGTCCAGCCGCGGATGATCGGCGCGCACCTGGTCGGCGAAGGACCGGACGGAGTCGAGATCGGCCAGATCGAGGTGGCGCACCTCAAGACCGGCGCCCGGATGCTGATCGGTGATCTCCGCGACCGTCCGGTCCCCCTTCCCCACGTCCCGCACCGCGAGGATCACGTGCCCGCCCCTGCGGACGAGTGCGCGGGTGGTCGCCAGGCCGAGGCCACTGCTGGCTCCGGTGACGACGAACACCCGCCCTGTCTGGTCCGGGATCTGATCGATCGTCCAGCGCTGTTTCTGCGTCATTCGGCACATGCTGTCGCTGGTGTCACTCGGTGTCAAGATGCCCCCGAGTGCCGCGGAAGGCATGGCGTTACCATGGGCCGGTGAGCACCCGCCCCGAATTCACCATGGCCGAACGCAAACGCCGACTCGTCTCGGACGAGCTCACCGCGGCAGCGCTGGAGCTGCTCACGGTGAAGGGGTTCGACGTGGTCACCATCGACGAGATCGCGGCCGCCGCCGGCGTGTCCAAGCGCACGTTCTTCCGGTACTTCGCGTCCAAGGAGGACGTGGTCGTCCAGTTCCTGGCCGACCTGGGCACCGGCATGCGCGCCGGACTGGCAGCCCGCCCCGTCGGGGAGCGGCCCTCCGTGGCACTGCTGCACGCCGTCTCGGTCCCCGTCAGGGCCTGCGGCGACCACGCCGACCGGGCCCTGCGGGTGGTGCAGCTGATCCTGCGGACCCCCGCCCTGCTCGCCCGCTTCCTGGAGCGCCAGGCGCGATGGCGCGACGAGCTGACCGCAGAACTGGCGCTCCGCCAGGGGCTCGACCCCGACACCGACCTTTATCCGCGACTGGCCGCCGGAATGGCACTGACCGCCTTCGACGCCGTGCTGCAGCGGTGGAGCGACAGCGACGGCAGCGAGGATCCCGCCGAACTGACCGCCCGGGCCTTCGCCGTCATCGCCCCGGCACTGGACGCTTCCTGACCTGCTCGCGCTCGACATGGCCGAGCACACCCGGGAGACAGGTCACGCGGGGTTCGCGCAGTTCACCGCCGTGCACGTGACGGTTGCGGTCGCAGAGCCGCCGGAGCAGCCCACAAGCCCCCGTGCCGGACCGGGAAGGGGTTCCCGGCCCGGGCCCCCTGGTCCCGCCCGCGTACATCCCACGGTGCGTGGGTGGGACCCCTGAACCCGCCCCGCCCGTGTGCGCCTCAGCAGCGCACGGGCGGGGCTTCAAGCCGTCCAAGGTCCGAATAGAACTCGCAGGTAGCCTGTCACGGTTGCCTCACTTTCCGAGCCCTTCGACGCCCCGAGCCCAGTCGGCGCCCCCACCGACCGCGACGCCAATCCGCAGTACGTGCTGCCGTTGGTGCTGCACCTGGAGAAGGCGGACCCGCCGGGGCGCACGGACGCGCTGGAGACCTCGGCGCGGGCGGTGCTGACCCTGACCATCACCGACCAGCCGCCGCGCGGGCGGTCGCCGAGGCACTGGAGGCGCGAAGGGCCGAGCCCACGGTGCGGCGCCCGACGAAAGCGCCGCACCCCACCGCCCCGCCGACGAACCCGCCCCCCGCACCTCGCCACCGGAGACCCCTGGTCTGCGAGAGGCGATCGCCGGACTGATCGCCTCCTGCTCGCGCATGTCCACGTACAGGCCTGCGCCGTCCGCGTGCAGCCATGCCTCGCCCGGACCGCTCGCGGTGCGGAGATCCCCTGGGCCGAGTTCCGCACGACGGGGCGACACGGCACCGATCGACAGCTTCCCGGCGCCGGATCGAGGCGTTGGACGAAAGCCGCATCGGCTCGGGGAGCATCAGGGTGGAGCAAGTCGAACGCCGGGTGTACGGTCGTACACGTCGTGGTGTACGGTCGTACATCATCTCGGCGATCGGCCGACGACAGCGACTCCGCGCGCCGCCCGTGAAGCGGTGTGCGCACGCAACGCATGCCTTTCCTCACCTCAGCGACGAGGCGCTCTGCCGGAGCCTCGAAAGGACCGTTTGTGATGCCAAGAACCAGCGGCTCGGTGACAGCTCGCGTCCCATTTCCGGAAAAAGTCGCCTACTCGAGCGGTGACCTCGCGTTCAACCTCGTGTATGTCGCGACGGGCACGTACCTCATGTTCTTCTACACTGAGGTCGTCGGAATTCCGGCAGCAACCGTCGGCACGATGTTCCTGGTGGCCCGTCTGCTCGACGGAGTATGGGACCTCGTTGTCGGCGTGCTGATGGAGAAGCTCAGCTCAAGGTTCGGAAAGGCCCGGCCGTGGCTGCTTTTCCTTGCCGTTCCTTATGGCGCGAGTGCGGCACTTCTGTTCTCGGCTCCGAACCTCGGTGAGACCGGTAAAATAGTCTACGCATTCGCGACCTATATGCTCTCGGGTGTCGTCATCTATACCGCGATGAACATCCCCTACGGGGCTCTCAGCGCTCTTATGACCGAAGACGCCGGGGATCGTGGCCTGTTGAGCACGTTCCGAATGGTCGGTGCTTATGTGGGGACACTCATCGTCGCCGCGCTCACCATGCCGCTCGTCGATGCGTTCGGCGGAGGCGCCAGTGCGTGGACGCTGACGTTCTCGCTGTACGGCGGACTTGCCGTTGTCCTCTTCTTCATCGTGTTCGTGTTCTGCAAGGAGCGCGTCGGTTCGTCCCGCGCGCCGGACGAGGCCGGTTCATCCGACGCGGTGACCCCCGTCGTGGCGGTGGGCCGCCCGTTCACGACCCGTGAGGGTCTCGCGTCGCTGCTGCGCAACAAGTACTGGCTCCAGCTCACGCTCCTCGGAATCCTGCTGCTGTCGGCGTACGGCCTTGTCGGGGTCTACCCGTACTACGCCCAGTACACGCTGGGTGACGAGAACCTCGCGACGATGCTCTTCACGTTCCGCACGATCGTCGAATTCGCCGGTGTGTTCCTTGCGATCCCCCTGGTGAGACGGATCGGCAAGCGCAATATCTCGCTGCTGGGATGCGTCGCGATGGTCGTGGGGCAGTTGGTCATCGCGGTGGCTCCCGCGTCGCTTCCGGTCGTCCTCACCGGTCTCTCGGTCGGCGGCGTCGGCGTGGGAAGCATGTTCGCGGTTCTGTTCGGCATGGTCGCCGACACGATCGAGTACGAGGAGTGGCGCAGCGGTTTTCGCGCCGAGGGGCTCGTCTTCGCGGGTGCGACCATCGGGCAGAAGATCGGCGGCGCCCTCGGCGGTGTCTCCATCGGCTGGATGCTTGGATTCGGCGGATTCCGAGAGGGCGGTGGCGCGACTCAGCCGGCATCCGCCATCAGCGCGATCGACTTCGTCTTCATCTGGCTGCCCCTGATCTTCGCCATCGCGATGGCCGCCGTCCTGGCCTTCTACCACCTCGACAAGGAGCATCCGCAGATCCTCGCTGACCTGCGGAGGCGTCGTGCCGAGTCCGTTTCTCTCGCACCGGAGGGCGAGGCATGAGCCTGCGAAAGCACCACGCGATGACCGGTTCCGCCGTCGAGCACGTGCACGATGCTCTCGACACCGCGGAATGGTGGCGCACCGCGGTGATCTACCAGGTGTACCCGCGCTCGTTCTCCGACTCGGACGGCGACGGGAACGGCGATCTCGGCGGCATCAAGCACCGCCTCGCCTACCTTCGGGACCTCGGTGTCGACGCGATCTGGATCTCTCCCTTCTATCCTTCTCCGCAAGCGGACGGCGGATACGATGTCGCCGACTACCGCGACGTCGATCCGATGTACGGAACGCTCGCCGATGCGGACGACCTGATCGCGACCGCACACGCGCTCGGTATCCGGGTGATCATCGACATCGTGCCCAACCACACGAGTGACGAGCATCCCTGGTTCCAGGCGGCACTCGCGGCCGGCCCGGGTTCTCCCGAGCGTGCCCGGTACTGGTTCGTCGATTCCCCAGGGGTGCCGAACAACTGGCCCAGCGAGTTCGGCGGACCGGCGTGGACGCAGGTGGCGGACGGACAGTGGTACCTGCATCTCTTCGACCGGAAGCAGCCCGATCTCAACTGGGAGAATCCCGAAGTCCGGGAGATGTTCGCGGGGACACTGCGGTTCTGGCTGGACCGGGGCGTCGACGGTTTCCGGATCGACGTCGCCCACCACCTGGTCAAGGCGCCCGGCCTCTCCGACTTCGATGCCGACTGGGACGCGTACAACAGGGGCGCGCTCCCCACCAACGCCGTGCCGTTCGCCGATCAGGACGGCGTGCACGACATCTACCGGGAGTGGCGGGCGATCCTCGACAGCTACCCCGGGGAGCGGGCGATGGTCGCGGAGGCCTGGGTGACGCCCCACGACCGGCTCGCCCTGTACGTGCGACCGGACGAGTTCCAGCAGGCGTTCAACTTCGACTACATGCGCGCGACCTGGGATGCCGAAGCCCTGCGGGCACAGATCAGGACCACGCTGCGGAACGCGGATTCCGTCGGCGCGCCGGCGACCTGGGTGCTCTCGAACCACGATGTCATTCGTCACGCGACCCGGCTCGTGCGGGCCGACCCGACGATGGCACCGTGGATACTCGAGGCCACCGAGCCCCGGCCGGACACCGAACTCGGGCTGCGAAGGGCGCGGGCGGCGACGGCGCTCATGCTCGCCCTCCCCGGCAGCTCGTACCTGTACCAAGGCGAGGAACTCGGCCTTCGCGAGGTGATCGAGCTCCCCGCCGACGCCCGCACGGACCCCGACTTCCTTCGTGGGGGCGGGCACCGCCTCGGTCGCGACGGATGCCGGGTGCCGATCCCCTGGAAGAAGGACGCCCCGGCGTTCGGCTTCAACGACACCGGCGCCTCATGGCTCCCGCAGCCCGCCGACTTCGGTGACTACGCCGTGGACCGGCAACACGGCCGAGACGGCTCCACCCTGGAGCTCTACCGGAGCCTGCTCGCCGTACGACGGCAGCGACAGCTGGGGAACGGGTCGCTCGCGCTCGTCGACCTCGGACCGGATCTCGTGGCACTGGACGTCACCAACGACCGGGGAGCCACCCGGATCGTGCTCAACCTCGGCTCCGCGCCCTGGCCGATTCCCGCGAGCGCGCGCGTGCTCGTGGCGAGCGCGGACGGCGTGACGGACCTCCTTCCCGCCGACTGCGCCGTCTGGCTGGCGGAATAGGCCAGCGGGTGGCCGCCCGACAGGGCCGCCACCCGCTGTGTCGGCTCGCGTACGATCATCCCTGTACAACGCGCAGCCCATACGCAGTCCGGAGGCGGAATCGATGGCCAATCAAGTCGACGCGGGACGTCGGGACCGCATCATCGACGCCGCCGTCGACTGCATCGCGGAACAGGGCGTGGCAGGAACGTCCCACCGGGTGGTCGCCAAGCGCTGCGGAGTCCCGCTCGGCTCGATGACGTATCACTTCTCCGGCATCGACGAACTCCTCTACGAGGCATTCCACCGCTTCACCCAGCGGATCCGCGACCTCGTCCAGAAGAGGTTCGAGCGCACCCTGGAACCCGCCGACGCCATCGATGCGGTGATCGCGCTCATCTACGACGACTTCGGCGTGGACCAGAACATCTACCACCTCACGTACGAGCTCTACGCCATCGCCTCTCACCGCTCCGAATTCCGTCCGCTGGTCCACGAGATGATCGACGCCGGATTCACCGCACTCCGGACCTACTTCGACGAGGAGACAGCCCGCGCGATCAACACGTACATCGAGGGTGCGTCCACACACCTCACCTTGGACACCCGCCCGCAGACGGTCGATCAGGTGCGCCACGCCCTCCAGCGGCTGGCCGGTCTCGACGCATCCTGACCCCCGAGGCCCATGGCGCGCCCGCCCGGTGATCCGCGAGGTCCTCGCCGGCCGCAGCACGTGAAGCCGGAACGTCCGGACCGGACGGACATCCGTTCGGGAGCCCTTTCGCATGCTCTGTCGTTCCGTCAATAACCTTTCCGCAGAGAGCAGTCCCCGCAGCGGAAGCTGTTGCTAAGGTGCTGCTCCTCCGCAAGGTCTGCGGGGCCGCCGGCGGGGTGGCGGGACGGATCGGGGGAACGTGTCCCATGGCACGGAGACGCGACGTCATCGACGTCAGAGTGAGCAGGCGGGTTCTCTGGGTGGGCGCCGACGCCTACCCGCTGCAGAACATCGCGCGGGCCCGGCGGTTCGAGATCGTGCCCAGACGCGGGTACGCCGTACGGGCCTTCCTGAAGGCCGAGATCCTGGTGGTGGTCCTCGGGGCGGTCGCCCTGGCGATCACGGAGAACATCGGCGACTCGTCGTCGCCGTCCGGCCTGGCCACGTTCGCGGCGCTGGTGGTGATGGCGCTGTTCGTGCTGAACATCGTCAAGCTGGTCAGGCGGCTGCGCCGGCCGATACTGCACCAACTGGTCATCGAGACCTCCAGTTCGTCGGACACGGCGGTGGTGAGCACCGACGTCAAGGAGGTGAACCATCTCATCGGCCTGATCATGGAGGCGATCGACAACCCCCAGGCCGAGTTCCAGCTCCAGGTGGAGAACGTCCACATCGGCGACCAGATCAACCAGTTCGGAGACAACAACACCGGAAAGAAGGTCAACTGGTGAGCGGAAGCTTCCACATCGGCGACTCGGTCACCCAGCACGGCGACCACAACGTCGGCATCATCAAGAACCAGGCCCCGGCCGACCCCCGGGCCGCGATGCGGGAGATGATCACCGCCGTCCAGTTCCTGCGCAACCAGGTGCCGGCCGAGGACCAGCAGGTCATCGACGAGTCCCTGGAGGCCATCGGGACCGGCGAGAACGTGCCGCCGGGCACCCTGCGGCAGGCGCTCAGGAACATCAACGGCGTCGCGTCGATGGTCACGGCGGGCGTCCCGGTGATCGAGGCGGTCCGCCGGGTGCTGGAGTCCCTGGGCATCTGAGAGCGGCGGCGGCGCGGATGGCGCCGCCGCCCCTTCGGGTGTGGGCCCGTCCGCGTCAGAGGGGTGGCGGCGGTGCGAGGTGCGCCCAGAAGCGGCTGGTCACCGTGCCGCACTCGACCAACTCGTGGCCCCAGTCGGCGGACAGCTCGCGGACCAGCCGCAGGCCCGGGGATCCCCCGCCGCCGACCGGGAGGCGTTCACGGACCGGCAGGCCGGTGTCGCACACCTCGATCCGCAGCCCGGTGAAGGCGGAGTGGTCGAACACCACGTCAATGGGCAGGTGTTCGGGTCTCCAGGGCCGCAGCACGGCGGCGGTGATCAGCTCGGTGATGATCAACTCTGCGTCCTCGATGTAGTGTTCGCCGCCCTTGAAGTCGGACAGGAACCCTCGGAGGAGTATGCGCGCCGCCGCAGCCGAGGTCGGGTGGCGGGGCAGCGAGCAGAACTGGTCACCGAGGGTTCTGTCAAGGGCTTCGGGCATGGATGTGCCACCTTCTGGATGCATGGGGGTTTCCGCGCGCGGGCGCGGCGCTTCGTGCACTCACTAGTGCAAGTACGTCCGGCAGTTCCATGATTAAGCATCGGCTGTTCCGGATCGGGTGACGAGGGATCAGCCAGTTCCAAGGCACGCCATGACACAGGGGGCTCGCACCATGACCCGCAAGAAGTCCACGAACCCGAACCTGCGATCGAGCGCGGGCGCCGTGTTCGGCGCCGTCCTGCGCCGCCTCCGGGAGGCCAAGGGCGTCTCCCAGGGCGAACTGGCCGCGCTCGTCCCGTGCAGCCGCCCCCACGTCTCCCGGATCGAGGCCGGCACGCGCACCCCGCCGGAGGACTTCGTCATCACCGCCGACGAGTTGCTGGAGACAGGCGGTCAGCTGATGGCGCTGTGGAAGGAGATCGACTGGTACGCGCGGGTGGATCACCCGGACTGGTTCCGGCGCTACGCGGGCTTCGAGGAGAAGGCCTCGACGATCTGCGAGTTCCAGATCGCACGTATCTCAGGTCTCCTCCAGACAGAGGCCTATGCCCGAGCTCTGTTCGAGTCGGGAAGCGCAGCAGGCAACCCCGAGTTGATCGAGGAGCGGGTGACGTCCCGGCTCGCTCGTCAACACCGGCTGACCAGTCCTGACGACGGGCCTCTCTTCATGGTTGTGCACTCCGAGGCAGCCATCCGCTCGCTGGTAGGCGGCCCCGAGGTCATGTACGAGCAACTCGGACACTTGCTGCGGATGGGGGAACTCCCCGACATCGTGCACCAGATCGCGCCATTCACTCTCGGTGCACGCGCCCCGTTCGGCACTCCCATGTCGCTGATCACGTCGCCTGACGGCAAGACGCGGATCTACTCCGAAAGCCTGGATTATGGACACTTCATCGAGGATCCAAGGGAGGTCCAACGCACGCAGCGGACTTATGATCTCCTCCAGGCGAACGCGCTGTCTCCCCGAGAAAGCGCCGCCCTGATCCGCAGTGTGAGGGAAGGACTTCTCAACATGGCACCCATCAAGGCCAATGCCTCCAAGGCTCCATGGCGCAAGTCGAGCTACAGCGACAACAACGGCGGTCTCTGCGTCGAGGTGGCCGACGGCCACCCCGGCCAGCTGGTCCGCGACTCCAAGGACCCCGAAGGCCCCGTCCTCACCTTCTCCCCCAACTCCTGGCAGTCCTTCGTCGACGCCATCCGCGCCAACGAATTCCCCACCCCCAACTGCTGACTCCACCTCAGCCCACCCCACCGAGGCCGGGCCTTGCTCCACGGCCGGCCTCGGGCACGTCCACAGTCACCCACACTGACCCAAGAGCCCCGAACTCCCTCCCATACGGAGGATCGTCGGGCCGCCCTGGGGTCGGCTGTGCATTTCCATTCAGCAATCCGGCCCGCGTGTACTCGGCGGTCAACACGGGAGGGTGACATGGAAGACGGCACGATCGAGGTGGAGCGGAAGCGGGAGCTTCCGGACGGCGGTGCGGGCGTTCGGCCCCTGCTTGCCGAACTCGGTTGTGTGGGCAGCGCGCCGGTGACCGAGATCGACACGTACTACAGCCGCCCCGATGTGGACTACCTGGCGACCGTGGAGTGCCTACGGGTGCGGCACCGGGGCGACTTCGCAGAAATCACGTACAAGCCCGCGTCCAACCCGACGACGCACGGGAGTGACGACGTGGTGTCCAAGGTCGAGACGAACGTCGTTCTCCGCGACGGCGGGCAGGCCTCCACGGCGGAACGGCTGCCCGACTGCATCGGAATGCGGGAGCTGGTCAGGGTCGAGAAGACACGCACCAGCTACCGGCATCCGGATACCGCCGGTGTGACAGTCAGCATCGACACGGTGGCCGGGGTCGGCACCTTCATCGAGACCGAAGTGAACCGGGCCACGGCTGCCGGGGCCGCCGAGCTCATCGAGGAGACCGAGAAGGCTCTCGGCATCATCGGGAACCCGACGGTCGCGATCCCGTACCGCGACCTGGTGCTGCGGCAGCTGAACGACTGACGCCCCGCGGGGGTGGTCAGTCGCCCAGGCAGGCGTGCAGCTGGCCGAGAGCGAAGGAGGCGCCCCCCGCCCAGTAGTTGACGTTGTAGGCCGCCAGGCACTGGTCGGTCTTCGACGGCTGATCAACCCCGGGGTCGAGCGACGTGTGGACCACGGCCGTCGGCGCGGCGTTCGCCTGGGTCCCGGCGGTCAGGACCAGCAGGGGCGCCAGCACAGCTACGGTGGCCGCTGCGGTGGCCATTCGGCAGATTCTCATAGAGCGTCGACTCTCCTTAGAAGCATGGCAGTTTTCCCGGAGCCAGTGCGCACGCGCGGAACGGCAGGCGGGACACCAGGCCCCGTGTCCTGGGTTCCTAGACGG
The DNA here is from genome assembly GCF_044753005.1 of Kitasatospora sp. NPDC088548. NCBI lineage: Bacteria > Bacillati > Actinomycetota > Actinomycetes > Kitasatosporales > Streptomycetaceae > Kitasatospora > Kitasatospora sp. NPDC088548. The sequence goes on from NZ_JBIVMI010000021.1 coordinate 101,009, forward strand.
CTTGCGTGGTTCGGCACCCGGTCGGTGGTGCGGCTCCGCGTGCCGCATCCTCGCAGTGGCGGTCGGTGCGGCGACATCCCACATTCCCGGGATGTTCCCGGGAGAGCTCCTGCGGGACCGGGACGTGCGTGGTCCCCGGCGCGGTGAGGTCGCGCCGGCAGAGTTGGGCGAGGTACGCGTGCGACGCCGGGGTCAGTGGCTCACGGGTGATAGAGCGCCCGGGCGCGGGCTGCGTCGATCGGCCCGTCCTCGCCGATGGGCAGGAAGTGGTTCAGCTGCCAGGTCTGCGTACCGCGGGCCTGGCGGTTCGTCGTGGTGACCCACGGCGGGTAGACGCGGAACCCCCGCTTCCCGCCCGTGCCGTTCCTCGCGACGATGTCCCGCTCGCAGAGCACCTCACGGGGGAAGACGAACTGTCCGAAGTCCCGGCCGTCACGGGTACTGATGACGAAGAGGTCATCGGCGTCCTCGGCGTCGAAGGGCTGGATCGGGCCGTCGCCGGACCTCTTCCACACCGTGACGAACTGGCCGACCTTGGTCGGGGTCGTCCTGGCCGCGCGGAACCTGACGGAGTAGCCGTCCAGGACGAAGCCGAACGCCCCGTAATCGGCGCTTTCGGCCTCGGCCACCGGCCGTGAGCACCTGAACCCGTTCGGGGCGTACACCAGCGCCTTCGCCGCGAGGAGGTCCTCATGGACCACGTCTCCGGCGGACCACGGCTCGGAGTCCGCGTCGGGGTGCGAGGAATTCCCATAGTCCGTCGTCATTTGTCCATTCTGCCATCGCCCCGGCCGCCGGGAGTTCCGGCGAACCAGCCGCCCCCCACTCGACCGGGCGGACGTGCCGCGGACCCTGAACTCGCGGGGCCGGGGCGGGCCGAGTGACCATCACGGCCCCGGGGTACAAGTTCACAAGCGGCCCACCGCGCCAGGCAGAGCGGTGGCCGGGGGTGAAGGGCGGCGATGCGCGGATGACGGCAGGCAGCGCGGAGGAAGCCGGGACCGCCACAGCCGCAGGGCGGGCCGGCGCGGCAACGACACAGGTCCTCCGGGCCGGCGCGGGAGGTCTCACCGCCTGGACCGCCGCACAGATCACCGGCGGCGTCGAACTGAACGGACCGGCGGGGCGGCAGGCGGCGGTCGCGCTGGTCTTCCTCGTACTGTCCCAACTCCCCATCTGGGCTGGCCGATTGGCGAAGCGACTGCTGAGGCGCGTCCGGTGGAGCGAGGGTGCCGCTGCGGCCGTCTCCTGTATCGCCGCCCTGGGCATGCTGATCGGCGCGGTGACACTGGGGCCCGTGCAGTGGTGGCTGACGGAAGTCCTCTGCGACCACCTCGGTCTCCCCCTGCACATCTCCGGCTTCTGGCCGTTCGTGGTGGCCCCCCTGGTCGATCTCCTCCTGTCGGTGGCCCTGGCGATGCCGGGCGCGTGCCTCACCCGCAAGGGGCGGGCCACCGGGTCGGTGGGGCGGTTCACGCGCCTGGTCGCGTGCTTCGGGGCGCTGTGGCTCCTGACGTCGGGGCTCGGCATCGGCCGTCTCGGTGCCGACGAGTGGTGGCGGTCGACGGCGACCATGGCGGCGCTGGCCGTCCTCCTCCTCGCCCTGGCCGGCCTCGGCGCCACGGTGTACAGCGACTTCGGCTGGCCGCACCTGCGCTCGCTCCTGCTCGCGGGCCTGCCCTTCGTCGCCGCCTTCGGCGTCTGCGCCATCGCGCTGACGCTCTGGCTGCTGTCCTGGTTGAGCACGGCCATGCGACCCACCCTCGGCATCGAGGGCTTCGGCACCTTCCTGTGGGCCGGCCTGATCACGACGGCGGTGCTGTGGGCGGCGAATCTGCCGTCCTTCCTGCACGGACTGCGCCGTCGGCGCCACAACTCGCCCACCGGGGACGGCGGGTACGGTCCGGCCCGGCCACCGGCGGTGTGGGCGAACGGGTTCGGCTATGTCTGGATGACGGCGGACGAGACCGCCGGCCGGTCCTGACACACCGGCCGCGCCCGGCCGTCCACGACACCTGCACCGCCCCCGCACGGGCCGCTGCCGGCCAGTGCGGCCGATCGCCTCCCTCCGGGCCCGCCGGGACGGTACGGTGCGAGCCATGCAGACGACCGAACGCCGTTTGATTCCAGTGGTGTTGGCCGCCGGAGCGCTTCTCCTGGCGGCCTGCTCGGCGGGCGGCTCCGCCTCGTCGTCCAGCACCACCGCCCCCGCGGACGATCCGGCCTCGGACCACCCGGACCTGAACGCCCGGCACATCGCGCAGATCCTGCAGTCCGGTTACGTGCCCGGGCTGGCCGGCCTGCACGGCGCGGGCATCGACTACACCTCCCGGACAAAGCCGGTGCAAGTGTCGCCGTGCCGTCTGGAGGTGCCGGAGAAGAGCGGCAGCCTCACCCCGACCGGAGGCGGTCAGACCGGTCGGCCGACCGTGGGCCTGGGCGTGCGCTACTCGGCGCTGATCCGCGAATACACGAACGGCCTCCAGGTGCGGGCGTACCTGCTGCCGCCGAAGCCGGACGCCCAGAAGGTGTTCGCCGAGCTGGCGGCGGCCGCCCGGGCCTGCGAGACCCGTACCGTCACGGCCTCCGGGGCCAAGGACACTCCGGTCGGGACCACCGCCCGCCCCACCCTGGGCGAAGGGGGCGAAGGACTCGCGGTGACCAGCACGGCCGACCTGACCACGGCCGGCGCCTCCACGCCGACCTACACCCAGGTCATCCGGTACGGCATCAACGGCCGGATCCTGGTCGAGGCCCTGGAGGTCTCACGACCGTGGAACGCCGTCTACGGTGAGGCCGACGCCGAGGAGGACACCGACACGGCCATGAAGGCGATCCTGCCGAGCTTCAAGGGCCTGCCCGAGTGACACCGCGGCCACACGGCGCGGGGGCGCCCCCGCGCCGTGTGGCCGTCCGGGTGACCTTGCCCCCCGGACGCCCGCCTCCGGTGGCAGTGCGTGAGCGCGCGTGTGTTGATGGTGAAGGGCCGCTTCGTCACGGCGGCCGACCGAACCATCACCTTCAATGCCTGGAAGGGCTTTTCCTCATGCGCACTGTGCACCGCGTCCTGGCCGTCTCCGCCATCGCGCTCCCGCTGGTCATCGGCGGGGCGACCATCGCCTCGGCTCACGACGGTTCCCCCGTCCCCAACGCCAACTTCGACCAGGGCGCGTTCGCCGTCGGCCCGAACGGCAGCGCCGCCCAGCTCACCGACGTCGACTTCGGCCCCGGCGGTGCCTCCTTCCTCAGCGCCGCCCTGGCGATCGGCGCCAACGGCGTCGGCGGCAACTTCACCGAGACCGGCATCAGCCCCGGCCACGTGGGCTGACCCGGCCCGCCCCCGGCTGCCCCGGACCACCACCCGGTCCGGGGCAGCCGCATGCCGCCGGGCGGCCACGGCGACGCCCTAGAGTGCGCGCATGACACGACACATCGTCTTCGACCAGTTGCACAACTTCCGTGACCTGGGCGGCTACTCCGCCTCCGACGGCCGGTCGGTCCGCTGGGGGCGCCTCTACCGCGCCGACTCGCTCGGCCGGCTCGGCTCGCCCGCCGATCTCGAACGGTTCCGGGCGCTCGGCGTCCGCACCGTCATCGACCTCCGCTACCCGTGGGAGACGGCCCGCACGGGCCGCGTGCCGGAGCTGGACGGCCTGAGCTACCACAACCTCTCCATCGAGCACCGCCCGTACGACCAGGCCGAGATCGACCCGGCCCTCGATCCCTGGCGCTATCTCGCCGACCGCTTCGCCGAGGTCGCCGAGGACGGGGGGCGGAGATCCGCCGAGTGCTGGAACTGATCGCCGGCGCCGACGAACCGCTGGTCTTCCACTGCGCCTCCGGCAAGGACCGCACCGGCCTGATCGCCGCGCTGGTCCTCTCCCTCCTCGGCGTCTCCGAGGACGACATAGCCGCCGACTTCGCGCTCACCGAACTCGCCACGCCCCGGCTGGTCGCGCGGTGGCACGCCGCCAACCCCGGCCGCGAGCTCCGCTGGCCCGGGTTCGGGCGCGCCCCCGAGACCGTGATCCGGCTGGCTCTCGCCGACCTCACCGCCGCGCACGGCTCCGTCCACGCCTATGTCACCGACACACTCGGCCTCGGTGACGACCTGATCGGCGAGCTGCGCGCCCGACTGCTGACCGGATAGCCGACCGGGGGTCGGGAACCAGCCAGACCGGCGCTCGGCGCCCAGCTCGAACGGACACAAGCAGTCAGCCATTTCGATCAAACAGCGACATTTTCCGACCCGTCATGCTGCAATCAATCGAACACGCTAAATCTGCGATCATTTTCGTCCGCCCTCTTGCGCGCGAACGATCCTGCGGCAAGGCCTGCCGAATGGCCGAAATAAATGGTGCTCCCCGCCGGTTCGTGCACGCTAATGTCTTCCCCGGCGGGGGGATCGTCCGACCGGGGTGAGCTCGGTAGTCGAACCGCCGGTCATTTCTTTTTGCCTGCATGGCGCCCGCACGGCGTCACCGAAAAGATCGGACGAATATGCACGCAAAGAATCGCAAGCTCGTTCGCGGCATTCTGGTGGCCGCCGCGATGCTCGGGTTCGCGGGGGCCACGCCGGCCCTGGCGGAGGGTTCCTGGACGTCCCACATCAGCAACTGGGGGCCCGGCTCGGAGTCCCGCCGCTGGGGGGACAGCGACCGGGACGACACCGTCACCACCGTGGCGTTCCAGGGCTGCACCACCGACAACAACGACTTCAAGAACGCCGATCTCCAGCTGTACAAGGACGTCTTCGGCCCCGACAAGGCCTACGGCTACCGGCTGAACCACTGCGATCTGTCCGCCTGGGGGGACCAGAGCGCCGGCGACTACTACTTCGCACTGGAGGGGGTGCGCTCCGGCGGCAAGCTCTGGGTGGATTCGGTGAGCGTCCGGTACTGACCCCGGCCACCGCCCGCGACGGGCGTCCGGGGTGTTCCGGCGGAAGCCCCCTCCCGCCGGAACACCCCGGACGCTCCCCGCTCCTCCGCTCTCCCCTCACGGATCCCGGACCGGGATCCCGGCTCCGGACCCCGAACCCCGGATCCCGGACCCGCCACCTCACCGAGCGAAATGCGTCGAGCCCCCGCCATGACCCTTGAATTCCACCGCGTCGACTTCCAGTACACCCAGAAGGCCCAGTTGTTCACCGGCCTCGCCTTACGGATCGACAATCCGGCCACGGTCCTGCTCGGGCCGAACGGCGCCGGAAAGTCCACTCTCATGGCCCTGGCCGCCACCCAGCTGACGCCGGGCCACGGCTCGGTCTCCTGGCGCGGCCGGACCGCCACCGGGCGCGGCGAACTGGCCGCCTACCGGCGGGCGGTGGCCTGGCTGCCGCAACAGGTGACCCCGGTGCCCGGGCTCAGCGTGCGCGAGCAGGTCGCGTACTCCGGCTGGCTCAAGGGCATGTCGCGCGGGGCCGCCTGGCACGCCTCGGCGGGCGCGCTGGAGCGGGTCGGGCTCGCCCAGCTCGCCGACCGCGGCGGTCACCAGCTGTCCGGCGGCCAGCTGCGCCGGATGGGCATCGCGGGGTGCCTGGCCCACCACAGCGAACTGATCCTGATGGACGAGCCGACCGCCGGGCTCGACCCGGCCCAGCGCGGGATGTTCCGCAGCCTGGTCGAGGACCTGGCCGACGAGGTCCATGTGATCGTCTCCACCCACCAGACCGAGGACCTCGCCGACACCTACCGGCACGTGGTGGTGCTGGACCAGGGTGAAGTCCGCTTCCAGGGCGGCACCGAGGAGTTCCACGCGCTCGCCGCCGGGGCGAGCGGTTCGCCGCGCGAGCGGGCCGAGGCCGCGTACACGCGGCTGGTCGAACGGGAGGCCTGACCATGCTGCTGCGCACCGTTCTGCGCACCTCCGCCGCCACCCGCGCGCTGCCGTTCCTCGTCGGCTTCGTCCTGGTCGCCCTCGGCGACGACCTCACCGCCTGGGTCACCCCGGCCTACGGGCTCTCCGCCGCCGGGCACGCGACCTTCGCCCTGCCCTTCGTCTGCGCGGCCTGCGCGGCCGCGGGCGCCTGGGAGGCGGGCCGGCTGCACCGGGGGCGGGTCTTCGACCACTCGCCGGTGCGGTCCCCCCTCACCATCACCGCGCCCGTCCTGCTGCCGGTGGCCGTGATGGGCGCGCTCGGCATGGCCGCCGCGCTCGGCAGCACGGCGCTGGCCGGCGGCACGGCCTCCGGGGTGCCGCAGCCCGGCGTCCTCGCGGTCTGGGCCGGGCTGCTCGTCGCGAACACCCTGGTCGGGTCGATCGTCGGGCGGGTCCTGGCGTCCGTCCTCGCCGTGCCGCTCGCGCTGATCAGCAGCTTCGTCCTGAACGCCTATCCGGCCTCCTTCGACGAGTTCTGGCTGCGGCACCTGGTCGGCGGCGGCCTCTCCGACTGCTGCTCGGTGGATCAGGTCCTGGACGAACGTGCCGTGTTGAGCGCGCTGGCGTTCTCCGGCGCGGTGTCCGCGGCGGCCGTCCTGGTGATCCGCCGGCGCGGTGCCCCGATCGCGCTCGCCACCGGGCTGGCGGTGACGGCCGGCGGGATCGGCCTCGCCGCGTACCTGGCCCAGGACCTCGGCCCGACGCCCGTCCTCGCCCGGCCCGCCAGTGCGCTGGTCTGTGACGGCGAACGGCCGAGGATCTGCCTCTGGCCCGAACTGGGCGGGGCCCGCTCGGGCGCGGTCCGCGAGGAGGCCCGACGGGTCGTCACCACCCTGGCCTCCGGGGGCGTACCGGTGCCTGGCGTGCTCACCATGGCGGCCCAACCAGGCCCTGGCGAGGCCAAGTTCGGTATCCCGACCACCGCCAGGGCGGCGGACGTGATGCCGGGCGTGGTCGGCGGGCTGGTCCCCCGCGTCCCCGCGTGCGCCCTGCACGGGGACTCGTACCCGGCCGGCGTGGCCGCCGGACCGGTGACCGCCTGGCTCACCGCGAAGGCAGCACCCGGCAGCGCGCCGCACCCTGCGGACGGACGGTTCGGGGAGGCGGACGTGGCCCTCGCCGAACAGGTACTGCGGCTCCCTCCGGAGGCCCAACTCAACTGGTACCAGCGGAATGCGGAAGCCATGCGGCGCTGCGACGCGCCACCCGCGCTGACCCCGCCCGCACCGGCCGCGCTCGCCGACGGCGGTGACCGGTGATCTGGTGGAGCAAGGCCCGCTCGGTGCCGGCCATCGCCGCCGCACTGGCCGGGACGTTCGCGGTGGGCCTGCTCATCGGCGACGGCGAGCTGCCGGTGCCCGCGCTGCGCGGCCAGGCCGGGCACTTCCTGGTCGCGCACCTCGTCACCCTGTTCCCGGCGGTCTACCTGCTGCACGGGCTAGGCCGGGGCGACCTGCGGACGGAGGCGGTGGCCGGACGGTTCCTGCGCGGGCTGGACACCGGGCTCGCCCTCGCGGTCGCGGCCGTCGGCGCACTGGCGGGCGTGCTCGTCTGCGCGGCCGGACAGGGCGACCTCGCACTCGTCCTCGGCCGCAACATCGCCGGGTACACCGGTCTGGCGCTGCTGCTGCACCCGCTGATCGGCCACCGCCCGGCCGCCGCGGCCGTCGCCGTCGTCCCGCTGCTCTGCTCCGCCGCGGGCTGGCGCCGGGGCGGCGGACCGCAGCCCTGGGCCTGGCCGCTCCACCCCGGGGACTCCCCGCAGGCGCTCACCCTGGTGGCGCTCACCCTGCTCGCGGGCGCGGCCTGCGCCCTGCTGCGCCGCCGCCCGGCGGTGGAACTGCGCGTCCTCGCCTGAGCAGGCCCCCTACCCCGGAATGGGAAGTCGACGGGGCCGACTTCCCATTCCGGTCCTCCCGCCGGGCCCCGGGGTCAGCGCCCGGGCCAGCCCTCCCGGTTCGAGCAGGACTCGTAGTCGTAGCGGGTCGGGCGGTCCCACTCCGCCCCGGTCACCAGCTCGAACGCCTCCTCGTGCACGTACAGCAGCGACTCGCACGAGCTCGCGGTGAACGGCGCGAACCGCTCGGGGTGGCCGAGGACGTCCTCGTACACCTCTCGGCCGGCGGCCACCACGGCGGCCCGCGCGTACAGGAAGCCGTCGTCCGACTGGGGGAACGGCGAGCCGTCGGGCAGCTCCATCCCGAGCACGGGCAGCCTGCCGAAGTCCTCCCGGTCCAGCCGGTACAGGGCCTCGGCGAGCCGCTCGCCGAAGCCGATGATCTCCTCCAGCGGCCGCTCTGCCAGGACTTCGGTCAGCCGGGCGCAGGCGTCATCGAAACCCTGGCAGTCCGCGGTCCCGGCCGCGCCGCCGAGCCCGTCGATCAGCTGCCAGAACCGCTCCCAGGGCATCGCCGGCTGATCGGGCGCTCCTCCGCCCGCCACCCGCACGGCCTCGTCGTCGAACCGCATCGCCCGCTCCTTGTCCGCCGTCGCCCCCTGCGCGAACAGCATCCCCGACGGCACGGACAACGGCACGGGCAGCAAGCGCTCCCGGTAGTCACTCAGCCGCAGTCCCTCAACGGCGGTCGCTCAGCGGCGGCGCGGCCTGCCGGTGCGCCCGGCCGGACGGCCGCTCTGGGGCTTGCCGGGCCGGCTGCGCTCGGCCGCCGGGGCGGCCCCGGCAGCCGTGTCCGGCCAGTGGGCGGGCCGGGTGAGGGCGGACGGAAGCCGGGTGGAGGCGTCGCCGCGCGCCGCGTTGAGCTGGGCCTGGGTGAGGAAGAGGGCCTCGGTGAGGTCGGCACCCGCCAGGTTGGCGTCCCGCAGGTCGGCCCCGATCAGATCCGCGAGCCGCAGGTCCGCACCGCCGAGGTCGGCGGCGACGAGCAGGGCGCCACGCAGGTTGGCGCCCCGCAGGTCCGCGCCGCGCAGGCGGGCGCCGAACAGGTCGGCCCCCCGGTGCTCACGGCGGCGCGGGACGGCGGCCCGGACGAGTTCGCCGGCCCGCAGCAGCAGCTCGCTCACCCGCTGCCGGTGGGCCGGCACGTCCACCGCGAGGATCTCGGCCGGGCTGCCCTGGGCGAGCCGGTCGGTCTCCTCCAGCACCCGGCGCAGCTCGGCGTGCACGGGTCGGGCGGGGGCGAAGGTCAGCGCCTCGGTGAGGTACCAGAGCAGCTCGTGCAGCTGCCGCACCACCGGGAACACGTCGAACATCCCCTGCGCGTCCTCCGGCGCCTCGCGCCAGCTCCGGCCGCCGAAGGTCACCTGGGAGACGCGCTGACCGGCTCCGAAGCAGTCGTACACCGTGCAGCCCTGGAAGCCGCGGTCCCGCAGCTGGACGTGGATGCCGCAGCTGAAGTCGGTCCGCAGATTGCGGCACGGGGTGCCGGCGGCCTTGTTGACCGCGAAGTCGGTGGAGGCCGCGAAGGGCAGCGCCACGCAGCACAGCCCGAAGCAGCTCCCGCAGTCCGCCGCCAGGGCCACGCCCGGGCTCGCGCCGGTGCCACCGCTCGTGCCAGTGCTCGTGCTGTCGGTCACCTGTGAGTCCTCCGTACTGCGGCGCCCGGCCGGCCCGGGTCCGCAGTAGAGCGTACCGATGTGGAGCGTGCCGATCCCGCTCGCGGGCCCTGGGCGGCCGGGGCCGCAGGGGCGGCCGGGAACCGGCGGAGTCCCGGCCGTAGTCCGTTAGTGTGGTCGGCCGGTGTCGGTTCGGTCCGCCGATCCCGCCCCGGACGCAGGAGGAGAGCAGGAATGTCCCGGCACGACGTCACGGCACACCCGGACGCCGAGGGCACCAGGGACGACCCGCCCGCCGCGCCCGTGACGGCCTCGGCCCCGCGCCTCTCGGCGCGCACCCGCACCCTCGGGTTCACCCTGCTCTGCTTCGCCGTCTGCCTCGCCATCGGCGCGCAGCAGTGGACCACCGCCCAGCTGGGCGGCTTCGACCTCGGCATCTTCGACCAGGGTGTGCGCGGCTACACGAACCTCGGCCTGCCGGTGTCGACGCTGAAGAGCTTCCACCACGAGTTCCCCCCGGGCTTCTCCCTCCTCGGCGACCACTTCTCCCCCGTGATCGCGCTGATGGCGCCGCTCTACTGGATCTGGGACGACCCGCGCTCGCTGCTGATCGGCCAGGCGCTGCTCTTCGCGGCCGGCGTCCCGCTGATCCGCCGGGTCGCCGACCACTGCTTCGCGGACGCCGACCCGCGCACCGCCCGCCGCGCCGCCGACCTGGCGGCGCTGGCGTACGGGCTGGGCTGGCCGCTGCTGGTGGCCTCGCGCGGCGGCTTCCACGAGGTGGCCTTCGCGGTGCCGCTGACCCTGCTGATGCTGGAGCGCGGCCTGGCCCGCCGGTACGGCACGGCCGCACTGGCCGCCCTGCTGCTCTGCTGCACCAAGGAGGACCTCGGACTGGCGGTCGGCGCCTACGGGCTGGTGCTGATCCTGCGCGGCCGCAGGGACGAGGACACCGCGCGGCGCCGGCGGACGGTCCGCTGGGGTGCCGGTTTCCTGCTCGGCGGGCCGCTCGCCTCGGTGGTCGCGATCGCCTGGCTGGTGCCCGCGATGGGCGGGGTGCCGGGCTACTACTGGAACTACGATTCGCTCGGCGAGGACGGCGGCTCGGCCGTCTCCCATGTGCTGTCCAACCCGACGATCCTCGTCTCGTCGATGTTCGACGCGCCGCTGAAGCCGCTACTGCTGCTCTGGCTCTTCGGCACGCTGTTCGCCCTGCCGCTGCGCTCCGCGACGGTGCTGTGCGCGGTGCCGCTGCTGGCGGAGCGGGTACTCTCCAGCAACCCCAACCACTGGTCGATCGCCCGGCACTACGACGCGTTCCTCTGGCCGATCCTGCTGGTCGCGGCGCTGGAGGTACTGGGCCGCTGCCACGGCAGCGTGCGCACCCGGCGGCTCGGGGTGGCGGCCGCCGCCGTGACGGTCGCGGCCGCGCTGCCGCTCGGGGTGGCGAACCTGTTCGTCCCCGCCTACTGGCAGCCGAAGCCGAGCGAGGCGGCGCTGATCCGGGGCGCCGCGCAGATCCCGGACGGCGCGACGGTCGAGGCCGACAACCAGGCCGCCCCGCGGCTGACCGCCCGGACCGACGTGGTCCTGGTGGACGGCACCCCGCGCGGCCGGGAGTACGTGCTGATCCGCTCCGACAAGCGGGCGTTCCCGTTCAAGACCGACCGCGAGCAGGCCGCCCGGATCGAGCTGCTGCTGGCGCACGGCTACCGGCAGATCTGGGCCGAGGACGGCGTGGTGCTGCTGCACCACGAGAGCACCGAACCGGTCCCGGGCGAGCACGTCCCCGGCCCGGACAGCACCGGCTACCAGGACGAGGTGCCGAGCGACGTCGGCCACAACCTCTTCCGCGGCTGAGCGGCCGGCCCGTTCGGACGTCCGCGTCCTGGGGCCGTCGTCGAACTCCCGCCTGCGCGCCGACCACAGACCCCAGGCTCCGGGCATGGCGATCGAGGTGGGAGCGCGCGGGCTGTACGAGGCCCTGACGGCGTACGAGGGGCCGGAGGCGTACGAGGCGGTCAGCGACCTGCTGCTGCTCTCCTTCCAGCCGCCCGGCGACGGGGTCGATGCCCCGGGCCCGTGGCTCGGGTTCTCGGAGGACGAGTACCTCGGCCTGTTCACCGCGCTCGGCATGACCTCGTTCAAGGACGGCGGCTTCGACCCGTTCCGGCACGAGATCGGCGAGGTCGAGCAGGCCGACGACCCGGGCACGCCGATCGAGCTCACCGGGGTGGTCCGGCCCGGCCTTCGGCTGGGCCGACTGCTGTTCGGCCGGGCCGGCGTCCGGGTCCGCGCCGGAGTGGAGCACACCCAGCGCGGCGTCGCCGACCGCCCGCCGCTCTACTGGGCCTTCCGGCGGCGCCACCGGCCGACGGTCGACCTCTCCCACGGGTGGGGCAGCAACTCGCAGTGGTGCACCGACCTCCGCCTCGACTACCGGACCCCGGCCGGCGATCTGCTCAACGTGGCGGAGGACCGCCCGATCGACGGCAGCCCGGACCTCCACCCGGACCACCCGGCGAACCTCAGCCCGGAGGAGCGGCTGCTGACACCCGCCGAACGGCGTGAGCTGCTGCGCCACCGCGGTCTGCTGCGAGCCCCGGAGGCCGCCGCCGCGCCGGCCGGGCCACCCGGCTGGGAGCGGGACCTGATGCCCTTCGGCCGGCGGCTGCCGGATCCCGGGCGGTGACCCTCCGGTTCAGCCCCCGTACGGCTCGGACGACTTGTACGACTCGGACGGCTCGGACGGCTCGGACGGCTCGTACGGCAGCAGCTCCGCGCGCTTCGGGGGCCGGCCGTCGCCGGAGGAGCGGCCGGTGAGACGGCGGCCGATCCAGGGGCCGACGTGGGTGCGCAGCCAGCGGGCGTCGGCGGCCAGCTTCTCGGTACGGCCGGGCGGGGCGGCGGCCGGCAGCGGGGCGCGCCAGTCGAAGGCGGCGGGGCGGCCGAGGGCCTCCAGCACGCCCTCGGCGACCCGGCGGTGGCCTTCGGGCGAGAGGTGCAGGCGGTCCTCGGCCCAGAGGCGGCGGTCGTCGAAGCAGGGCGCGGCGAACAGGTCGACCACGGCGATGCCCCGGTCCTGGCCCAGCTCGTGCACGAAGGCCTTCATCCGCAGGATGGCGGGGAGCAGCCGGGCGCTGCCGGCCATCCGGCGGGTGGGGTCGGTGCTGGTGAACAGGACCACGGTGGCGCCGGTGGCGCGCAGCGCGGTGGCGGAGCGGCCGAGCAGGTCCTCGATCCGGTCGATGTCGCAGCGCGGCCGCAGGACGTCGTTGAGGCCGCCGGCCAGGGTGACGAGGTCGGCGCGCAGCGCGGTGGCGGGGGCCAGCTGCTCGTCGTGGATCTGGCCGATGAGCTTGCCCCGGACGGCGAGGTTGGCGTACCGGAACTCCTCGGCGGGCCGCTCGGCGGCGAGCCGGGCGGCGACGCGGTCGGCCCAGCCCCGGTAGTGGCCGTCGGGCAGCAGGTCGTCGCACATGCCCTCGGTGAAGGAGTCCCCGATGGCGACGTAACTGGCGTACGCGGTGGGCGCGGTGGGCTTGGCGGGCGCGGTGTGGGTGGCGTTCTCCATGACCCGACGATGGTACGCGCGCCCCTCCCGGCGGCTCGCTTCGGCCCGCGCCCTGCCACCCCACCACGCCGGTGGCGTCCGCGACGGCAGGCCACGGGGGTGCCGGCCGCGGCGCCGCAGATGCTCGGCGGGCACCTCCTCCTCCGCTGTGCAGCTGTGGACGAAGTGGTGGACGTGGACGGCGAACGCGGCCGCGACCACCGCCCAGGAGACGATGAGCGCGACCACACCTTCGCGCAGATCGCCGCCCGATCCCGCACCCATCGGCGCGCACAGCTGACGACTGCTCCGGGGATCGGGTGACGAGCACGTACAACCGTTCGCATCATTCGTACGTCCTCTCATCAGACCTTCATCCCCATCACTTCTCACAGCCGGAGCCGTGATCGTGCGCACCTCCCGTCTGACGGCCACCGCCGCCCTGTTCGTGCTCACTGCGAGCGCGATGGTCTCCGGGACCACCGGCGCCTTCGCCGACGACGCCACACCGAGCCCCTCTGCGACGGCGTCGGCGCCTGTCACCACCACGCCGTCCGCCGAGGCGACGGACACCCCGTCCGCCACCGCCACCGCCACGCCCTCGGACACCACCACGCCGTCCGCCACGGCCACCCCGACGGCCACCCCCACCCTGCCCCAGGGCTGCATGTACGTGCGCGAGGAGGGCATGCCGGTCCACGGCGTCACCCTCGGCACCGACGGATCCACCCGGGACATGGCCGTCTCCTTCTTCAACAGCAGCTCGACGACGCTCACCGACTTCCGGATCACCGCCGTGATCAGGAGCGCGACGGGGGCCGTCCCGCCCGAGATCGGGGTGAAGTTCCAGGGCGACACCGTCTGGGCCCCGGTCACACCGGACTCCGCCACCGGGTCGGTGTCCCTCGGTCACCACAAGATCCCGTCGCAAGAGATGTTCACCGTGGTGCTCCGGATCTCCGCCGACCCGGCGGCGAAGGCCCAGGGCTACACCCTCTCCGTCTCAGGCGCCTCCGAGGTGCTCCCGTACGGGGCCGGCCCCACCAACGTGAAGTACACCTGCAACCGGCTGACCGGATCGTCCACCAGTCTCGTCACCTTCCGCGACGAGCCGACCGCCACGGCCTCCCCGTCGGCGAGCACCTCGCCCACCGCGAGCGCCTCCCCGTCCGCCTCCCCGTCCGCCTCGCCGTCCGCGACCTCGACCGCCACCGGCGCCGTCGTCCCGGCCGGTGCCCGCAGCACCGGCACCGGCACCACGACCGCCACCGGCGGCCGCCTCGCCGAAACCGGCAGCAGCTCCAGCACTGTGCCGCTCGCCGTCACCGGCGCCGCCGCCATCGCCCTCGGTGGCGTGGCGGTCCTCGTCGCCCGCCGCCGTAAGAACGCCCGCGGCTGACCCACCGGCCCGACACGCTCCGCCCCGCCCACGCACCCGCGCGGGCGGGACGTCGTCGTTCCGGACCAGGCGTTCCTGAACTCCTGGGCGGAGGCGGGGCGGAGGCGGGGTCACCCCGCCGGTGGGGCGAAGGGCCGGCGCATGGTGAAGGCCGCCGGGGTCGGGCCGTCCGTGCGCAGCAGGGTGAGGCGGTGCTGGGCCTCCTGCGGGGTGGGACGGTGGCCGGCCGGGACCCACCAGAGCGCGGTCATCGCCTCGGCGGGCCGGGCGAACCACTCCCGGCGCCGGCGCATCACGGCCCGGTGTTCGGAGTGGTGGACGAAGGCGTCCAGGGCCTCGGGGTCGCGCCAGACCGAGAGGTTGACCAGCAGCCACTCGTCGTCGAAGATCCGGAAGCCGGTCGCGTACCCCTCGTCGCTCGTGAGTCGCCAGACGAAGCCGTCGGCCTCGTCGGCGAGCGCGTTGACGGGCCCGAGGGCGGCGACGAAGCCCGCGAGCAGGGGGCTGTCGATGGGTTCGAGCATCCGGGAGATGTTGACCTGGGCGAGTTCGTGGGACGTCACCGGCAGGACCCTAACCGGCCGGCACCGCGGTGTCCGCCGAATTCCGCTGCGCCGCCCGGTCGTCGGCGGGCGGGGTGACCCAGTGCGCCCGGACGGCGTCGGTCGGCCGCTGCTCGCCGAGCGCGTCGAGGCCCCAGGTGCCGAGCGCGTCGACGACCTGGCGCAGTGCCGCGCCGCGCCCGGTGAGCTCGTAGACGGTGGCGTTGGCGGGTCGTTCGAGCCGACGGCGGGTCACCAGGCCCTCGCCCTCCAGCTGCTTGAGGCGGGCGGCGAGGATGTCGGTGGAGACGCCGGGCAGGTCGGCGTGCAGGTCGGTGTAGCGGCGCGGGCCGGCGAGGAGTTCACGGACGATCAGGAGGCTCCAGCGCTCCCCCACCGCGTCCAGGGCGCGGGCGACGGCGCAGTACTGGTCGTAGCTTCGGCGTGACATGTGGATCAGCATAGCCAAAAGGTTGGACTTTCCAAGTGCTTACTTGGTAGAACAAAGCAACCAGGACGGCGCGCCGGTGGCGCGTACGGCCACGGCGGGTGACGGGTCGGGAGGCCGCAGATGGAGTTTCGGCAGTCCAGCAAGCTGACAGGCGTGTGCTACGAGATCCGGGGCCCGGTGGTCGACCGGGCCAACGCGCTGGAGGAGGCCGGGCACAGCGTGCTGCGGCTGAACACCGGCAACCCGGCCACGTTCGGCTTCGAGGCGCCCGAAGAGATCCTCCAGGACATCATCCGCAACCTGCCCAACGCGCACGGCTACAGCGACTCGCGCGGCATCCTGCCGGCCCGGCGCGCGGTGGTGCAGTACTACCAGCAGCGCGGCGTCGACGGGGTCACCGTCAACGACGTCTATCTCGGCAACGGCGTCTCCGAGCTGATCCAGATGGCCGTCACCGCCCTGGTGGACGACGGCGACGAGGTGCTCGTCCCGATGCCCGACTACCCGCTCTGGACGGCGGTGATCCGGCTCGCCGGCGGCAAGGCGGTGCACTACGCCTGCGACGAGGAGGCGGAGTGGTACCCCGACCTCGACGACATCGCGTCCAGGATCACGGCCCGCACCAAGGCCATCGTCGTCATCAACCCCAACAACCCCACCGGCGCGGTCTATCCGAAGGAGCTGCTGGAGGGCATCCTCGACCTCGCCCGCCGCCATCAGCTGATGGTGCTGGCCGACGAGATCTACGACAAGATCCTCTACGACGGCACCGAGCACCACTGCCTGGCCGCGCTCGCCGACGACGTGCTCACCCTCACCTTCAACGGACTCTCCAAGTCCTACCGGGTGGCGGGCTTCCGCAGCGGCTGGCTGGTCGTCTCCGGGCCGAAGCAGCACGCCTCCGACTACCTGGAGGGCCTGACCATGCTCTCCGGCATGCGGCTCTGCCCCAACGTCCCCGCCCAGTACGCGGTGCAGGCCGCGCTCGGCGGCCACCAGTCCATCAACGACCTGGTGCTGCCCACCGGCCGGCTGGCCGAACAGCGGGACGTCGCGTTCAAGGCGCTGAACGAGATCCCCGGCGTCAGCTGCGTCAAGCCCAAGGGCGCGCTGTACGCCTTCGCCAGGCTCGACCCGGCGGTGCACCGGATCGTCGACGACGAGCAGTTCGTGCTGGACCTGCTGCTCCGCGAGAAGATCCACGTCGTCCAGGGCACCGGCTTCAACTGGCCGCGCCCGGACCACTTCCGCTTCGTCACCCTCCCCCGGGCCGACGACCTGGAGACGGCGATCAACCGGATCGGCCGCTTCCTCACCACGTACCGGCAGGTCTGAGCGGACCGGCCCGGCCGGCGCGGTTCCGGCGGCCCGGGACCGACGACGTAGGCTCGGCGTCCATGACCGTGCTGCGTTCCGTCGCCCTGTTCGCCCTCGCCGCGCTCGCCGAGATCGGTGGCTGCTGGCTGATCTGGCAGAGCGTGCGCGAGGCCCGGCCGTGGTGGCTGGCCGGGGTCGGCGTGGTGGTGCTCGGCGGCTACGGCTTCGTCGCCGCGCTCCAGCCGGACAGCCACTTCGGCCGGGTGCTGGCCGCGTACGGTGGGGTGTTCGTGGCCGGCTCACTGCTCTGGGGCATGGCGGTGGACGGCTTCCGGCCCACCCGCTACGACGTCGCCGGGGCACTGATCTGCCTGGCCGGGGTCGCCGTCATCATGTACGGGCCCCGGCGCTGAGGCCCCGGCACCGGGGGCTCCCCTTCGGCGCCGGGGCCCGTCAACACGCTTCCCCGCAGGGCCGGTTACCAGCCCCAGCCACCGCCGTGGCCGTCGTCGTCGGTGGTGCTGTCCCAGCCCTCGCCGACCTTGCGCAGGATCGTGTAGTGGTCGACCTGCGTGCCGTCCTCGGCCAGCGCGGTCACCTTCATGGCCGACTTCTGACCCAGGTGGGCCGGGGTGACGTCGACCTTGATGAAGGAGTAACCGGTGTAGCGCACCCGGGACCACTCGACCGTCTCGGTCACCTTCACGCCGCCCTTGGCGAAGTGGTAGGTGTTCACCGAGTCGAGCCGCTTCTCGTGGCCCTCGTAGGTGTCCGGCGCGTCGAAGTAGTACAGGCTGCGGCCGGCCGCGCCCGCCGTCACGTACACCACGCCGTCGGTGGCCGGCTCGATGGTGGCGCCGCTCGGCACCGCCTTGGAGACCTTGTTGCCGAGGATCGCGTCGGTGCGCTCGTAGACGTGGTTGTGGCCGTTGATCACCAGGTCCACCCGGTACTTCTCGAACAGCGGCACCCACGCCTCGCGGACACCGCCCTCGGAGGCGTGCTGGTGGGTGGTGGAGAAGGCGCAGTGGTGGAAGAAGACCACGACGAAGTCGATGGTCTCGTCGTTGCGCAGGTCCTTCAGGGTGCGCTGCAGCCACTTGGTCTGCTTGCCCGCCGAGATGCCCAGGTTGGCCGGGATCTCGTAGGAGACGTCGTTGGCGTCCAGCGAGATGACGCCGACGTTCTTGTAACGGAAGGTGTAGACGCCGGGGACGGTGCGCGGGTCCGGGCCGTTGTCCGGCAGGAAGAAGCGGGTGTTCTCGCCGCCGTAGCCGTTGTGCGAGTACCAGGCCTCCATGTCGTGGTTGCCGTAGGAGACCATCCACGGCACCTTGGACGCCACCGTCTCGGTCTGGGCCAGGAAGGCGTCCCAGGTACGGGCGTTGTAGGAGGTCTTGTCCGAGTCCTGGCCGGAGCCGGCCGGGTCGGCGTAGCAGATGTCGCCGGCGTGCAGGTGGAAGGCCGGGTTCTGGGCCAGGATGATGTGGTCGTTGCCGGCCGCGTGCGAGCTGACGCCCTGGTCGCCGAAGGCGGTGAAGGTGAACGGCTCGTACACCTTGCCCCAGCGGTGGTCGCGCGAGGGCGCGGTGCGGAAGGTGCTCAGGGTGGAGATCGCCTGCTGCGAGGCCGGGTCGAAGCCCTGGTGGCCGACACCGTAGTAGTAGGTGGTGTCGGGCTGCAGGTCCTCCAGCGCGACGTGCAGGTAGTACTGGTCCACCGGCTGGCCGGTCGGGGTCAGCGCGGGGGTGTGCAGGGCGCGCACCTCGGCCTGGACCTTGTGGCTGAGGTCCCACGGCTGCTTGCCGAAGCGCAGGTACGGCTTCTTCACCGGGGCCGGGACCTGCCAGGAGACCCGGAACTGGGTGTCCGGCTCCGGCCCGAAGGAGAGGTGACGCCCGATCGGGGCGACCAGCGAACCGTCGATGCCGTCCGCCACACCGCCCGTCAGCAGCTGGGGGCCGGCCGGCGCCGCGGTCGCGGTGCCGGTGCCCAGCGCACCGCCCACCGCCAGCGCGCCGACGGTGACGGCGCCGGCCCGCAGCATCCGGCGGCGGGAGTGACGGGCCCGCAGGTACTCGTGCTGCTCGGCCATGCTCATGCGGTCGGCGAGCTTCGCGGGCACGCCCATGTTCGGAATATCCATGGGCGGGACTCTTCCAGCGACGCGTTGACCGCACGCGGACGCGCGGTGAACGAGCCGCAGCGCGCCGGTCAGTCGAACGCCAACGTTCGACCATGCTTCGGTAAAGGGCCGGTGCGTAT
The DNA here is from genome assembly GCF_044753005.1 of Kitasatospora sp. NPDC088548. Taxonomy (NCBI): domain Bacteria; kingdom Bacillati; phylum Actinomycetota; class Actinomycetes; order Kitasatosporales; family Streptomycetaceae; genus Kitasatospora; species Kitasatospora sp. NPDC088548. The sequence continues at coordinate 119,929 of NZ_JBIVMI010000021.1, forward strand.
GCGTACCTGGCAGGATCATCCGTCATGACCCGGATCCTGATCTACAGTCGCAACCTGCGCTTCTGGCACGCCTCGGCCGTCGACGGCGCCCGGGCCTTCCGCGAACTCGGCGAGCGGCACGGCTTCACGGCCGACGCCACCGAGGACCCGGCGGCCTTCCGGCCGGACGCGCTGCGCCGGTACGCGGCCGTGGTCTTCCTCTCCACCGGCGGCGACGTCCTCGACGAGGCCGGCCAGGACGCGCTGCGCGCCCACCTGACCGCCGGTCACGGCTGGCTGGGCGTGCACGCGGCGTCCACCACCGCGTACGACTGGCCCTGGTTCGAGGGCCTGGTCGGCGCCCGCTTCGCCGGCCACCCGCCGATCCAGGCCGCCCCCGTCCGCGTCGCCGACCCCGGCCACCCGGCCACCGCCCATCTGCCGGCCCGCTGGGAGTGGACCGACGAGTGGTACGACTTCCGCTCCGACCCGCGCGAGAACGGCGCCCGCGTCCTGCTCACCGTCGACGAGGCCGACTACCGGGGCGCCACCATGGGCCGGGGCCCGGCCCACCCGCTCGCCTGGTGCGGCGAACACGACGGCGCCCCCACCTTCTACACCTCCCTCGGCCACTCCCCCGAGGCCTACGCCGACCCCGCCTTCCGCACCCACCTCCTGGGCGGCCTGCGGCACCTGGGGATCTCGCCCTGACCGCTGCCGACGCACCAGGACCGCCCGTTCCCCCTGCCGCGGTGCGCCGCCGGGCGCGCCGGCTCGCGGCCGTGGCACGGGCAGGCGTCTACGAGGCCGGGTCGTCCCAGGTGGAGGGGGCCCGGTTGCCGGTGCCGTCGCAGGTGCGGCAGATCTCGTCGCGGTAGGCGTGCTTGGCGCCGGTGGCGTCGACGCGGTAACGGACGTAGACGCCGGTGCCGTCGCAGAGGAAGCAGTTGCCGCCACCGCCGCCGACCTCGGTGGTGCCGGTGCCCTGACAGGTGCGGCAGCTGAGGCCGGCGGTGCGGCCGGTGCCCGCACAGATGCGGCAGACCGTGGTCACGTCGTCATTCCTCCCATGCCGGCACTGCTGGAAATGGTAGTGCCCGGCGGCGCGGTCCGGATCAGCCCGGGAGACCGTCGCGGACCCGGCGGGAGACGGTGATCTGCTGGAGGTCCAGCAGACCGGGCGGGTCGGCCAGGCCGGGGCCACCGGCGTGCACCCACTCGGCTATCTCGTCGATCATGTCCTCGGCCAGCACCCAGCCGAGCCAGACCGGGCGGCCGCCCGCCAGCCGGCCCTCGCCGGAGGGGCCGACCACCACGACGTTGGACTGCGCGCAGGCGTCCAGGCACTTCACCGCCCGGACCTTGCCGGCGGCGCCGACCGCCTCGCGCAGCCGCTCGTACTGGCCGGCGTGGTCGACGCCCGGGTGCTTCTCCTGGGTGCCGCAGCAGCAGCCCCGGCAGACGGTGACGGTCACCGGGGCTGCGGGCGCCGGCCTGCGCTCGCGGTCTCGACGGCTCATCGGATCAGCTCTCCTCGTGGTCCAGGGCCCTACTCGTTCTCCAGGGCCCGCTGCCAGGCCCGTTCGCGCAGCAGCCGCAGGCCGTTGAGGCCGACCAGCACGGTGGAGCCCTCGTGCCCGGCGACACCGAGCGGCAGTGGCAGCGTACCCGCCAGGTCCCAGACCACCAGGGCGGTGATGAACGCCCCGGCGATCACCAGGTTCTGCACCACCAGCCGGCGGGCCCGCCGGGAGAGCGCCACCACGGCCGGGACGGCGGTCAGTTCGTCGCGCACCACCACCGCGTCGGCGGTCTCCAGCGCGAGGTCCGAGCCCGCCCGGCCGAGCGCGATGCCGCTGTGCGCGGCCGCCAGCGCGGGCGCGTCGTTGACGCCGTCGCCCACCATCAGCACCCGGCGGCCCCCGTCGGCCAGTTGACGGACGGCGGCCACCTTGTCCTGCGGCAGCAGCCCGCCCCGGACGTCGGTGAGGCCGACCTCCCGGGCCAGCCGGGCGGCGGCGCGCGGGTTGTCCCCGGTGAGCAGGACCGGGGGCCGCCCGGTCAGCGCGGCCAGGCCCCGTACGGCGGCCGCGGCCTGCTCGCGCGGGCGGTCGGCGAGACCGAGGACGCCGACGGGTTCGCCGTCGCGCAGCACCACGGCGGCGGTGCGGCCGGCCTCCTCCAGTTCGACGACCTGCGGGTGGGCGCGGTGCGGGCCCGGCGCGCCGACCGCGATCACCGCGTCGCCGACCACCGCGCGGACGCCGACGCCCGGGGTGGAGACGAAGTCGGCGGCGGCCGGGACGGCGAGGCCGCGCTCGCGGGCGGCGGCGACCACCGCGCGGGCCAGCGGGTGCTCGCTGGGGTGCTCGGCGGCGGCCGCGAGGGCCAGCAGTTCGTCCTCGGTGAGGCCGGCCGACGGGCGCAGTTCGGTGACCCGGGGGGTGCCCTCGGTGAGGGTGCCGGTCTTGTCCAGGGCGGCCGCGTCCACCTGGCCGAGGCGCTCCATCACCACCGCCGACTTGACCAGCACGCCGTGCCGTCCGGCGTTGGCGATGGCGGAGAGCAGCGGCGGCATGGTGGCGAGCACCACGGCGCACGGCGAGGCGACGATCATGAAGGTCATGGCGCGCAGCAGGGTGCCGGTCAGCTCCGCGCCGAACGCGAGCGGGACGGCGAACAGCAGCAGGGTGGCCGCCACCAGGCCGGCGGCGTAGCGCTGTTCGACCTTCTCGATGAAGAGCTGGGTGGGCGCCTTGGTCTCGGAGGCCTCCTCGACCAGGGCGACGATCCGGGCGATCACGGTGTCGGCGGCGTCGCGCCCGACGCGGACGCGCAGCGCGCCGGCGCCGTTCAGCGTGCCGGCGTACACCTCGTCGCCGGGGGCCTTGGCCGCGGGCAGCGGTTCACCGGTGATGGTGGCCTGGTCGACGTCGCTGCGGCCGTCCAGCACCAGGCCGTCGGCGCCGATCCGCTCGCCGGGGCGGATCAGCACGGTGTCGCCGACGGCGAGTTCGGCGGTGGGGACGGTCTCCTCCCGGCCGTCGGCGGTGAACCGGCAGGCGGTGGCCGGGGCGAGGTCGAGCAGGCCGCGGACGGAGTCGGCGGTGCGGGCGGTGGCCAGTGCCTCCAGGGCGCCGCTGGTCGCGAAGATCACGATCAGCAGCGCACCGTCCAGCACCTGTCCGATGGCGGCGGCGCCGAGCGCGGCGACCACCATCAGCAGGTCCACGTCCAGGGTCCTCCCGCGCAGCGCCCGCAGTCCGGCCCAGGCCGGTTCCCAGCCGCCCGCGAGGTAGGCGACGGCGTACAGCGGGCCGTACGCCCAGGCGGGCCCGCCGGGCAGGTGGACGGCGAGCGCGGCCAGGAAGGCGACGGTGGCGGCGGCCGCCCAGCGCGCCTCGGGCAGGGCCAGCACGCGGGTGCGGCGCGGCTGCGGTGCCGCGGGGGCGGCGGGGGCCGGACGGGTGAGCACGGTGGCGGACATGGGCGTCACGATACAGGAACACATGAACAAGCTTTCATTCATCACGGCCACCGTAGGATGCCCCCATGGGACACGCCACCGCCGAGAACGCCGTGCCGCGGATGCGTCTGGACGCGTCCAACGCGGCCAAGGTGGCGAGCACCCTCCAGGCCCTCGCCACCCCCTCCCGGCTGCTGATACTCGCCGAACTCCGCGAGGGCCCGCGCGCCGCCACCGAACTCGCCGACGCCGTCGGCATGGAGCAGTCCGCCTGCTCCCACCAGCTGCGCCTGCTGCGCAACCTCGGCCTCGTGGTCGGCGAACGCCGCGGCCGCTCGGTCGTCTACTCCCTCCACGACGATCATGTCGCCGCCCTCCTCGACCAGGCCGTCTACCACGTGGACCACCTGCGGCTCGGCCTGACCGACGAGCGCTGAGGCGTCCCGCGATCACGACCGCTAAGGTGTCCCGCGATCGCGCGGGGTGTCCGCGCGGTGCGAGAGGAGCGACGCATGGCGCTGGTCACGGGACCGGGATCCGGACGGCCGAAGCGGTGGCCGCTCTGGACATCGGCCGGGGTGGCGGCGGCGGGGCTGCTGACCGCGGTGCTGGGGCTGGTGCTGGTGGCGTTCGACTACTCGCCGCGCACCCTGCAGAGCGGGGGGATGAGCCCGACGCTGAAGCCGGGCGGCCGGATCCTCACCGAGACGGTGCGGGCCTCCGAGGTACGGCGGGGCGACGTCGTCCTCGTGGAGTCGCCGTGGACCATGTCGGGCCTGATCGTCAAGCGGGTCGTCGGCCTCGGCGGTGACCGGGTGACCTGCCGCGCCGACGGGCCGGTCACCGTCAACGGGCAGCCACTGACCGAGCCTTACACCTACGACGGCTCGCCCAACGGGAACTTCCCCGCGTACACCGCGACCGTGCCGCCGGGACGGGTCTTCCTGCTCGGCGACTACCGCGCCGAATCGGTCGACTCCCGGATGTTCCTCGACGACCAGCAGGGCACCGTCGCCGCCGCGGACGTCCGCGAGCGGGTGGTCTGGCACAGCGGCGGCTCGGAGCCGCTGCCGGTCGGCCTGGTCGCCCCGCTGGCCGCGGTCGGCGGGGGCGGGCTGCTGCTCGCCGCCGGGGTGATCGGCTTCGTCGCCGCCGCCGTGCTCCGCTCCCGCCGCCGGGCCGGCGCGTTCACCGGCTGACACCGGCCCGGCGGCGGGGCCGCGGTGTCGGTCCGTCAGGCGGGCCAGGAGTTCGGGGTGGTCCGCCGGCGCCGAATCGAGCATGGCGCGTGCCTGGGGCCTGAAGGAGTCCAGGTCGGCCGGGCTCCCGTCGATACCGCCCAGGGGCGGCTGCGGGCCGTACTCGATGAAGAGCTGGACGGTGCGGGCCAGTTGCTCCCCCGCGAGGCGTTCGACCAGGTGGAGTGCCATGTCGATGCCGGCCGACACGCCTCGCCGCTACGCCGTCGCGGCCGCCGCCGCGCGGCCCGCCGTGCGGCCGGAGAAGAGGCAGCCGCCGAGGAAGGTCCCCTCCAGGGAGCGGTAGCCGTGCACACCGCCGCCGCCGAAGCCGGCCGCCTCGCCGGCCGCGTACACGCCTTCCAGGACCTCGCCGCCGGGCCGCAGGACGCGGCCGGAGAGGTCGGTCTCCAGGCCGCCGAGCGACTTGCGGGTGAGGACGCGGAGCCGGACGGCGATCAGCGGGGCGGCGGCCGGGTCGAGGAGGCGGTGCGGCGCGGCGGTGCGGATCAGCTTGTCGCCGAGGTAGCGGCGGGCGCCGTGGATGGCGGTGACCTGGAGGTCCTTGGCGAAGGGGTTGGCCAGCTGGCGGTCCCGGGCCTCGACCACCCGGCGCAGTTCGTCCGGGTCGATCAGCGCCTGACGGGTCCTGGCGTTCATGCCGCGGGCCAGGTCGGACAGGTTGCCCGCGACCACGAAGTCGGGGCCGTGCCGCAGGTGCGCCCGGACCGGACCGGGCGCACCGGGCAGCGCGCGGCCGAGGACGCCCCGCAGGGAGCGGCCGGTGAGGTCGGGGTTCTGCTCGGAGCCGGAGAGGGTGAACTCCTTCTCGACGATCTTCTGGTTGAGCACGAACCAGGTGTGGTCGTGCCCGGTGGACATGATGTGGTCGAGCGTGCCGAGGGTGTCGAAGCCGGGGAAGAGCGGCACGGGCAGCCGCCGCCCGCGGGCGTCCAGCCAGAGCGAGGAGGGGCCGGGCAGGATGCGGATGCCGTGCCGGGCCCAGACCGGGTCCCAGTTCTCGATGCCCTCGGTGTAGTGCCACATCCGGTCACCGTTGATCAGGTTGCCGCCGGCCCCGCCGGTGATCTCCAGCATCAGACCGTCCACGTGCGCGGGGACACCGGAGAGCAGCCGGGCGGGCGGGGTGCCGAGCCGGGCGGGCCAGGCCTTGCGGACGAGGTCGTGGTTGCCGCCGATGCCGCCGGAGGTGACGATCACGGCCTGGGCGCGCAGTTCGAAGGCGCCGGCCACCTCCCGGGAGCTCGCCGCGCCGCGCACGGCGCCGCTGGGCACCAGCACCTCGCCGCTGACGGTGTCGACCGCCCCGGCGTGCGCGGACAGGCCGGTGACCCGGTGGCGGAAACGCAGGTCCACCAGGCCGCGCCCGGCGGCGGCCCGGACCCGGCGGACGAAGGGTTCGAGCAGCCCGGGCCCGGTGCCCCAGGTGATGTGGAACCGGGGGACGGAGTTGCCGGGGCCGTCGGCGAGCAGCCCGCCGCGCTCGGCCCAGCCGACGACCGGGAAGAACCGCACCCCCTGCGCGCGCAGCCAGGCCCGCTTCTCCCCCGCCGCGAAGTCGACGTAAGCCTCGGCCCAGCGGCGCGGCCAGGCGTCCTCGGGGCGGTCGAAGCCGGCGCTGCCGAGCCAGTCCTGCCAGGCGAGCGCGGGCGAGTCGCGGATGCGCATCCGGCGCTGCTCGGGCGAGTCGACCAGGAAGAGGCCGCCGAAGGACCAGTGCGCCTGACCGCCGAGCGAGGCCGCGGGCTCCTGGTCGAGCAGGATCACCTTCCGTCCGGCGTCGGCGAGTTCGGCGGTCGCGGCGAGCCCCGCGAGTCCGGCTCCGATGACGATGACGTCGGCGTCCAGGGCCATGCGGGTCCTCCATCGGCCGTCCGGGCGGCGAGGGGGCGCCGCCGCTGTGCGCCCGATACTGCGGCCTGCGGCGGGGCCAGTCAACCGGTCGGTAACAAGCCGCGGCGGGAATTCCGCTCCGCGGTGTACCGGAAATACCGCCGATACCCGGTGGAGCGTTATTCGGGAATATCCCTGACGGTTTTTCGGGAAATTCCGCCCGGTGCATGGACGGAGGCGAAACCTGGCAGTAACTTACCTGCCAGTAGCAGTAGCTGTGGCCCGGCTCGCACGCCCCCCACCCGTTTCTCTCCCCCCAGGAGGAACCGTGCTCCGCCCTGCCCGGAAATCCCGTTCGGCCGAGAAGTCCGCCCTGCTCGGCGCCGTCGCCCTGGGCGCCGCGCTCGCCCTGACCTCCACCAGCGCGCAGGCCGCCACCGCCACCCCCCGGCACTACGTCGCGCTGGGCGACTCGTACGCCGCCGGCGCCGGTGTGCCCGGTCAGTCGGCCGGCCTCTGCCTGCGCTCCGACCGCAACTACGGCCACCTGGTGGCCGCCGCCCTCAAGGCGGGCGCGTACACCGATGTCACCTGCGCCGCGGCCAAGGTGAAGGCGATGACGCAGCCCCAGTACGACGCCTTCCTCCGGGTCAACGACCCGCAACTGGACGCCGTCACCGCCGACACCGACCTGGTGACCCTCGGCATCGGCGGCAACGACCTCGGCACCAGTGACCTCGGGGTCGGCGACGTGATCGCCACCTGCCTCGCCGGCGCGGTGGTCAACCCGCTGGGCACGCCCTGCCGGGACGTCTACAACCACGGCTACTGGGACTGGAGCAGCTGGTCCTGGCAGTACGGCAACGACGACCTCGCCGACCGGATCGCCGCCGCCGGGCCGAAGATCGCCGACGCACTGCGGCGGATCCACGCCAAGGCGCCGAACGCCCGTGTGCTGGTGGTCGGTTACCCGTCCGTGCTGCCCGCCGACGGGGCGGCCTGCGTACTGCGCCAGCCCATCACCCCGGGGGACGTCGAGTACCTGCACGGCGTGCTCGGCCGGCTGAACACCATGCTCCGGTCGACCGCCGCCGCGGGCGGCGCCACCTACGTGGACACCGCGGCCCCGACCGCTGGATCGAGGGCGCGCTGCCGGGCTCCCCCGCCGTGCCGTTCCACCCGAACGCGACCGGCGAGAAGGTGATGGCGGACGCGGTGCTCGCCGCCCTGCGCTGACGCCGGCCCGGGCGGGCGGCCGGCCCGGACAGCCGACCCGGAAAGCGCCCGAGGGGGCGCGACCGAACCCCGGTCGCGCCCCCTCGGTCTCGCACACTACGGCTTGATGCGGACCACCTGCGGGTCGTGGTCGCTCGCCTGCTGGGCGAACTCACTGTTGATGTGCACCACGTCGTACTTGGCGTACCCGACCTCGGGGCTGACCAGGATGTGGTCCAGCACCTGCGAGTTGCCCTGGTAGACGTAGGAGTACTGCTCCTTCTCCGGCAGCTCGTTCACCAGGTCGCGCAGCACCCGGTCCTTGGTGAGCGCGGCCAGCGCGGGCGAGAACTGGTAGTCGTTGAAGTCGCCCAGCGAGACGATCTTCGCGTTCCTGTCCGCGGCCAGCAGCTTGGCGACGAAGGCCTGCTCGACGGTGGCCTGCTTGATCCGCTGCACCTCGGAGCTGCGGACCGGGGCCTGGAAGCGGCTGTCGATGCCCTGGTCGCCGCCCTTGCTGTTGAAGTGGTTGGCGATGACGAAGACCTTCTTGCCGCGGAAGTCGAACTGGCCGACCAGCGGCTTGCGGCTGTTGGCCCAGGCCTCGTCGGTGGGCGAGATCCGGCCGGGCGAGGCGGTCAGCGAGGCGGCGGAGCCCTTGCCGGCCACGTCCACGGCGGAGGTCGCGGAGCCGCCGGGGATGTCGGTGAAGGAGACCCGCTGCGGGTTGAACAGGAAGACCTGGCGGATGTTGCCGCCGGGCTCGCCACCGTCCTTGTTGTTCTCCGGGTCCACCGAACGCCACTCGTAGGCCGGGCCGCCGGCCGCCTTGATCGCGGCGATGAACTTGGCGACGGTCTCGCTCGCGTCCACCGTGCCGTCGTTGGTGGCGCCGTTGTTGTCCTGGATCTCCTCCAGGGCGACGATGTCGGGCGAGCGCAGGTTGGTGACGACGCCCTGGGCCAGCTCGGCGAACTTGGCGTCCGGGTTGCCGGGGGCGAGGTTCTCCACGTTGTAGGTGGCGATGGAGAGTTCGCGGTCGGCGGTCGGGGCCGTCACCTCGCGCTGGAGGTGGTTGTCCTGGAGCGCGCCGAGGGTGCCCGCGACGAGGGTGTAGCCGCCGAAGGCGTTGTAGTCCAGCGGGCCGGTGGTGGTGCCGGTCAGCACGTCGCCGACGTTGGCGACCGGGAACGGCTGCTGGGAGACCGGCGCCTGCTGCTGCACCATCAGGCGGCCGACGTTGGGCTCGGCGTACGACTCGTACAGCACGCCGCCGCGCGCGCTCTTCTGGTCCTGCTTGTCGGCGGCGACCCAGAGCTCGTTGTACTTGTCCGTCGCCTGGATCACCCGGACGTCCTTGACCTGGACGAGCATGCCCTCCAGGGACTCGAAGAAGTCCAGGGTGTACTTCTCCGGCTGGAGCGGGAGCGACTCGATGGTGCCGCCCGCCGGGGCCTGCGGGGTGTAGGTGCCGGGGATGTTGCGGGTGTCCACGACGACCGGCGCCGGCAGCGGGTTGCCGGAGGAGACCACGGTGACGGCCGGGTTGGTGAGCTGGGTGAGCGACTGCGAGCCGCTGTTGAAGTTCGGGTAGTACTCCGTCACCTTGCCGGTGACCAGCACCGAGTCGCCGACCTTGACGGTCGGGGTGGCGCTGCCGGTGTAGACGAAGATGCCCTCGCTGGTGGCCGGGTCGGCGTCCGGGTTCGGGTCCTGGATCCAGAAGCCCTTGGAGCCGTAGCCGCGGACGCCGGTGACGATGCCGGGCACGCCCGCGATGGTCGCACCGGTGCGGGTCGAGAGGCGGGTGCTGCCCTGGATGTCATGGATCCGGACGCTGCCCGGCTCGGTCGGGCCGGTCGGGGTGGAGCCCTCGGCGACCTCGCCCTTGCTGTTGGTCGGCGTCGGGGCGCCGGCGGTGAAGTCGGCCGCGTTGTCGTCGGTGTCGGCGAGGTCGGCCCGGCGGGCCACCGAGGCGGTGTTGGAGGCCCCGGCGGCGGCGGCCGAGCCCTCGTGGATCACGGCGGTGCCGAAGCCGGCCAGGTCGCGCACGCGCGGGTCGGCGGCGCAGTCGGCGGCGGTCTTGCAGGTCAGCGGGTCGGTGCCGCGGACGAGGGCGACGGTGCCGCTGGTGCCGGACAGCGCCAGCGAGCCGGCCGCGTCCGGGGTCGGCAGGTCGACGGTGCCGCCGGCGCCGGCCGCCTCGCCGACCAGGTAGCGGCCGCCGGGGGCGATCGAGCCGGTCAGCGGGGTGACGCCCCACTGGGAGGCCGGGCCCGGGGTCCCGGATATGTACTGGACGCTCCAGCCGTCCAGGCCGAAGGCCGCACCGCCCTTGTTGGCCAGCTCGACGAAGTCGTTCTTCAGGGTGGCACCGGAGTTGCCGCCACCGCCGTACACCTCGGAGATCACCGCGTCGGCGGAGGGCGCGGCCACGGCGGCCGGCAGCGGGACGAGCACCAGCGAGACGGCCAGCCCGGCCGGGAGGAGGGTGGCGCGCAGCAGGGCCCGGCGGGAGCGGGGGCGGGGAGCGGGGGGCGTGGTCACCGGGGCAGGACTCCTTGCTCAGCCGTGCGGCACGGTCGGGACACGGCGGACGGGGGTGGCACGTTCGCCCGGCGCAGGTGGGACCGCCGGGCCGTGAGGGTGGGTCAGGCAGGCGCGGACAGCGCGCTACCCGCGTAGAATACAGCCGCGGGAGCCGGACGGCCGTCCCCCGCAGCGCTCAAGATACGCGCGTAGAAAATGACGCGACAAGACCCCGGTGGTGAACTTTCGGTACCGCCGCCCAGGTCTCCGGCCCGCACGAAGCCCTACAGCCAGCCCCGCTGAGCCGCCTTCAGACCCGCCTCGAACCGGCTCGCCGCGTCCAGCCGCTCCATCAGCGCGGCCATCTGCCGGCGCACCGTCCGCACCGAGACGCCGAGCCGCTTGGCCGCCGCGTCGTCGGTGAGCCCGGTGGAGAGCAGCCGCAGCAGCTCGCGCTCGCCGGCGCTCAGGCCCGTGCCGACGTCCTCGGGCTGGTCGTCGCCGAGCGGGACGGCGGTCTCCCAGGTCTGCTCGAAGAGGGCGACCAGCGAGGCGACGATGCCCGGCTCCTCCGTGCACAGCGCGCCGAGCCGGGTGTTCTCCGGGTCGATCGGCACCACGGCCGCGCGCCGGTCGAACACCAGCATCCGGGGCGGCAGCACGGGTGCGGTGCGCACCTTGCCGCCGAGGCCGGTCATCCAGCGGGCGTAGGCGAAGGTCTCCGGGTCGTTGCGGACGCTGTCCTGATAGATGGTCCGCAGACTCATCCCGCGCCGCAGGGCGTCCTCGTCCAGCGGCCGGGAGGCGGCCAGGCTGGCCGCGGACTGCGCGCCGCCGGGCATCACCGCCAGGCACTCGCCGGCCAGCCGGGCCGTCAGCACCTCCAGCTTGGCCTGGATCGCGTCCAGGCCCACCAGCCGCTCGCCACCGTCCACCAGGGTGCTGGTGCGCAGCATGGCGTACTCGGCGACGGCCCGCGCGACGGCCGCCTTGGAGACGGCCAGCTCCTGCTGGCGGCGCGCGAGTTCCTCCTCCTGCCGGCGCAGCAGCAGCTCCAGGCCGCGCTCCGGGCTGACCGGCCAGAACGCGCCGGGGCGGTCACGGGAGGCCCGCAGCAGGGTGAGGTCGGCGAGCCGGTCCAGGGCCTCGCGGACGGCGGCCTCGGGGAGTCGGAGCCGCTCGCAGAGTTCGGCGACGCCACCCTCGGGGTCGGTCAGCATCTCCCGGTAGACGGCCTCGGCGGTCGCGTCCAGCCCCAGCAGCTCCAGCACTTCAGCGACCCCTGATCAGTCGAACGGATGTCCGGTCGGCCCACCGGTTCGATCTTTCCGCCGCCGCGGCGCCGCCACAAGACATGATCCGGTCAAGCGCCCGGGCGGCCCCGCGTGGCCGCCCGGCGGGGTGCGCCCGGCGGGGGTTGCAGCAAGCTGCCTGTCCTGATGCTGCCCACGGTTGCCCCTCCCGCCGCCGGGCGGACGCCGGGAGGATTCACCCTGCGCGCAGCCATCCTCGTGACCCACCCTCACCTCCGTTCAGCCCCGTTCGCCTCCGTTCGTCCCAGAGCCCGGCCGAGCCCTGAACCCGGCCGGGTCCCGGGCCCGAACAGCCCTGAGCCCGAACAGCCCCGCACCTCCCCTGCACAGAACAGGAACCGTCGTGCCCAAGACCGTCCGCCCGCTCGCCGTCACCGTTCTCGCCCTCGCCCTCGCCGCGGCCGCCGCACCCGCCTTCGTCGCCCAGCCCTCCCCCGCCGCGCCCGCCACCGCCGCCGGCGGCGCCGACGACGGCGGCATCGGCTGGGACACCCCGCCGGCCGGACCGGTCGGCTGGGACAGCGCCCCCGTCGACGGCGGCACCATCGGGTGGGACTGACCTCCCGGTGTTCGCCGTCCACCTGACCCTCCTGGACGTCTCCGCCACCCCGCCGGGCGAGGCCGGGGCCGCCGACGTCCAGGCCGCCCTGTGGGGGTCCGCGGGCCCGGGCGACGGCCTGGAACACGTGCGTGCCCGCGCCGTCCCGGAGGGCGTCGGTCTGGTGCTGTACGTCCGGGCGCCGGACGAGGCCGTGGCCGAGCTGCGGGCGAAGGCCCTGCTCGACCGGGCCCTGGCGGCCGGGCCGTCCGGTCGCTTCGCACTGCCGCTGGGGTAACTCCGCGACCGCGCGCGCTTTCTGATCTTCCGGGCGGGTTTCCCCCCATCCCGGTCCCCCGCCATTTTGGCCGATTCATATCGATCGCTTTACCCCCTCATGACTGGCATGGCCACATCACGTGAGCCGTGCGCAGCTCCGTCGGCATGCTCCACCAGCCGTCGGAGCCGACCGCCGGAGCCGAGCCGTCGAGCCCGCCGGAAACAAGCCCGTCGAAGCCGTCAAGACCCTCAAAGGAGCCCGATGCCACACCCCCACGGCGCACTCCCCCGCCCAGGAGCCGGAGACGCCGCACCGCCCCCGACCGCCCGGCGCCGCCACAACGGCGTCCTGCGCAAGACCGCCGTCGCGCTCGCCGTCGTCCTGGCCGCCGAGTCCGCCGCCGTCATCATGGCGACCGGCCAGGCCGTCGCCGTCACCCCGCAGGCCCCGACCCCCCGGCAGGCCCAGGCGCTCGGCCCGGCCGAGGCACCGGACCTCGCCACCGCCCACCTCAAGGCCCGGCTGGAGAACCGCCGGATCGAGGTGACGGACGAGCGCACCGAGTCCACCACCACCTGGATCAACCCGGACGGCACCACCACGCTCGACATGGCCACCGGGCCGGTCCGCTACAAGGACAAGTCCGGAAAGCTCCAGCCGATCGACGTGAACCTCGCCCGGCAGGCGGACGGCAGCGTCAAGGCCAAGGGCCACCCGCTGAACCTCGCCCTGGCCGGCGCCACCCCGCCCGCCGCCGTGTCCGGGTTCAAGGCGGCCGGCGCCCCGGCCGGCGACCAGCAGGCCCCGGCGACTCCGCTGCTCTCGCTGGACAACGGCGCCGGCACCGCGATGTCGCTGTCCTGGCGCGGCACCCTGCCCGCGCCCACCGTGGACGGCGCCAAGGCCCGGTACGAGAACGCGCTCACCGCCACCGACCTGGTCATCGAGTCCACCCGGACCGGCTTCGAGCAGTTCCTGGAGCTCAAGGACCGCTCGGCGGTCGCCGCCAACGGCAGCGTCACGCTCACCCTGAACGCGGCCGGCCTCCAGGCCCGGCACAACGCCGACAACTCGGTCTCCTTCCTCGACCCGAAGACCGGTCAGGAGGCCGGCCAACTGCCCGCGCCGGTGATGTGGGACGCCCAGGTCGACGAGCGCAGCGGCGACCACACCCGCACCGCGCCGGTCACCCTGAAGGTGACCCAGCGGGGCGACGACGTCGACCTGACGCTCACCCCCGACGCGGCCTTCCTGAACGACCCGAACACCAAGTACCCCGTCACCATCGACCCGGCGGTCAACATCGGCGTCGGCTTCGACACCTTCGTCCAGGAGGGGTACGGCACCGACGTCTCCTCCCAGACCGAGCTGAAGCTGGGCAACAACGGCTCCGGCCAGAAGGCCCGTTCGTTCCTGCAGTTCCCGATGGCGAAGATCAGCGGCAAGCAGATCAGCAGCGGCAAGCTCAACCTGTGGAACTTCCACTCCTGGTCCTGCACCGCCAAGGGCTGGGAGGTCTGGGACACCGGCAGCGCGAGCACCAGCACCCGCTGGACGGCGCAGCCCGGCTGGAACCGCAAGTGGGCCACCTCCACGGCCACCAAGGGCTACTCCAGCTCCTGCAACGACGGCTGGGTGAACCAGGACATCACCGCCCTCGTCCAGGCCTGGGCCGGCAACGGCAACGCCAGCAACACCCTGGGCATCCGGGCCACCGACGAGAGCGACCCGTACGGCTGGAAGAAGTTCAACTCCGGCAACGCGTCCTCCAACACGCCGTACCTGTCGGTCACCTACAACACCCCGCCGGCCGTCTCCACCCTGCTCAGCCCGGCCGACGGCGCGCTCACCGGCGACGCCAAGCCGACCCTGTCCGCCAAGGCGACCGACCCCGACGGCGGCAACATCAAGCTGGACTTCGAGGTCTGGGCCGCCAACGGCACCGCGGCCCTCCAGGCCGGCAACACCCCGTACGCGGCCTCCGGCTCGACCTTCACCTGGTCGCCCACCACCGCGCTGGCGCCCGGCGGTTACAAGTGGCGCTCGCGCTCCTGGGACGGCACCGCCAACAGCGCCTGGTCCGGCTTCCGCTCGTTCACCGTGGACACCACCGCGCCGGGCACGACCACCGTCTCCTCCGGGGACTTCCCGGCCGGCCAGTGGGCGGGCACCCCGGACGCGAACGGCGGCTACAGCGGCTCCTTCACCTTCACCCCGCCGACCAGCGACGTGAAGGACATCCAGTACCGGCTGGACGGCGGCGCCTGGGTCACCGTCGCCACCACCGGCGCCCCGGTGAAGGCCACGCTCGGCTTCAAGGCGGGCGCGCACACCGTCACCGCGCACACCCGGGACGCGGCGGGCAACGTCTCCGCCGACAAGACGTACACCTTCTACGCGGGCAAGGGCTCGGCCCTGGTCGCCCCCGGCGCCGGCGAGCGCCCGGCCCGCCGCACCTCCCTCCAGGCGGAGGGCAACAGCACCTACACCGGCGTGCGCTACCAGTACCGGCGCGGTGAGACGGACGCCTGGAAGGACGTGCCGGCCGCCAACGTCACCACCACCGACGGCAAGGCCGTCACCGGCTGGCCGTTCACCGCCCCCGCGGGCAAGCCGGCCGCGCTGACCTGGAACATCACCGACACCCTGGCCGAGAACGGTCCGGTGGACGTCCGCGCGGTGTTCACCGACGGCACGGCCACCGACGCCACCGAGCCCAACACCGTCACGGTGGACCGCAACGCGGGCACGGCGCCCGAGACGACCGTCGGACCGGGCAAGGTCAACACCCTCACCGGTGACCTCGCCCTCGCCGCCACCGACGCCGCGGGCTTCGGCCTCTCCGCCGAGCGCTCCTACTCCTCCCGCCGCCCCGCCAACGGCTCGGCACAGGAGGGCCAGGCCGCGATCTTCGGCCCGCAGTGGAGCTCCGGCACCACCGCCGACATCACCGACGTCGCCTACCGGTACGTCCGTCAGACGTCGCCGACCTCGCTCGCGGTGGTCTCCGCCGACGGCGCCGAGACCGGCTTCACCGCCACCGGCGCCGGCGGCTGGAAGCCCGAGCCCGGCGCCGAGGACCTCACCCTCACCGGCGCGCTGACCGGCTCCTTCACCCTGAAGGACACCGCCGGCACCACCGTCACCTTCGCCAAGGTCGACCCGGCCGCCACCACCTGGCAGGCCACCGGCTCCTCGCTGCCCAGCGAGAACTCCACCACCAGCGTGGTCTCGGAGAAGGTCGTCACCGGCGGCAAGACCCTGGCCCGCCCGAAGTACGTGGTCGCGCCGACCTCGGCGGCCGCCTCCGCCACCTGCGCCGCCGTGCCCGCCACGGCCGGCTGCCGGGTGCTGGAGTACGTCTACGCCACCGCCACCACCGCCACCTCCGCCGCGCTCGGCGACGTCACCGGCCAGGTGAAGCAGATCCGGCTCTGGTCCACCGACCCGGGCGCCGCCGCGGCGACCCCCGTCGTGGTCACCCAGTACGCGTACGACGACGCGGGCCGGCTGCGCGAGGTCTGGGACCCGCGGATCAGCCCGGCGCTGAAGACCGCGTACGGCTACGACGCGGCCGGCCGGGTCACCACCACGACCGGGCCCGGCGAGCTGCCGTGGACGCTGGAGTACGGCAAGGCCGGCAACGCCGCCACGGCCGGCGACGGCATGCTGCTCGCGGCCTCCCGGCCCGCCCTCAAGCAGGGCAGCAAGGACGTCACCAGCGGCACCGCCACCACCTCCGTCGTCTACGACGTCCCGCTGAGCGGTGCCAACGCGCCGTACCCGCTGGGCCCGTCCGACGTCGCGGCCTGGGGCCAGAGCGACGCCCCGACCGACGCCACCGCCGTGCTGCCGCCGGACGCCGTTCCGGCGAGCCACGACGGCAAGGCGCTCGGCACCAACGCGTACACCCGCGCCTCGCTGACCTACACCAACGCCTCCGGGCGCGAGGTCAACACCGCCACCCCCGGCGGCGGCATCACCACCACCGAGTACAACGCCTTCGGCAGCACGGTGCGCACCCTCTCCGCGGAGAACCGCATCCTGGCCCTCGCCACCACCGGCAAGGACCTCGCCACCCTGCGGGAGCTGGGCATCGCCGGCCGCTCCACGGCCGACCGCGCCCAGGTGCTCTCCTCGCTGTCGGCGTACTCGGCCGACGGCAAGCGCCTGGTCGACCAGCTCGACCCGCTGCAACTGGTCACCCTGGAGCACGGCCTGGCCGCCTCCGGCACCAGCCCGGCCCTCGCGGCCGGCGCCGAGGTCCCGGCCCGTGCCCACACCGTCACCGCCTACGACGAGGGCCGCCCGGCGGACGCCGCCGTCAGCGACCGCTCCACCACGGTGACCTTCGGCGCCCGGGTCGACGGCTACCCCGCCGACGCCGACGCCCGCACCACCGCGACCGGCTACGACTGGGCCAAGGGCCTGCCCGTGCGGACCGTCCAGGACCCGGCCGATCTGAAGATCACCACCACCACCGGCTACGACGCGGCCGGCCGGGTCGTGACCCAGAGCCGCCCCAACTCCAACGGCTCCGACGCGGCCACCACGGTGACCACGTACTGGAGCGCCACCGGCACCGGCGCCTGCGCCGGGCGCCCCGAGTGGGCCGACCTGGTCTGCTCCGCCGGCCCGGCCGCGCAGATCGCCGGCGGCGGCGCCAACCCGCTCCAGCTGCCGACCAAGACCCAGCAGTACGACCGCTGGGGCAACCCGACCGTCCTCACCGAGGTCGCCAACGGCGTCACCCGCACCACCACCCGCGGCTACGACGCCGCCGGGCGCCCGGCGAAGGTCTCCGTCACCGGCGGCACCGGCGCCCCGGTGGCCGACCTCACCGTGAGCTACGACCCGGCCAACGGCCAGCCCGCCACGGTCACCAACGGCACGACCACCATCGCCCAGGGCTACGACCGGCTGGGCCGCGAGGTCTCGTACGACGACGGTGCGGGCAACGTCACCACCACCGAGTACGACCTGCTGGACCGGGTGGTGAAGCGGTCGGACTCCGTGCCGTCCACCACCACCTACGGCTACGACACCGCCAAGGACCCGCGCGGTCTGCCCACCTCGCTCACCGACTCGGTCGCGGGCACCTTCACCGCCGGCTACGACGTCGAGGGCCGGCTGACCACCCAGACGCTGCCCGGCGGCAACACCCTGACCACCAGCTACGACAGCCGGGGCATCAAGACCGGCAAGACCTACACCAACCAGTCGGGCACCGTCCTGCTGGCCGACACCGCCGACTACACCGTCCACGGCCAGCAGGCCGGCCGGACCCAGAGCGACGGCAACAGCACCACCAGCGACTACACCTACGACTCGACCGGCCGGCTCACCAAGGCCGCCGACACCACCGGCCTGGCCTGCTCCAGCCGCGCCTACACCTTCGACAAGAACAGCAACCGGACCGGCCTGACCACCGTCTCGGACGACTGTGACCCGGCCACCAACGACACGGTCACCACCACCGTCAACTCCGGCTACGACACCGCCGACCGGCTCACCGGCCCCGGCTACGCCTACGACGCGCTCGGCCGCACCACCACCCTGCCCAAGGGCACCGCGCTGAGCTACCACGTCAACGACCTGCTGCGCGGCGAGACCCTCGGCGACCAGCGCAAGACCTGGGACCTGGACGCGGCCGGCCGGCTCGCCTCGGTCACCACCGAGGCCAAGGGCGCCGACGGCACCTGGGCCGTCACCGAGCAGTCCACCAACCACTACGGCGCCGGCACCGACAGCCCCACCTGGTCCAGGACGGCCGCGGGCAAGCTCACCCGCAACGTCCAGGACCTCACCGGCCAGCTGACGGCGGCCACCGGCCCCGACGGCGGCGTCGTCCTGCTGCTGACCAACCTGCACGGTGACGTCTCCGTCCAGCTCTCCCCGGACGGCACCGAGGACCTCGCCGTCTACCACTACGACGAGTACGGCAACCCGGTGGACGCCGCGGCGAGCACCGAGTACGGCTGGCTCGGCGGGGCGCTGCGGGGCGGCGACAGCCTCAGCGGTCTGACCCTGATGGGCGCCCGGGTCTACGACTCCGGCACCGGCCGCTTCCTGCAGCTCGACCCGCTCCAGGAGGGCTCGCCCAACCACTACGGCTACCCGGTCGATCCGATCACCATGGACGACCTCACCGGGCTGGCCTGGTACAAGAAGTACACCGCGACCTTCAGCCGGAGCGAGGCGAACACCCTGGCGGCCGTGCTGTACGCGGCGGGCGGGTTCGCGAAGTTCGTCGGCAAGGTGCTGCAGAAGGTCCCGCACATCGCCGCGCGGATCGTCGGCTGGGCCCTGTGGGCGCTCAGCTACCTGGCCAAGTACTGGGCCAAGGACATCGCCAAGAAGGCCAACCGGGGCCGCGGTGGCGTGAAGATCTACGCCGGGATCTGGCGCTCCTGGGGCATCCCCTACCCGAAGGTGGAGATCCACGGGCGCTGACCTGCCCTGACCGGTAGCAGCGAGGACCGAGGAGAAAGGGCCGGGGGGGCCCCGGGGGGCCCCCCCCCCCCCCCCGCCCCCCGGCCGCCGGCCCCCCCCCCCCCCCCCGGGGGGGGGCCCCCGGCCCCCCCCCCCCCCCCCCAAGCAAAACAACCCCCCCCA
>NZ_JBIVMI010000021.1:138965-153014 GCF_044753005.1 Kitasatospora sp. NPDC088548
TGGGCCGCCGGGGGGCCACCCCCCCCCCTCGTGGCTCTCCCCGGGGCGGCGCCCGCCCCCGCCGGGCGCCGGCCCCGGGTGGGGGGGCCGGGCCGGGGGGGCGGGGGGCCCCCCCCGGGGCCCCCCCGGCCCTCGGCCGTCTGCGGCTACTCGCGCTCGGCGGTGGTGGACCCGGTCGCCAGGCCGGCCGACCACTTCTCCTCGACCCGGCCGAACTTCCAGTACCCGATCGCCGCCACCCAGGTCAGCACGAACAGGCCGACGATGGCGTAGCCGACGAAGTTGAGGTCCAGCTCGCCGATCCAGGCGATCGGCCCGCTGGTGATGTCCAGCTTCTCGCCGAGCAGCCCGAGCAGTTCGATCGAGCCGATCACCAGCGCGACCAGCACGGACAGGCCGGTGACGGTCAGGTTGTAGTAGATCTTGCGGACGGGCTTGGAGAACGCCCACTCGTAGGCGAAGTTCATGAACGAACCGTCGATGGTGTCCAGCAGGCTCATCCCGGCCGCGAACAGCACCGGCAGCACCAGCAGGGCGTACCAGGGCAGTTGGAACGCGGCCGCGCCGCCGGCCAGGACCAGCAGGGACACCTCGGTGGCGGTGTCGAAGCCCAGGCCGAACAGCAGACCGACCGGGTACATGTGCCAGGGCTTGGTGACGGCCCTGGTGACCCGGCCCAGGATGCGGTTCATGAAGCCGCGCTTGTCGAGCTGCGCCTCCAGCTCGGCCTCGTCGAACTCGCCCTGACGCATCTTGCGGAACACCTTGAGGATGCCGTTGAAGGCACCCAGGTTGATCAGACCGATGAGCAGCAGGAACGTCCCGGAGACGGAGACGCCGATCAGGCCGGTGGTCTCGTGCAGGGTGGAGTCGTCCGACTCCACCTGCCCGGCGAGGGACTGGATGCCGAAGGCGAGCAGCGCGCAGAGGCCGAAGACGATCGAGGAGTGGCCCAGCGAGAACCAGAAGCCGACCGAGAGCGGCCGCTTGCCCTGGCCCATCAGCTTGCGGGTGGTGTTGTCGATGGCGGCGATGTGGTCCGCGTCGAAGGCGTGCCGCATGCCGAGGGTGTAGGCGGTGAGGCCCATACCGGCGCCGAAGACCTGGCCGCCGACGTCGTAGTGCTCGGGCGCGATGACCGCGAGCAGGGTGAACCAGCCGATCACGTGCAGCGCGAGGATGAAGCCGCCCATGCCGGCCAGGCGGACCCACTCATCGCGGGTGAGCCGGTCGCGCCATCTGACGGCGGTGGCACCTGCGGCGGGGCTGGACATCGTGTCGTCCTTTCGGGGGGGGTGACGACGGAGCTGGGCCATCTTTCCCCCGGCGGGGAAGTACTTGCAAGTCATGTGCAATTACGGATTGGCGGCGATCGGGCACGGAGCGTGTGAAGGGCCGTCCCGGCGATCGCCATGCACCGTACAAATCCTTGTAACCTCCGGAGGCTTTCGGCGGCCCCGCCACGCGCGGATACTCACGTTCTACGCGCGAATACTTCGGGCGCCGACACCTCAACTCACCACGGAGGAACGGCATATGATCCGCATTCGAACCGCTGCGGCACTGGCCGCCGCGGCGCTGCTCGCGGCCGGCCTCACCGGTATCGCCCCCAGCGCCTCGGCCACTCCCGCTCCCCAGGCCACCGCTCCCCGGGCTGCCGGGACCCAGCACCGGGTGCTGTTCGACAACAGCAAGGCCGAGACCGCCGGCAACGCCGACTGGATCATCAGCACCAGCCAGCCCGACCCGCTGGCCCAGAACGCCGGCCCCACCTCCGAGAAGAGCTGGACCGGCGCCCTCTCCGCCTGGGGCGTCGCCCTCCAGAAGACCGGCCAGTACAGCCTCAAGACCCTCCCCGCCGGCTCCACCATCAGCTACGGCACCGGCGCCGCACTCGACCTCGCCAACTTCGACACCTTCGTCGTCCCCGAGCCCAACATCCGGTTCAGCGCCGCCGAGAAGACCGCCCTGCTGCGCTTCGTCCAGAACGGCGGCGGGCTCTTCCTCATCTCCGACCACACCCAGAGCGACCGCAACAACGACGGCTGGGACTCCCCCGCGATCATCAACGACCTGCTGACCGACAACGGGGTGAACAACAACGACCCCTTCGGGTTCTCGGTCGACCTCAAGAACATCACCACCGACAACCCGCGCGCGGTCAACGACGCCACCGACCCGGTGCTGCACGGCGCCTTCGGCACCGTCACCGGCTCGATCCTGCGCAACGGCACCACGTTCACGCTCAAGCCCGCCGACAACCCGTCGGTCAAGGGCCTGCTCTACCGCACCGGCTACAGCGGCACCACCGGCGCGTTCTTCGTCACCAGCACCTTCGGCAGCGGCCGGGTCGCGATCTGGGGCGACAGCTCCCCCGTCGACGACGGCACCGGCCAGCCGGGCAACACCCTCTTCAACGGCTGGGACGACCCGGCGGGCACCGACGCCGCCCTCGCCCTCAACGCCACGGCCTGGCTCGCCAAGGCCTAGGGCCCGCTCCCGGCGCCCGCCGGGAAGGCTCACCAGGAAATCGGCGGCCTCGTCGCCTACTGTCGGAATGCTGACGCCCGCGGTGCGGGCGGGCCCACCACCCGCCCGCACCACGGGGCGCCGACCGGGAGCCGCCGGGAGCCGCCGCGACGCACCGGGAAGCCCTGGGAAGCCCTGGGAATCGCTGGGAGCCGCCATGCCTTCGCCCCTTCCCCCCGCCGCCGGCCGGTCGCACCCCCGGCCCATCACCCGCGAGGACCTGCGCATCCCGCTGTCCGACGGCACCGAGCTGTACGCCCGGGTCTGGCGCCCGCTGGACGACGCGCCCGTCCCCGTGCTGCTGGAGTACTCCGCCGGCCGCCTCACCGACTGGACGGCCGCCGAGGACTCCCGCCGCCACCCCTGGTACGCGGGCCACGGCTACGCCTCCGTCCGCGTCGACCTCCGCGGCCACGGCAACTCCGGCGGCCTGCCCGGGGACGAACACTCCGAGGCGGCGCTCGCCGACGGCGTCGAGGTGATCCGCCTGCTCGCCGCACGGCCGTGGTGCAGCGGCCGCGTCGGCCTGTTCGGCCACGGCCGGGCCGGCACCACCGCCCTGCGGCTGGCCGCCCTCGCCCCGGACGCCGTGCGGGCCGTCGTCACCGCCTGCCCCGACGGCGGACACCGCCTCGGCGGCGCCGTCCTCGCCGCCGGCCTGCACGCCCGCCTCACCGCCCTGCTCGCGGGCGCGGCCCGGCCGCCCGACCCTCGCTACGTCGGCGACGGCTGGCGGGCGATGTGGCTCGCGCGGCTGAACGCCCTGGAGCCGCCCGTCGAGGCCTGGCTCGCGCCGCGGGGGCCGGACGAACCGGCCCGCCTCACCGCCGCCGTCCCCACCCTCGCCGTCGCGGGCTGGGACGACCCGTCCTGCTCCCTGGTGCTGCGCCTGCTCGACGAGTCCGCCGCCCCGGTCCCCGTCCGGGCCCTGGTCGGCCCCTGGCCGCACGGGCTGCCCGACGACGCCCTCCCGGACACGCTGCGCTGGTGGGACCACTGGCTGAAGGACATCGACACCGGCATCCTCGCAGGCCCCGCCCTGCGCAGCTGGATCAGCACCCGCTGGGCCGGCGACGACCTCTGGCCCTCCCCCGACGTCCGCGACATCCACTACGGCCTCGACGGACCGCTGCGCGCCGCCGGCACGGCGTCCGACGACCGCTTCGTCCGGGTCCGGTCGCCCCAGCACACCGGCCTGAACGCCGGGGCGTACATCCCGCTCGGGCGTCCCGCCGACCGGCCGTCCGACCAGCGCGAGGAGGACGGGCGCTCGGTCTGCTTCGACTCCCAGCCGCTGCCGGAGCCGCTGGAACTCCTCGGTCTGCCGTCCCTGCGGCTGCGGCTGCGCCCGGGCGAGGCGAGGCCGGGCGGCGGCCTGATCGTCGCCCGGCTCTGCGACGTGACCCCGGACGGCACCTCCACCCTGCTCAGCCGGGGCGTCCTGGCGCTCCCCCCGTCCGCCGACGTGCCGGCCGGTGCTCCCGCGGACGCCACCGTGGAACTCTCCGCCACCGGCCACACCGTCCCGGCCGGCCACCGCCTCCGGCTCGCCCTCTCCTCCGCCTACTGGCCGTGGATCTGGCCCACCCCCGGGGCGACGGGCTTCGACCTCGACCCCTCCCGCAGCACCCTCACCCTCCCCGTCCGCCACCTCGCCGCCGACGCGGGCGCCGCCCCCCTCACCGTCGAGCGCCCCGCCCTCCCCGACCCGATCCACCTCCACGTCACCGAGCCGCTCACCGCCCGCCCCGAACGCCTCGCCCTCCACGACATCGGCCGCCACGAATGGCGCGTCGAACTCTCCCCCGCCACCGACGGCACCCGCACCCACCCCGACGGCCTGGTCCGCGACGAGCACAGCGTCACCGCCTACCGAGTCCTCACCGCCGCCCCCCTGAGCGCCCAGGCCCGCACCGACCACAGCGTCCGCCTGGAACGCCCCGACATCGGCTGGGACACCACCGTCCAGACCCGTACCGAACTCCGCTGCGACGCCACCCACTTCATCGTCCACTGCCATGTCAGCGCCTTCGAAGCCGGCGGCCTGCTCTTCACCCGCGACTGGCACCACCGCATCCCCCGCGAGGGCTGAAAGATCACGGAAGATCCCGGTCCGACGACTGCCGCAGCCATGCTGCTTGCCTTGCCGCTTACCACGCAGCACAGACTGCCGCACGACATGTGACCAAGGTGAGGATCCGCAAGAGCGTCCCGTTGACCGACGAGGACCAGGTCCACCTCCAGCAGCTGCGCACGCCGGGCACGCCCGAACACGAGGCACTCAGCCAAGTGACCGGGATGCTGCTGCCCGACGACGCCTCCGAGGCGGAGACCCCGCACGCCCTCCTCCTGACCGGGCGGGCTGCCGTCACCGAGCAGGTCATGATCGGCGGATATGCCGCCCTGGCAGCGGCCGAGGACAACGAGGACCGCGCCGACCGCCGAGCCGTGCGCACCCGCGCGGCCCACCGGGGGGACTGAGTCACTGTGGGTTCAGAGATCGCGTCCCCGTGCCAGGCCGGGTCTAGCCGGGTCTACATGGCCGACATCGGCACAGGCCGGAAGCCCTGGCTCGTCGTTTCCGACAACGCCCGCAACCGTGCGCTGTCGGACTGCCTCGCCGTTCGACTGACCGCGAGCGTCAAGCCCGACCTGCCCAGCATCGTCCGGCTCACGGCGGCCGACCCGCTGGTCGGCCACGTCCTGTGCGACGACACCGCGTTGCTCCACCGCAGCGACCTCGAAGAGGACCGAGGCGCCCTCTCACCCTCGACGATGATGAAGGTGGCCGCCGGCCTCCGCGCCGCTCTCGCCCATGAGCGGGCCTCCTGATCCCGCACAGCGCGCCCCCACCAGGGCCGGCCCCGTCGGCCCCGGGCCGCTCCGGGCTGTGGCCCGGGGTGGCCGGGCGGGCTCCGTCTGAAGCTTTCGGTCCCCTCGCGGCAAAACCTTCACCGCGGCCATAAGCCGCACACCGTGGCCGTATTGCGCGAGGCCGCACGTGCACGATCGCAATGGGCCGCGGGCCGGTGGGCCGAGAGCGAATCCAACCCCTGCGGACTGTCGGACCGGTCACAATCGACGCGGCACCCCGGCCGGTCGGCAGCTGGCCGAAAAAGATCATTCACCCAGGCCGTACCGCCCGCCCGTGCTGGCCGAAATCTTTCCCTTCCAGGCGCCGCACGGCCGTGATATCAATTGGGCCGCCAGGCCGACTGTGCAGAGGTCGATCCGCCGCCGGGCCGGGAATCGGATTCCGGGGCGTCGTCTCTCCAGCTTCCGCAGCGGACGGCCGCGCCGGCGTGCCTGGGCCAACTCGACGATGAAGCAGCTCGCCAGCATGCCCAGGGGCCTCTCCAGCGACTCCGACCTGATTGTCCTCCCCTACCTGGGGGAGATCGTGGAATTCGCCGACCGGCTTTCCGCCAATCCCGGAGACAAGAGGACAGAAGCCCTCCTGAGAGACCGGGTGAGCACACTTCGCGACTGTTTCGAAGGATACCGTGCGCAGGCGTCCGCAATGGTGGGGAGTCTCCAGGGCCAGGCCGGGATCTTCGCAGCCGATGCGGGCACACTGACGGGTATCACGGACAAAGCCGTCAGGACCCAGGGGACGGACCGGGCCAAGGTTACGTCCCTGAACAGCAATATCACCGCACTTGAGGGTGAAATTTCAGGCCAGGTGGCGCCCATCGTCGGCGGATCACTCGGCACGCTCGGCGGCATCCTCATGGGCGTGCTGGCAATCGCCCTCGCCCCGGCCACCGGCGGTATGAGCCTTTTCCTTCTGACACCCGCTGTTGCCGCGGTCGGGGGCTCAGTGACGATCGTCACGCTCGCCTCGATAAAGATCACCGAGCTCAAAGGCCAGATCGAGGCCCTGCGCGGGCAGATCAACGAGTTCAACGACGACATCGTCACCCTTCAGAAAGCGGCCCAGAACGCCAATCAGTTTGCGGCCGAACTCGGCTCGCTGACGAGCCCGCTCGACGTGGTGACCAAGCCTTGGCTGTCCGCACGCGAATACTTCACGCACGTGGAGGGAGATCTCGACGCGGCGAGGACATCACAGGACTGGGCCCAGCTCCACCGGGAATTCACCCAGACCAGGCAGGAATGGCAGACCTGGGTCCAGACCTTCAGGAGCATGGAGTTCGACGTGAAGGTGGCCCCTGACGCGCACCTCACTCTCGGAATGAGCGAGGCGCAGATCGGATCCGCGGTGTCCGCCTCCCGACAAATCAGCTCCATCGAATACCTGGAGCGGATGGGATCGTTCTAGCCCCGATCGTGCATGACGGCTCGCCGGCTTTGTTGGCGAGCCGCTCCTGCGACCCCGCGCCACCGCAGCTTTGCCCTCAGCGCATTTCGCGGGTTATACATGACCCCATGAGGACACTGGGCCTGATCGGTGGCATGAGCTGGGAGTCCACCGCCGAGTACTACCGGCGGCTGAACGAGCTGACCCGCGAGCGCCTCGGCGGCCTGCACTCCGCCCAACTGGTGCTGTACTCGGTGGACTTCGCCGCCATCGAGCAGCTCCAGGCCGAGGGCCGCTGGACGGAGGCGGGCGAGATCCTCGCCGGGGCCGCCCGGTCCCTGGAGGCGGCCGGCGCCGAGTTGCTGCTGATCTGCACCAACACCATGCACCGGGTGGCCGACCAGGTGGCGGCGGCGGTGTCGGTCCCCCTGCTGCACCTGGCCGACGCGACCGCCGGCGCCGTCCGGTCGGCGGGGCTGCGCCGGATCGGCCTGCTGGGCACGGCGTTCACCATGGAGCAGGACTTCTACCGGGGCCGCCTCGAAGCGAACGGCCTCGACGTCGTCGTCCCCGACGCGGCCGGCCGCGCCCTGGTGCACCGGGTCATCTACGAGGAGCTGTGCCTCGGCATCGTCCGGGAGGAGTCCCGCGCGGCCTACCGCCGGGTGATCGAAGAACTGGTCGCCGCCGGCGCCGAGGGCGTGATCCTGGGGTGCACCGAGATCGAGCTGCTGATCGGTCCGCAGGACAGCCCCGTCCCGGTCTTCCCGACGGCCCGCCTCCACGCCGAGGCCGCCATCGACGCGGCCCTGGCGGACGAGGACTGACGCACCCCACCGGACCGTCCCGCTGCCCTTGACCCTCCAGAGGCAGTGCCGCGGCCGGGCCCCGATCGCCGGGTGGCGCCACCGCGGTCGCCCTGCTGGCCGGTTCGGCGCTGAGCCACGCACGTCCTCGTCGACCTGCGGACGACGGGTACGTCGATGCCGCCCGAGCAGGTGGGCGTGCTGCTGGACGGCCACGCGGCGCTGCGCCGATTCACCGCGGGGGGCGTCTGCGGATGGAGGCGCGCTCGCACGAGAACACCCACGCCGCGGCCTCGGCCATGGTGGAGGCTCTGGCCCAGTCCCACCTGCGGCTGCTGGACCCGGCGTAGGCGCCGTCGCCCGTTCCGGCTCAGTCCGTGTTCGTGTCCGTGGCCGTCTCCGTCTCCGTGTCCGGGCTCCGGGCGATGGTCAGCACCGGGATGCGACGCCCAGTGCTGGCCCTGAACTCGGCGAACCTGGACCGGCGGGCCTCCGCCAGCGCGTAGAGCCGGTCGTGCTCGGCGTCGTCCATGACCGGTGCGGCCGTCGCCCGGTAGGTCTCGTGGCCGGTCTCGACGATGAGTTCGGGCTGGGCGACCAGGTTGTGGTACCAGTCCGGGTGCCGGTCGGACCCTCCGTTGGAGGCGATGACGAAGAGCCGGTCGCCATCGGTGAAGCAGGCGAGCGGAGTGGTGTGCGACGCGCCGGTCCGCGCACCGGTGGTGGTGAGCAGGACCATGTCCAGCCCCGTGAAGCGGCCGCCGACCTTCCCCCCGTTGGCCCTGAACTCTTCGATGACAGCGGCGTTCTCGTACCTCATGGCGTGAGCGTCTCCCTGAGTCGGTACATGTCGAGGGAGCAGCAGAGTAGTACGCCGCCGGCAGCGGGGGCCGGGGGGAAGGAGCGTGTCGTCGGGCTACCGCCGGATGGAGGGACACCACGCCGCGGCTCCGGCCGCCCCGCCCCCTGCCGCTACTCCGCCGCCGTGGTCAGCGTCAGGGCCGCCTCCCGCACCTCGGGGTGGGGGTGGCGGCGGAGGACGCGGAGGAGGGTGCGCCACTCCGGCAGCCGGAGCGAGGACTTCAGCGCATGGCCGCGGACGGCACCATCGGGGTCCGCGAGCCGCGCCTCCAGGAAGGGGACGTTCCCTCCGATGGCCGCGGCGAAGGCGGCGAGCCTGCGTCCGTACAGTCCGCGGGTCTCCAACTCGCCGAGCAGCGGCCGGAGTCGGCCCATGTCACCGTCATTCCGGGCCAGGCCCTGCACCCACGTGGCGAGCGCGCGCATCCGGGCGGGGTGGGCGAGCGGGTCGAGGGCGGTGAAGAGGTGGTCGACGGCTTCACGGGGGTCTTGGGACTCGACGGGCCGGCAGTCAGCCGGGTCGGCGGGCTCACCGGCCGATGAGATCCGGACGACGGAGACCGGGAGCATTCCCCCTGCGAGCCGCTTCGGCCTTGTCCGGGTGCGGATGGCACGCCAGTCGATCCTCACCCGCCCCCCAAGGTGCCGGCCGGTGTGCCGCTACGTGTGCCGCTACGAACCGTGACCCGCCCGCCGCCGGGCCGTTAGGCAGGTCATGAACGTTCGACGTCTGATCAGTGTCCTCGGTGCCCTCGTCGCCTCCGCCCTGCTGTCGGCGGCCGTACCGGCGTCGTCCCACGCCGCCGCGGCCGGGCCGGTTTCGCCGGCCACCCCCGCCGTCGCCGGCACCGGGAAGGCCGTGGCGGCGCCCGGTGCGCGTGCACTGGCGGAGCACCGAAACCCCAAGACGATCAAGCCGGCCGCCTACAACCAGGCCCGGAGCATCCTGGCCAACGCCGGAAGCCAGACGGCGGCCAAGTCGCACCCCGTCCACGGGAAGGACGACGTGCCGGTCAGCTACGGGACCAGCCTGCTCGCCGCGGCGCGCGACGAGTTCCGGCAGACCGACCGGAACCTTCCCGCGAAGGACAAGAAGTCCGACATGTCGATCCCGCACTACAACGCGATCCACTCCGCGGCGAACACGATGGGCATCGACCGCTGGTGACCCGGGCGTGACCCCCGTGAAGCGGTGCGTGGGGCCGCTGCCCCACGCACGACTTCACCAACTCCGTGATTCCCGGGCCGGCCCGTCCCGCACCGGTGTCACCGGCGTCACCGGCCGGGAACTGTCGGAGCGCCCTGCCCAGTTGTGACACAGCCCTCAGCCGGCTGCGAGAACCCGGGCGAGCGCCGCCCGGCCCGCGCGCCCCCACGTCGGCTGGCCGCCCGGGAGCCCGCGCTCCCAGGCTCGGCCGATGCCGATGAGGGAGACGGCGCGCAGGACGGCCCACCCCCGTGCGCGCCGGATCATCGTCTCGTCCACGTCGGCGTACGCGTCGAAGAACCGTGGAGCCGCGCCTGCGGGAAGGAGCAACCAAGCGGCCGCGAGATCCGTGGCCGGATCGCCGACGCAGAGGTCACCGAAGTCGATCACACCGGAGAGCGTCCCGTCCGAGATGACGACGTTCGCGGGGTGCAGGTCTCCGTGGAGCCACACCGGCCGGTCTTCCCACGCGGGCGCCGAGACGGCCTCGTCCCAGACCTCCCGGACGTCAGTGGCGACGTCACTGGAGGCAATGACGTGGACTTTCTCGTCGAATTCGCGCGTGCGCGTCCTGAGCGGGACGCCGCGGGTCGAACCGGCCGGCGCCCCGGCGGGCGCATTCCGGTGGAGCGCCCTGAGGAAACGCGCCAACGTGGCGGCTGCATGGTCGTCGCGGGTGATCGGGGCGCGGTCGCCCGGTTCGCCGGGGACCCAGGTCGCGATGGTCCACGGCCTCGGGAAGCGCGAGGACGGTTCACCGGTCCGTACCGGGGTCGGCACCGGGAGCGGAAGGCGCGGGGCCAGGACGGGCAGCCACCGCCACTCCTTGCGCAGGAGATCGGGGGCGCGTGGCGTGCGCGGCATACGTACAGCCAACTCTCCACCGATGCGCCACAGTTGGTTGTCCCATCCGGCGGCCACCGGCCGGAGGTCCAGCCCGGCGAGATCCGGATGCTGCTCACGCAGCAGGGAGCGCACCAACGCCTCGTCGATCTCGAAGTTGCCCATGAACGGAGCCCCCACTCCCTGCGGTGCCGGTACCGGCCATCACGATCTCACCGCGCCGCCCGGTTGCGGGACGGCTTTCGGCTCGACCTTTCGACACAGGCCGGCCCCCTACCTCGGCCGAGCCGTACGGAACGACGAAAGGGCTCGCCCTGGCGGGGCCTTCACGCCGGGGCCGCGGCGACGCAGAACTCGTTGCCCTCCGGGTCGGCCATCACCAGGTGGTGTCCGTCGAACTTCTCCAGGACGCTCCCGCCCGCCTTCACCAGCCGTTCGGACTCCGCCGTGATCCGCGCCCACCGCTCGTCGGGAGTGCCGTGTCCGGGCACCCGGACGTCGAGGTGGAGCCGGTTCTTGGCCGCCTTGGGCTCGGGAACCTTGAGGATGGAGAGCCGGGGGCCGACACCGTCGGGATCGCAGAGCCACGCGCCGTCGTCCTCGGAGTCGTCGTCCGGCAGATCGAACTGTGCGAGCCACTCCTCGCGCGTTGTGAAGGGAGCGGGCGGTGGCTCGTCGATGTAGCCGAGCGCCGTCTTCCAGAACGCGGCGAGGAGCTGCGCGTCCGCGCAGTCGAGTGTCAGATCGATCCGGGCTGCCATGGCCGCACCGTACTGCGCACCTCTGACAGCCGGGCCCATGGCCGGCAGCACGTGCGTCGCGAACCCCTGTCACCCCTCCGGCGTAGGCCGACGGTCCTGGGCGGGCACCCGTCGGCCGGTGGATGCGAGAGTGGCGCCAGAACGGGGAGGAGATGGGCAGGTATTCCGGATGGATCACAACGGCGCGACGCCGAACGGTCTCGACTTCCTCTGGCTCGAACTGACCAACCGCTGCAATCTGCAGTGCGTGCACTGCTACGCGGACTCGCATCCGAACAGCGGATACCGCGACCTCCTGTCCACAGAGCACTACGAGAGAGTCATCGAAGAGGCCTACCGGCTGGGCTGTCGAAAGATCCAGTTCATCGGCGGCGAGCCTCAGTTGAACTCCGACTTCGACCATCTCCTGAGGTTGGCCAAGAAGACCGGGTACGACTTCATCGAGGTCTTTTCCAACCTGACCCGCCTGACCGACGAAACGCTCGACTACGCCGCCGAGAACGACATCCTCTTCGCGACGTCCGTCTACTCCTGCGACCCCGCGGTCCATGACGCCGTGACCAAGGTGAGGACGAGCCACACGCGCACGATCGGCAACCTGAAGAAGCTCATCGGCCACGGCGTCGGGGCCCGGGCCTCGGTCATCGCCATCGATCAGGACGAGGACGATCTCAACCGCACCACGCGGTTCCTCGAGGGGCTGGGTGTCCGCTACGTCAAGGTCGGGCGCATCAGGGAGTTCGGGCGGGCGCAAGAGGTCATGTCGCGGGAATCGCGGCTCTCCGGCCTGTGCGGGCACTGCTGGAAGGGCAAGCTCTGTGTCACTCCCGACGGCACGGTGTACCCGTGCGTCATGGCCAGGCAGTGGCCGGTCGGCAACGTCCTGCACGACACGCTGTCGCAGATCGTGAACGGCGAGCCGCTCGGCCGTATGCGGCAGAGCATCTACGAGCAGGTGTGGCTCGGCCCGTCGCAGTGCTCACCGAACTGTCCGCAGAGCTGCGAGCCGGAGAACTGCCCGGAGGCCCCGTGCGAGCCCGAGATCTGCCCGATGAGCTGCGAGCCCAATGAGCCGTGCGTCCCGGAGGTGGCGCGGCCGCCGGAGGTGCGGTAGACCCCGCGCCGGAAGCCCGGGAAGCACCGCTGCGCCGGAAGTCGGACCGGCCGACTTCCGGCGCGGCCACCGAAGATCTCGACTCCATTCACGTGTGCCGAAGAACGATCGAGTCGGTTCCCGGTCAAGCGGCGATCACATGAGCGGCCGGGAGGTCCTGTCCGGTCGGGCCACCGGGCGGGCGGGGCCGTTTCCGCGGCGCGTCACGGAGCCACGATGCGGTCCACCGCGGCCGTGACGAGCTGTTCGCGCTCGGCCTCCGAGAAGACTCCGGGCAGGGTGAGCTGTTCGACGATCAGCCAGTTGAACGCCAGGTAGAGCAGCCGGACGGCGGTCGCGTCGCCGGGCAGGCCGGCGGCCACGTGGTAGGCCACGTTGGCTTCGAGGTCGGCGCGGACCCGTTCGGTCAGCACGGTGCGGAGACCGGGGCGCCGGGTGGCCTCCAGGCGCAGTTCGAGCAGCGCCAGGTAACCCGTGCGGAAGCCGCTGACCCGCTCGACCAGTTCGCGCATCAGCGTCGCGTACAGCTCCCGGTCCGACGCGCCCGTCCGCTGCCGGTCGATCGTCGCCTGGTCGGGCTGGAGACGTTCGTAGACCCGGGCGCCCGCCTGGGTGAGCAGGTCGTCGCGGTTGGAGAAGTAGTTGGACGCGGTGCCGGCCGGCACGGCGGCCTCGGTGTCGACCGCCCGGAAGGTCAGTCCGCGCGCGCCCTCCCTGGCCAGCACCTCGATCGCGGCGTCGACGAGGGCGGCCCGCCGCTGGTCGTTCCTGCGCGCCATTGACACCACTCCAGTCGTAGTACTACGTTCAAACCACTTCAGACAGAGTACTACCGATGAGGTTGCTGTTGCGAAAGCTCGTGTACTACGTCGCCGTCTCCATCGATGGCTACATCGCCGGCCCCGGCGGAGAGTTCGACTTCTACCCGCTCGGTGACGAGAAGCAGGCCGCCGCCTACACCGAGTGGACCATCGCCCGCCATCCCGAGACCGTCCCCACCTTCATGCGCGCCGCCCACGGCCTCGCCGACGCCCCGAACCGGCGCTTCGACACCGTGCTGATGGGGCTCGGCAGCTACCGCCCCGGCCTCCAGGCGGGCTTCACTAGCCCCTACGCCCACCTGCGCCAGTACGTCGTGTCGAGTACGCTCGCGCCCGACACCGACCCGGACGTCACCGTGGTCGCCGGCGATCCGCTCGCCCTGGTCCGCGACCTCAAGCAGGAGGAGGGCCAGGACATCTGGCTCTGCGGCGGCGGCCTCCTCGCCGGCGCGCTGCTGCCCGAGATCGACGAACTGATCATCAAGAGCTACCCCGTGGTCGCCGGATCGGGGATCCCCGTATTCAACGGGGAGTTCAGCCCCACCCTCTTCGAGGTCATCGACCGCACCTCGTTCGACAACGACGTCACGATCACGCGGTTCGCCCGACGCTAGCGACAGGCGCAGCACCGGCCGGAGGAACCGCGCCGCCCCCGCGATCGCCCCCCCCCCGGGAGGGGACAGCACACGCAGGCCGCCCGGAGCGAGCCCGGGCGGCCTGCGGCCAGTCACTCACCGCCTTGTGACGAACCGTCAGCTGGTGGTGATCGCGGTGTCGTCGATCACGAAGCTGGTCTGCAGCGAGACGTCCTCGGTGCCGGCGAACTTCAGGGTGACCGTCTGGCCC